>JAHBWF010000242.1 GCA_019637105.1 Labilithrix sp.
GGGCGGGCAGCGCCGCGGCGTTCGCGACGGCGTCGCTCACCTGCGGGGCCTCCGCGAGGGTGGCCTTCGCGGCGGCGTCGAGGCGCGCGCCGACGCAGCGCGGGGTCGCGACGAGCGCCGCGAGCCCCATCACGGCGGCGCTCGCGAGCGCGAGCGTGGAGCGGACGCGCTGGCCTCGCGGCTCCCGCCGGTTCGCGCGCGACACCGCGGGCGGCACGGTCTGCTCGTCCTCGACCTTGCGGCTCGCCGTCGCGCCGGACGCGACGCCGTCGCCCGAGACCGTCGTATGATCGCTCGTCGCCGTACGGCGCGCCGTGGAGATGACGCGCCACGAGTCGCTGCTCGAGGGCGCGTCGACGAACGGCGCGAGCGCGAGGACGAGCTCCTCGACCGAGCCGAAGCGCTCGGACCGGTCCTTGGCGAGCGCCCGCATGACGATCGCGGCGAGCGCGTCGGGGAGGTCCGGACGAAACTCACGCGGATCGGGGATCGGGTCGGCCGCGATCGCGGCGATGCAGGCCTGCGGCACGTCGTGATCGAACGGCGGACGGCCGCAGACGAGCTCGTACAGCGTCACGCCGAGCGACCAGATGTCCGTCCGCGCGTCGACGTCCTTCGCGCAGCGGACCTGCTCGGGCGACATGTATTGCGGCGTGCCGAGCGGCGTGACGCCGAGCGTGAGCGCGGCGTCCTTGGCCGCGACGTGCTTCGCGATGCCGAAATCGAGCACCTTGATCGATCCGGTGTCGCGGCAGAGAAAGAGGTTCGACGGCTTGATGTCCCGGTGAACGATCCCGAGGCGATGCGCTTCGCCGATCGCGTCGCACGCCTCGATGACCCAGCGCACCGACGCGCCGATCGGCTGCGCGCCGTCGTTCTCCACGATGTGCGCGAGATCACGGCCCGTCAGGAGCTCCATCACCATGAACGGCGTGCCGTCCACGGTCTGATCGATGTCGTGGACCCGCACCGCGTGCGGGCTCGAGAGCGCCCCCGCGGCGCGCGCCTCCTGCTCGAACCGCTTCACCAGCTCGGGGTGGCGGCGCACGTCCTCGCCGAGGACCTTGATCGCGACGCGGTGTCCCATGCGCGCGTGGCGCGCCTCGAAGACGGTGCCCATCCCACCACGTCCGAGCACCCGCTCGACGTCGTACTTCTCCGTGAAAGTCGGGCTTCTATCGGCTTCTTCGGGTGCGGGAGCAGCCACGACGGCCGGTCATTCAAACGCTGTTCCCGCTCCGGTGTTTCGGCGTGCACGCATGAAGTTGCCGGGATGCCCGTCCGCGGGTGACCGTCCACGCGTCACCTTGCCGCGCGGGCGCCGCCCGAGCGAGCACGATCGCCACAAGTGTCCCGTTAATTCGAGCGGACCGTCGGTCGAACGGCGCGTACGAGCGCTCGTCGGTCGAACGACGCGTACGAGCGCGCCGGTGTGAGCGCTCCCTACGCGCCCGCGCGTACGAGCGCTCGTCGGTCGAACGACGCGTACGAGCGCGCCGGTGTGAGCGCTCCCTACGCGCTACGCGCGCCCGCGCGCCGTCGCGGCGAGCGGCGCACACGAGCGAACGTCGAGGGGAGCGGTCCGTCGCGACGCGTACGAGCGCGTCGGTGTGAGCGCTCCCGATGCGCCCGCACGCGCGCGCCGCCGCGGCGCACACGAGCGAACGTCGAGGGGAGCGACCTGTCTATTCGAGCTGACAGTAGCCCTGGTTGTTGCAGCGTCCCGAGAAGGGTGAGCCTCCGGCGCACTTCGGGTCGTCGTTCGACTGCGGGTTGTCGCACTTGACGGTGCAACGCGTGCGGGCGGCGTTTCCGCCGCCGCCCCCGCCGCTTCCGCCGCCCAAGGTCTTGCAGACGCCGCTCGCACACTCGGTGCTCGTATCGCTCTCGGTGGTGCACGCCTCGCCGTTGGCCTTCTTCTCGCCCGCGTCGTCGCCGGCGTCGACGTCGCCGGCGTCGACGTCGACGTCGCCCCCGGCGTCGACGTCGGCCCCGGCGTCGACGTCGCCGCGCGAGCCGGAGCTGCCCGACGAGCCGGAGCTGCCAGACGAGCCCGAGTCCGTCGCGTCGTCGCTGCAGCCGACGGCGAACGCCGCTCCGGCCACGATCGCGGTGGCGAGCACGACCAAGCTCTTGCGCGTGATGCTCATGACGACCTCCGACCCATGAAGCTATCGGAGGCCTCGAACGCACCCGTTACAGGAGCGTTACATGATGTCCCAGCCGTGCGCGGGTTCGCCCCGCGGCGCGCTTCGACAGGCTCACTTCACGGGCAGAGCTCGTTTGCCGGCGCCGGCGCCCATCAGCCCGGCGAAGAAGTCGTTGCCCTTGTCGTCGACGACGATGAACGCGGGGAAGTCGACGACGTCGATCTTCCAGACCGCTTCCATCCCGAGCTCGGGGTACTCGAGGACCTCGACCTTCTTGATGCAGTCCTTCGCGAGGCGCGCGGCCGGCCCGCCGATCGATCCGAGGTAGAAGCCGCCGTGCTTCTTGCAGGCGTCGGTCACCTGCTGGGAGCGGTTCCCCTTCGCGAGCATGACGAGGCTCCCGCCGGCCGCCTGGAACTGCTCGACGTACGCGTCCATGCGCCCGGCCGTCGTCGGTCCGAACGAGCCCGACGCGTAACCCTCGGGCGTCTTCGCCGGTCCCGCGTAGTACACCGCGAAGTCGCGCAGGTACGACGGCACCCCCTGCCCCGCGTCGAGCCGCTCCTTCAGCTTCGCGTGAGCGATGTCGCGCGCGACGATCATCGGCCCCGTGAGCGAGAGGCGCGTCTTGATCGGGTGCTTCGAGAGCAGCGCGCGGACCTCGGGCATCGGCTTGCTCAGGTCCACCTTCACGACGTCGCCGCCGAGCTCGTCGTGCGTGGTGTCGGGGAGGTACCTGGCCGGATCGCGCTCGAGCTCCTCGAGGAAGACGCCCTCCTTCGTGATCTTCCCGAGCGCCTGACGATCCGCCGAGCACGAGACCGCGAGCGCGACGGGGCACGAGGCGCCGTGTCGCGGGAGGCGGATCACGCGGACGTCGTGGCAGAAGTACTTGCCGCCGAACTGCGCGCCGATGCCGGTCCGCTGCGCGAGCTCGAGGATCTGCCGCTCGATCTCGACGTCGCGGAAGCCGCGGCCGAGCGCGCTGCCGGTGGTCGGGAGCGTGTCGAGGTACCGCGCCGACGCGAGCTTCGCGGTCTTGAGCGCGTGCTCCGCCGACGTGCCGCCGACGACGAGCGCGAGGTGATAGGGCGGGCACGCCGCGGTCCCGAGGCCGAGGAGCTTCTGCTCGACGAACGCGAGGAGGCTCTTCGGGTTGAGGAGCGCCTTCGTCTCCTGGAAGAGGTAGCTCTTGTTCGCCGAGCCCCCGCCCTTCGCCATGAAGAGGAACTTGTAGGCGTCGCCGTCGGTCGCGAAGATCTCGATCTGCGCCGGGAGGTTGTCGCCGGTGTTCTTCTCCGTGTACATGTCGAGCGGCGCCATCTGCGAGTAGCGGAGGTTCGTCGTCCGGTACGTGTTCCAGACGCCGCGCGCGATCGCCGCCTCGTCGCCCCCGCCCGTCAGGACGTACTGGCCGCGCTTGCCCATGACGATCGCCGTGCCGGTGTCCTGGCACATCGGGAGCACGCCGCCCGCGGCGATGTTCGCGTTGCGCAGGAGGTCGAGCGCGACGAACTTGTCGTTCGGCGACGCCTCGGCGTCGTCGAGGATCTTCCGGAGCTGCGCGAGGTGCCCGGGCCGGAGCAGGTGGGCGATGTCACGCATCGCCTCCTCGGTCAGCTTCGTCAGCGCCTCGGGCTCGACCTTCAGGAAGGTCTTGCCCTGCGCCTCGAACGTCGAGACGAAGTCGCCGGTCACGCGCCGGTACGGCGTCTCGTCGGGCCCGAGGGGGAGGAGGTCTTCGTACTGGAACACCGCGCTCATTCGGACCGGACTATAGCGTCACGGCGCGCCGGCCCGCGAACACTTCGACCGCGGCGCGGCGCGCCGACGAGGAGCGCGCGCTCACCCCGAGCGCGCCCGGGGCCTCAGCCGTCGAGGTAGCCGAGCACGAGCTCGCGGAGGGCGTCGGGGGCGTCGACGTGGACCCAGTGGCCCGCGTTCGGGATCACGTCGACGCTCACGGACGGGAGCGCGCGCCCGCGCGCGAGGTCGGCGGCGTCGAGGACCTCCGAGTCTCCGCCGGCGATGATGCGCGTCTTCATGTGCCCCGGCGGAGCTTCGAGGACGGGCCAGAGGTCGCGCGCGAAGTAGTCGTCCATCATCGCGCGGATCGAGGGGATATCGAGGCGGAACTCGAAGCGCGTCGTGTTCGGCACGGGCCGCACGTTCATCGCGAGCCACATCGCGGTCGGCCGGCTCACGCCGCGCTCCTCCGCCCACGCGGTGAACGCGTTGCGATCGGGGAACGCCTCCGGCAGCTCGGTCAGGAGCTCGACGACGTGGCGCACGCCCGACGAGCCGCGGAAGTCGGGGCGCGCGCCAGGGGTCGAGTCGACGACGACGAGCTCGTCGAGCGGGCCGTTGGGCGCGGCCGCGAGCTGGCGCGCGAGCTCGATGCCGACCTTTCCGCCGAAGCTGTGACCGAGGACCGCGCGCACCGGCGTCCGGCCGACGCCGGCGACGTTCGGGATCGCCTCGACGACGTCGCGCGCGGCGGCCTCGAGCGTGTGCGGCGGCGCGAAGGCCTGGGAGTCGCCGTGGAGGCGGAGATCGACGAGGAGGGCGCCCCACGTCGGCTTCGCGGCGACGATCTGACGGGCGAAGCTGCGCCAGTTCGCGCCGGAGCCGAGGATGCCGTGGAGGAAGACGATCCACCGGGTCGGAGCGGCGTCGGCGGCGGTGACGGGGGCGACGGCGAGCGCGGCCATCAGTCGGCTCCAGGGACGCGGAGCGGGATGTCGAAGCGGAGCATGCCGCCACGGTAGCCGATCTGATGGATCGGGCGCTCGGAGAGCTCGGCCCCGAAGAACGCGAGCGTCGCCTTGAACGGGATGTTGCGCGGATCGTCCCAGCCGATCCCGAGGCCGACCTTCCGCCAGACGGACATCCCCTCGCGCTCGACGTCGAGCGGCGCGACGTCGCTCGACACCTGTCGCGTCGGCCCCCCGAGGAGGAAGGGCGCCATGACGAGCTCGCCCTCGAGCGAGAGGTGCTGCTTCACGATCAAGCGTCCCTCGACCCGCGCGCCGGGGCCGATGCCGGCGTCGAGCGGGTACATCTGCGTCCACGGGACGTCGGTATAGACGTCCATCCCGCGCCGCGTCGGGTGCAGGTGCGCCGTGTGCATCCCGAAGTAGACGCCGGGGCCGGCGAAGAGGCGGACGGCGACGTCGCGATCGAGATCGGTCCGGAGCTCGTAGAGCGCCGAGATCGGCGTGAGCACCCAGGACGACTCGGCGACGGTGCGGAGCGCGTCGTTGAGGACGCGCTGCTGGATCCACCCGCCGCCGGCCTCGTACCACCAGCGCCCTCCTCGCGGGCGAATCTGGAGGAACGAGAAGCTGCCGACGCCGAGGCCGCAGCCGCCGCGCGCGCCGACGTGCGAGCACGCCGGGAGATCGACGGGGAGCACCCAGTCGGTGCGGTAGGACGCGTCGCCGATCCAGTCGAAGTTGCCCTTCGACGCGAGGACGACCGCGAGGCTCTCGAGGCCGAGCATCAGCGTCCACGAGCCGCCGTAGAGGATGCGCGTCGAGTACTGGCCGATGCTGCCGGTCGGGTACGGCTTGTCCCAGGTGCGGTTCGTCAGCTCGGTGTTGACGTGCAGCGAGATCGACCACGCCCCGTCGAGGATGGCGGCCGTCGGCACGCTCTGGACGAGATCGGCTCCCGCGCGAAAGGAGCGCCAGACGCCGCGACCGCGCGGCGCAGGCGGCGTGAGCGCGAGCGGCTTCGGCGGCGGGCCCGGCGACGACGCGGACGACGGCGCCGGCTCGAGAGGAGGCGTCGGCGCGGGAGGGTGCGGCGCGGGCGCCGGAGACGGGAGCGCGGGCGCCGGAGACGACGACGCCGAAGAAGGAGGCGACGTGGAAGAGCGCGGCGCGGGCGCCGGCGGCGACGCGGAAGGAGGCGGCAGCGACGGCAGCGGCTCGTCGCCGCGGGCGACCGAAGGAGCGAGCGCGAGCACGAGCAGGGTGAAGACCCCGAGCCCCGCCGCTCCGTTCGGACGCGTCACGCCGGTAGGTTAAGGCAGTCCGCTCGAACACGCTCCGGAAAGGGTCGCGATGCCGCGACCGCCTCCGGGCGTCGCGATCAGTCGAAGAGCTCGAGCTCGTCGTCCTCGACGAACGGCCCGCCGACCTCGTCGACCGAGAGCTCGTTGCGAGCCTCCTCGAGCACGAAGTCCGCCGAGGTGACGGAGGCGATGAACTCTTCGGCCACCGACTCGGCGTCGGAGAGGGAAATGAAGGTACCGCTCGCCGGATCGGGAAGAAAAGCGTCGCCGCTATCGCGACGAAAGGGTCGATGCTTCGGATTCGACATGACGACCTCCTGCTTCGCTTTGCCCCTCCAGTCTTGCCGTCCACGCAGCGCGGAGCAAGCGATCGTTCGCACGAAATCGTCGGAGATCGCCGGCACGAACGATGCCATCGGCGACGGGCGGGGCCGAGCCGCCGTCGAACGCGCGCGAACGCCTCCGGCGCCGGTCCATCTCGCGTCCCTCACGTCCTCGGGAGACGCCGCGCAGAGCGCGCGCCGCGCCGTCCGGAGACGCCGCGCAGAGAGCGTGTCTCGGCCGTGTCGGCTCGAGACGAGGGCGATCGGGCCGCGAGTCGAATGTCTCGAGCGCGCCGCGACGGGGGGTGTAGCGTCGGCATCCAGGTAGGGGCCGAACGCCCTCAGACGAAGGAGACCGCGTGACCGCTTCCCTCTTGCATCCCGTCGCCGCCCGCTGGCCGGCGAAGCACCCCGACCGCATTCAGCTCTATTCGTTCCCCACCCCGAACGGCATCAAGGTCTCGGCGATGCTCGAGGAGACCGGGCTCCCCTACGAGCCTCACCTCGTCCGCCTCGACGGCGACACGACCACGCCCGAATTTCTCTCGCTCAACCCGAACAACAAGATCCCGGCCATCGTCGATCCGGCGGGTCCCGGCGGGGCGCCGCTGCCGCTCTTCGAGAGCGGCGCCATCCTCCTTTACCTGGCCGACAAGTCCGGCAAGCTCGTACCGAGCGACGCGGCGGCGCGCTACCAGACGATCCAGTGGCTGATGTTCCAGATGGGCGGGATCGGCCCGATGTTCGGGCAGCTCGGCTTCTTCTACAAATTCGGCGGCAAGGACGTCGCCGATCCGCGCCCGCGTCAGCGGTACGTCGACGAGACGAAGCGCCTCCTGAACGTGCTCGACAAGCGGCTCGAAGGGCGCGAGTGGATCATGGGCGACACCTACACGATCGCCGACATCGCGACCTGGCCGTGGGTGCGCGGCCTCGAGTTCTACGGCGCGCTCGAGCTCGTCGGGTTCAAGGGCTACACCCACGTGGTCCGCTGGTTCGACCAGGCGCTCGCGCGTCCGGCCTCGCGAGCCGCGCTCACGATCCCGAACCCGGCCGGCTGACGGTTCAGGCGCCTCGACGGCGCGGACGGCGCGTGGAGATCGCCGAATCCTCCGCCGTCGGTGGTCGGTCGAGGCCGTGAGGGAATACGCTCGACACGCGCTTGCTCGCCCTTCGTCTGAAGACCTGGCTCTCCTCCCCCCGGTTTCCAGCCGTCGCGGTGCTCATCGCGTGCGTCCTCTCGCTGCCCACGCTGCGGACGCGGCTCGTCGCCGACGATCTCTGGCACCGCGCGATGATCCAAAAGGACGTGCGCTGGCTCCCGGTGGCCGGGAGCCCGACGACGCTCTTCACCTTCGCGAGCGGCAGCGCGGAGGAGGGCGCGCGCGTCCTCGAGAGCGGCTTCGCCCCATGGTGGATGACCCCCGGTCTCCGCATCGCCTTGTTCCGCCCGCTCGCTTCGCTCACCCACGCGCTCGACTACACGCTCTGGCCGACGTCGCCGTGGTTGATGCACGCGCAGTCGATCGTCTGGTACGCGATCGTCGTCTGGCTCGCGGCGCGGCTCTACCGCCGGTGGCTCGGACCGATCTCGCCGCTCGCGGCGGGGATCGCGACGCTCTTCTACGCGATCGATCACACCCACGGGCTCCCGGTCGGATGGATCGCGAACCGCAACGCGCTCATCGCGGCGGCGTTCTCGCTCGCCGCGCTCTCGCTCCACGACACGGGCGCTCGCCGAGCGCGACCCGGAGCACTCCCGTTCGCCGCCGCGGCGTCCCTCGGCCTCGCGCTCGCGTCGGGTGAGAGCGCCTCCGCGACGATCGCCTACCTCGCCGCGCACGCGCTCTTCCTCGACGGACGGCCCGCAGGCGCGCGCCTCCGCTCGCTCGTGCCTGCCGCGGCGATCGTCGTCGTCTGGATCGTCGTCTACCGCGCGGGCGACTTCGGCGCGCGTGGCTCCGGCGTCTACACCGACCCGACGCAGGCTCCGCTCGCCTTCCTCGCGGGCCTCGGCGCCCACGTCCCGCTCTTGCTCGGCGCCGAGCTCGGTGCGCCCATCCCCGACGGCTACCCGTTCGCCCCGCCGGCGGGAAAAGCCGTCTTCCTCGGGCTGGCGCTCGCCGTCCTGGTCTGGGCGGGCGTCGTCGTCGCGCGCATGCTCCGCGCCGGCGACGCCCGCGTGCGCCGGACGTCGCGCTTCTTCGCCTGCGCGAGCGTGCTCGCCGTCGTCCCGAGCACGGCGACGTTTCCGTCGAGCCGCCTCCTCTTCCTCGCCGGCTTCGGCCTGGTCGCGCTGCTCGCGATGACCTCTGCCGGCGCGATCGAGCGAGCTCCGTGGGCGGCGGCCGCGGACGGACGCCCCGCGCGCGTCGTCCGCGCCTACGCCGCGTGGTCGTGGCTCGGCCACCTCGTGCTCGCGCCCGTCCTCTTCCTCCTCGGCGCGCACAGCATCGTGATCCTCGACGGGATCGTCCGCGATCTCGCGGCGGGGATCCCCGCGGACGGGTCGGCCCGCGACAAGCGCGTCGTGCTGGTCAACGCGCCCGACACGGCGTTCGCCTACTACCTCGTCATCACGCACCTCGAGGACGGCGCCACCCCTCCGGAGCGGATGCTCCTGATGACGGGCAACCTGCGCGACGTCCGGCTCTCGCGCACGGGGGAGAAGAGCTTCGTCGTCCACGAGGACGGCGGCTTCTACCGCACCGGCACCGAGCTCCTCTTTCGCGACCTCAGCCCGTCACTGCCCGCCGGCAGGAGCGTCGCCCTCAGCGACGTCACCGTCACCGTCACGCACACGACCGACGACGGCATCCCCGACGAGGCGTCTTTCGTGTTCACGAACGACCTCGAGACGAGCTACTTGTTCCGTCAATGGAAGGGCAAGGCGCTCGTCCCGTTCGAGCTCCCGGCGGTCGGCGAGACGGTTCGCTTCCCCGGGCGTGTCCCAGACCTCTTTTGAGCGTCGCTCTCGTCCGCCGCCGCCTCGCGCCGATGCCCCCTTCACGCGACGAGCTCGAGCTCACGGCTCCCGCCGCCGCCTCGCGCCGATGACCTCTTCCCCCGACGAGCTCGACCCCGCGGCTCCCGCCGCCGCCTCGCGCCGATGACGTATTCCCCCGACGAGCTCGAGCACCGCCGGCGCGAGCTCGAGTCCGAGCTCGGCGAGCCCATCACCGTCGACGGGCTGACCTCGACGTACCGCATCTTCCAGCGCAAGAAGGGCCACCGTCACTCGACCGACGATCTTTTGACCGGCTGGTACGCGCTCGACAAGCTGCCGCTCCTCGGCCGGCCCGTGCGACGCCACCTCGATCTCGGCACCGGCATCGGGACCGTCGGCCTCCTCGTGCTCCCCGGGACGCCGCCCGACGCGCACCCCACGTGCATCGAGGCCCAGGACGTGAGC
>JAHBWF010000243.1 GCA_019637105.1 Labilithrix sp.
GATCCTCGGATCGGCCACGCCGAGGTCGCCCGCCTGGGGGGCGACCTCGCACGTCCGCGTCTCGAGGAGCGAGCGATCGATCCGGAGATCGAGCGTCGCCGCGCCCGCGCCGCTGCCCTCGCGATGGCACGCCGAGCAGTTCGCGTGGAGGTAGCCGCGCGCGCGCGCCTCGACCGACGCGCTCTCGGTGTCCGCGGCCGCCAGCGGCGGGAACGCGTCGCGCGCGATCGGCGCCTCGAGCACGCCGGCGAACCGGTCGAGCACGTCCCCGCCGTCCTCGCGGTTGAGCTGCCTCGCCTCGAGCCCGAGGGTGAACCCCGCCGACGGCGTGTGGCACGCGAAGCACTCGCCGCGCGACGGGAAGGTCCAGGTGCCGCCGCCGGGGAGCTCCTTCGTCTTGCCCTCGGTGAGGAGGAAGGCGTCGCTCTGGTCGTCGGCCCACTCGTACGAGTAGCCGGCCCACCCGCCGTCGTCGTAGCGCACGAAGAGGCGCGTCTCGACGCGCTTGCCGAAGACGGTGAACGTCTTCACGGCGACGCTCTCCGGCGGGACGTCGAAGTCGCCGTCGGGGCCGACGCCGATCTTCTTGCCCTCGGGGACGAAGAGCCATCGCGCCTTGTCGGCGCCGTCGGACCACAGCGGGCTGTTCACGCTGTACGCGATCGCCGTGGTCGGCGCGCGCGTCGGGTCCCTCGGATCGAGGCAGCCCGTCTCTCCGAGGCGCTCGCCGGTGAGGGTCACCTCGGGCGGCCGCGCGTCCGCGGCCACGAGCTGCTTCACGGCTCCGGAGGCGTAGTCGACGACGTAGACCTCGCCGTCGGCGTCCTGCCCGAACGACGAGATCTTGAGGTTCGACGGCGTGAGGAGCGTCCCCTTGGTCTGTCCGAGCCCGTCCAGGCTCCAGAGGTTGCCCGAGCCGAAGTCGCCGTAGACGAAGCGACCCGCGAGCGACGGGATCTTCGCGCCGCGGTAGACGTAGCCGCCGGTGACGCTGATCCCCTCCGAGCGCGGGTACTCGGCGACCGGATCGATCAGCCCGTCGGTCGAGCAGCTCGGCGACTCGTAGCAGTGCTTCCCCTCGCGCACGTTCCAGCCGTAGTTGCCGCCGAGGACGACGCGGTTGATCTCCTCGTAGCGGCTCTGCCCGACGTCGGCGAGCCAGAGGTCTCCGGTCTCCATGTCGAAGCTGAACTTCCACGGGTTGCGGAATCCGTAGGCGTAGATCTCGGGGCGGCCGCCGCCGGCGGCGAACGGGTTCGACGGCGGGATCCCGTACGGCGCGCCGCCGTGCGGGTCGATCCGGAGGAGCTTGCCGAGGAGGGTGTCCTTGTTCTGCGCGTTCCCCTGCGGATCCCCGCTCGAGCCGCCGTCTCCGATGGCGACGTAGAGCATCCCGTCCGGGCCGAAGGCGACGTGACCGCCGTTGTGGTTCGCGAACGGATCGTCGACCGCGAGCAGGACCTCGATCGTCGCAGGGTCGAACGTCGCGCCGCCGTCGGCGCTCGTCACGCGCGCGACGACGTCCTGAAAGACGAAGCCGGGCTTGGGGTCGATGTTCTCCGTGAAGAACAGGTACGCGAAGCCGTTCTCGGCGAACTTCGGATCGAACGCGAGCCCGAGGAGCCCCGCTTCGCCGCCGGAGACGATCCGGGCCGAGACGTCGAGCGCGACGGTCGGCGCGCCGCCGCCGGGCGGCACGACCTTCACGACGCCGCCCTGCTCCACGACGTAGAAGCGCCGCCCCGGTCCTTCGATCAGCTCGATCGGCGCGGTGAAACGGACGTCGCCGAGCGCGGGCGCGAGCGCGACGGCGGCGCCGACCGGCCGCGGAGGCGGGACGCACGGACCCGACGGGGCCGGAGGCGGAGGATCGTCGCTGCACGCCGCCGCCAGCGCGAGCGCCAAGGAAGGACCCAGGGGTCGGAGCCGAAGCACGCCGGAAGGATGCCGCGTCGTCGCGCGCGGCACAAACCCGGCGTCTCCGGCTGGGCGATCCGCGCTCGGCGGCGATCAGTACCCCGGCGGCAGGACGACGTTCTGCAGCGGCGTGTGATCGAACGGGCAGTTCGACGTGTCCGTCGAGCCGTCCGCCTTGGTCGTGCAGCGCTTCACCGGGCCGTTCAGGTAGTCGAGGTAGAGGTCGTGGTAGCCGGGCATGCCGGGCGCGAACGCGCGATCCGGACGGGCGGCGCCCCACGAGTTCTTCACCCGGAGGAACTGGATCTCGGTGCGCGTGTCGAGCGCGCGATCGAGAAGCCGCTTGTCGCTCGGCTTCGTCGGATCGAGCGTGACGCCGGCCTCGAGCAACGTGCCGTCGGCGAGCTTCGCCTGGTAGTCTTGGAGCACGGTCATGTGACCGCCCTGGCTGCCCGGGCCGAGCTCGCCGAGCGTCGTCATGTTGAACGAGCCGCGGAGCTCGTTGTCGCGGTTCTCCATCGCGTTGAAATCGACGAACCATGTGATGATCACGGGCTGCTCGGCGTGGAGCGCCTTCTGCACGCGGAGGAGGAACCCGCGGCGATCGCCGTTCGAGTAGTAGACCTGGCGCCAGTCGCTCATCGCCTGCGAGAGCTTGCGCGTCACGGGCGCGCGGTTCGGGCCGAGCGAGTAGCTGACGTCGAAGTCCTGCGCGCGGACGATCGGCGTCCCCGCGACGCTCGCCGAGCCGGTGAGCGTGCGCGAGACCGTCTCGCCGAAGACCTGATCGAGCATCGCGCTCTGCTCGGGGGAGAGGCCCCAGGCGCGGTCCATCTCCTCGCGCAGCTTCTTCTTGTCGCGACGCGACGCCGTGTCCTGCAGCGCCCCGGACTTGAGCGACTCGTTGAGGGTGTCGAGCGCCGTCTTCTGCCGGTTCGACATCTCGTTCAGCGTGTCGGCGAAGACGAAGTCCTTCTCCGCCATGAGGCCGTACTTGCGGACGATGTTGTTCGCGGTGGTGTAGTTGCCGCCGGTCGAGATCTGCGAGGAGAACCCGCCCGCGATCTGATCGAACCAGTGCCAGTAGGTCCAGTACGACTGCGAGACGTCGAAGTCCTCGCCCGTCGCCGCCTTGTGCATCGACTCCGCCCAGCTCGCGTGGGCGTAGAGCCAGCAGTTGCCGATCGACTGCCGCTCCACGTCGGTTTGTGGGACGTTGACGATCTCGTTCTCGTCGTTGGTCGTCGTGTTGTCGCCGACCTCACCGGCGCAGCCCGTGGCCGCCGCGGCGAGAGCGAGGAGGAGCGAGAGGGAGAGGGAGCGGAGCTTCATGGGATCTTCCGTGGTTTCCTGGCGAGCTAGAGCTTAGCTATGACTCACATGTAGGTGCGTGTCCAACCCAAACCTACTCGCCGGACGACGATGGGACGCAAACCTTTGTCTTGATAGGGAAATCCTGGGCACCCTCGCAGGGGCCACGCGTCTTCTTACGCCCGCGCGGCGCGGATCTTCTCCGCTCCCGGCGACGTGCTCGCCGCGCGACGCGACGTCCGCGACGCACGACGCCCGCGACGCGTCTCGCTTCGAGGCGACCGCGATCAGCCGAAGACGATGCCCTGCGCGAGCGGGAGGTCCTTCGAGTAGTTCACGGTGTTCGTCGCGCGGCGCATGTAGCTGCGCCACGAGTCCGAGCCGGACTCGCGGCCGCCGCCGGTCTCCTTCTCGCCGCCGAACGCGCCGCCGATCTCGGCGCCGCTCGGCCCGATGTTCACGTTCGCGATCCCGCAGTCGCTCCCGACCGCGGAGAGGAAGCGCTCGGCCTCGCGGAGGTCGTTCGTGAAGATGCACGACGAGAGCCCCTGGGGCACGTCGTTCTGCATCGCGATCGCCTCGTCGAGCTCGCGGTAGCTCATCACGTAGAGGATCGGCGCGAACGTCTCCTCCTTCACGATGTCCGCCTGGGCGGGCATGCGGACGATCGCCGGCCGGACGTAGAACCCGCCGTCGCACCCGGGGACGGAGACGCGCTCTCCGCCCACGACCTCGCCGCCCGCCTGCTTGGCGCGGGCGAGCGCCGACTGCATCGCCTCGAACGACGCGCCGTCGATGAGCGGCCCCACGAGCGTCGCGGCGTCACGCGGATCGCCCACGCGGATCTGCGCGTAGGCGCGCTCGACGCGCGACGTGAGCTCGTCGCGGATGCTCTCGTGGGCGATCAGGCGCCGGAGCGTCGTGCAGCGCTGCCCGCACGTGCCGGCGGCGCTGAAGAGGACGGCGCGCGTCGCGAGCTCGAGATCGGCCGACGGCGCCGCGATCATCGCGTTGTTGCCGCCGAGCTCGAGCAGCGAGCGCCCGAAGCGGGCGGCCACGCGCGGTCCGATCGCCCGGCCCATCCGGGTCGAGCCCGTGGCGCTGACGAGCGCCACGCGCCGATCGTCGACGAGCCGCTCGCCGACGTCCGCCCGCCCCTGCACGACCTGGGAGAGCCGCGAAGCGACCGAAGGCGAGGCGCCGTCGTCGAAGCGCTTGCACGCGCGCAAGAAGAGCGCCTGACACGCGGCCGCGGTGAGCGGCGTCTTCTCGGAGGGCTTCCACACGACCGCGTCCCCGCACACGACGGCGAGCGCGAAGTTCCACGCCCAGACGGCGACCGGGAAGTTGAACGCGCTGATCACGCCGACGACCCCGAGCGGGTGCCACGTCTCGCTCATCCGGTGGCCGGGCCGCTCGGAGGCGATGGTCAGGCCGTAGAGCTGGCGCGACAGACCGCAGGCGAAGTCGCAGATGTCGATCATCTCCTGCACCTCGCCCCGCGCCTCGGCGACGATCTTCCCCGCCTCGATCGTCACGATGCTCGCGAGCGCGTCCTTCTCCCGGCGAAGCTCCTCGCCGAAGAGGCGGATCAGCTCGCCGCGCCGGGGGGCCGGGACGCTCCGCCACTCGAGGAACGCGGCGTGGGCGCGGCCGATCGCGGCGTCGACGGCGGCCGCGTCGTCGAGGGCGATCCGAGCCGTGACCGAGCCGTCGATCGGCGAGCGGGCGACGAGCGTACGGGCGTCTGCGCCGGCAGAGCCCTCCGCGAAGGTCTTCGGGTCGAGGTCGAGCGCCGCGAGCTGCTTGCCGATGTCCATGGCCGGGGGTCTTACCCCTTCGTTCCGGCGGTTTCCAGAGTCGGCGCCGGTGTGCGCGGGCGCGGCCGAAAAAACGCCCGAGGCGTGCATCCGGATCGGCCTCCCTCGCGAATTCGTCCACGTGATGACGACGACGGCAGCGACGACGGGCGCGACGGTCTCCGACGGCACGCTCCACGCGGCGACGCGCCGGACCGGCGACATCGGCCGGCACGAGATCGCGGCGTACGCCGAGGCGGCGAAGCGCGGGGACGTCCTGCCGGCGTGCATGCGCCTCGTCGCCGCGCGCGTGCGCGGGGCCTGGGCGGACCGCGCCTCGATGGCGCTGGTCGTCGGTCCGGCGTGCCGCGCCGACGCCCTCGAGATGGCGTGCGCCTTCATGCCGCGCGCGGTCGAGCCGCGTCTCCTCCGCGCGTCGGCGTCGATCGCCGCCGCCCGCGCGGCGCGCGCGCCCGAGCGCGCCGCGTGGATCTCGGCCGCGCGCCGCGACCTCGAGGACGCCGCCCGCCTCGATCCGAGCGACGCCACCGTCGGCGTGCTCCTCTCGGAGCTCACGCGCGTCGCGCGCGCCGATCGTCGCGCCCGCGCCGCCTGAGGGTCGGGGAGAGCGCGCGCCCGCCTCGACGAGGCGCCTCGCCGTGCGCGCGACGCGTCACTTCGGCGGCGGCGGAGGCGGCGCGATGATGTTCAGGTTGAGCCCGGCGGGGTACTGGAAGCTCGTGTTGTCGCCGAAGCCGATGACCTGGACGCCGACCGGCTTCTTCGCCGTGAGCGTGTGCGCGCCGTCCTGCCCGCTCTTCGTGAGGTCGACGCGGTAGAGGCCGAGCGGCCCCGAGCCGACCTGGTTCCACGCGACGGTGAGCGGCTTGCCGTCGAGCTCGATCTCCGCGTCCTCGGTCGCCGTGATGTCCGCCCAGAGGGTGGGGTAGTCGTTCGGCGCGAGGAAGACGTACCTGGTCCGAAACTGCTCCACCGCGGCGATGTTGGTCTGCGAGGGATCGCCCTTCGGATCGTTGTACGTCGTGGCGCCGAGGAGGAACGTCGAGACGCCGAACTCCTTGTCGCCCGAGACCTCGAACGTCTCGTTGACGACCTCGCAGTCCGCGACCTGGCCGGCGTTCAGGCCGTCGGGGCACTTGGCGGGCTTCGACGGAGAGTAGGTGAGCTTCGTCCCGTCCTGGTTGCCGTAGAACCGGACGTTCTGACCGACCGGCTGCCCCTTCGGTCCCGTCGGCTGCGCGACGACGTAGCGCTTGCCGAGCGTCTCCGCCGGCAGGACGGTCTCTTCGATGTGGTCGCAGGCGGCCCTGTCCGACGGGATGTTGATGCACGGCGTGCTCGCGATCACCTGCACGGGCTTGTCCGACTGGACGAGCGAGCCGCTGAAGTCGAACTGCTTGCCCTTGTCGGTGACGAACTGCGCGACGTCTCCGGCGTTCGCGAGCGTGAGCGTGATCGTCCCGCCGCCGGCGGTCGCCGGGATGGTCTGCCCGGCGACGGACGCCACGACCTTCGCGGTCGGCGCGAGCGACACGGTGACGCTGGTGCCCGCCTGCGTGGCGGTGACGGACAGCACCGTCGGGGTGACGCCGTACTCGGCGCCGAAGAGCGGCTTCTGCGAGGCGCCCTTGTAGCCCGTCACGCGGTAGTTGTTGGTCATCGCCGTGCTCGGGAGGAGCAGCGAGGCGTCGTTGGTGAACGAGAAGCACCCGATGGGCGCCGCCCCGAAGAGCCCCTGGCAGGCGACCGCGGTCCCCGGGCAGGTCGACCAGTCCTTGGCGCCGCCGTCCGGCCCCTCCCCGCCCTCGCCTTTGTACTGCAGGGCGTTGAACTGGTAGACGATGACCGGCGTGCTGCTGACGAGGTGGTACGCGCCGCCGCTCTCGACGGCGGAGTCGTTCAGCTCGGGCGACGACCCGCACTCGTCGCCGTCGGCGCCCTTGAGCGTGGGCACCCACGGGAGGAAGATCTTGCGGAGCTGCCCCGCGGGCACGTCGACCTGCTTGTTCACGCCGTTGGGCCCGGTGATCGTGACGTCCGCGTCCTTCGAGCCGGTGTTCGCGACCACGACCGCGTAGTCGAAGATCGACCAGACGGTGTTCGGCGTGATCGTCGGCCAGTAGTCGCAGCCGACGTAGGACTTCGAGGTCTTCGCCTCCTCGCAGTCGACCGGATCGCGCGTCTCGCCGACCGGGAGCCCGGGCTCCTCGACGTCGCCGCCGAAGCCGCCGTCGACGGGCAAGAAGCCGCTGCTCGCGTCTTCTCCGCCGTCGACCCCGTCGGCGTCGAAGCCGTCGCGATCGGAGCCGCACGCGACGACCGCCGTGAGGCCGAGGACGAAGGTGGACGCGACGACGCCGAGGAAGGAGGCCCGCATGTCGGATCCTTACCACTCCGGTCGAGCTCCCCCAACTGCCGCGCGCGTCTCCGATGGCTCGCACGTCGATCGGAGCCGCCCGGCGCCCTCCGCGGGGCCTCCTCCCCCGTCGCCGGCGACGGGGAGGAGGTCCGCGCCGAGCGCTACTTCGTCGTGGGGGGCGGCGCGATGATCTTCAGGTTCAGCCCCGCCGGATACTGGAAGCTGGTGTTGTCTCCGAACCCGATGACCTGGACCCCGACGGGCTTCTTCGCGGTGAGCGTGTGTGCGCCGTCGACGCCGCTCTTCGTCAGATCGACGCGCTGAACGCCGAACGGGCCGTCGCCGATCATCGTCCACGGCGCGGGCACCGGCGCCCCGTCGAGCTCGACCTCCGCGTCGACCGTCGACGTGACGTCGGCGTAGAGGACCGGGTAGTCCTTCGGCGCGAGCAGGACGTAGGTGGTCCGGAACTGCTCGACGCCGGAGACGAAGCTCTGGCTCGGATCTCCGCGCCGATCCTTGTTCGTCGGATCGTAGACGCTGGCGCCCAGGAGGAACGTCGCCACGCCGAACTCGTTGTCGCCGAGCACCTCGAACGCGCCGTCGAGGAGCTCGCAGTCCGCGGCCTCGCCCGCGTCGAGCGTATCGGGGCACGCGGGCGGCTTGGACGGCCGATAGGTGAGCGTCGTCCCGTCCTTGTTCCCGTAGAGCCGCACCTTGTGGCGCACGGCCTCGCCCTTCGGGCCCGTCGGCGACGGCACGACGTAGTGCCGGCCGAGGGTCTCGGCGGGAAGCACCGTCTCCTCGATGTGGTCGCACGCCGGCTTGTTCGTGGGGACGGCGATGCACGGGACGCTGGTGATGACCTGCACGGGCTTCGTCGACCGCACGAGCGAGCCGCTGAAGTCGTACGAGTCGCCCTTCTCGGTGACGAGCTGCAGGACGTCGCCGGCCTTCGGGAGCGAGAACGTCATCGTCTGACCGCCCTCGGTCCTCGCGACCGTCTCGCCGTCGCGCGAGGCGACGACGCTCGCGGTGGACGAGAGCGCCACGACCACCGAGGTGTTCGGCTGCGTCGCCGTGACCGTCAGCGCGGTCGGCACGAGCCCGATCCGCGACACGCCCGGCACCGACGCGCCCGGGTGGCCCATCACGCGGTAGGTGTTCGTCATCGCCGTGCTCGGCAGGAGCAGCGAGGCGTCGTTCGAGAACGAGAAGCAGCCCGACTTCACCGGCGGGCTGGTCGGCCCCTGCCTGCAGCCCGTCGTGGTGCCGGGGCAGGTCGACCAGTCCTTCGGACCGCCCTCCGGAGACTCGCCGCCCTCGCCTTTGTATTGCAGGGCGTTGAACTGGTAGACGATGACCGGCGTGCTGCTGACGAGGTGGTACGCGCCGCCCGGCACGACGGCGGACAGGTCCGTCGCGACGCTCGAGGTGCACTCGTTGAAGTCCACGCCCTTGAGCTCCCGGACCCACGGCAAGAAGACCTTCTTCAGCCCCCCCGCCGCGACCGTCGTGACCTTGGTCGTGCCCGACGGTCCCGTGACCTTCACCTCGGCGTCGTGCGTCCCCGTGTTCGCGACCACGACGGTGTAGTCGAAGATCGACCACACCGGGTTCGGCGTGATCGTCGGCCAGTAGTCGCAGCCGACGTACGACTTTCGCTCCTCGGCCTCCTTGCAGTCGACCGGATCGCGCGTGTCCTCGTCCGGCAGGTTCGCGGTCGGGGGCCCGAAGCCGCCGTCGATCGAGACGCCGCCGTTGTTGTCCTCTCCCCCGCCGTTGCCCGGCGCGTCCTCGTCTCGGAAGCCGCTCCGGTTCGAACTACTACAGGCAACGACCGCCGTAAGTGCGAGCACGAACGTGGACGTCGCGATGCCCAGAACTCCAACCCTCTCCATGAGCGCTGCTTAGCATCACGACCTAAACCGTGAGAACAACTGCTAAAAGCTGAGTTTATCGATCACGCTGGCGGCTGTGTCCGAGGCATGACCTCGCGGAGGGGACGCGTGAATCGACGCGCCTCGGCGCCGGGGGACGCAGCCCGCTCCGCCCGGAGCTCGCCGGGGCTCACGGTCCGATTCAATCCTTTGTTATCCAAACGATTTTCTAAAAATCCGTGGACGACGCGGGCGGGGGCGCGTTGAGGGGCAAGCCGACGAAGCCGGCTCGATATCGGCTGAGTCGTCCTTGTCCGGCCGCCGCCGCCTGCTAGAGTCCGCTCGCGTTACACAACGTACGGGGAGTACGTACAGTGACGCCGGGTTCTTACCCGACAGTGCAACTTAGCGAGCTTACAGCGGTTTCGCTCGTCAGGCGTCGGACTGACCTCGTTTTTGGCGCCTTGTCCGCCGTCGGTGCTCGGACCACGGCAAAGTCTCGAAATCCTCCGCGGAGCAACTTCAATGAGGCGTGTCCCCGGCATCTTCCTCCTCAGCGCCCTCTTCCTCGTCGCCTGCGGCGTGGAGACGGTGGCGGA
>JAHBWF010000244.1 GCA_019637105.1 Labilithrix sp.
AGAAGGCGAGGCGGCTTTTCCTTCACGCGGGGCTCGTCCTGCTCCAGTCGCCGGGTCGGGTCCACGCCTACGGCGCAGCGGACGGCGCCCTCCGCTGGGAGGCCCCGAGCTCCGACACGATCGTTCCGTCCCCGTGACGTCGGGGGCGCCGTCGCGGGGCGCGGGCGCGCGCTCCCCTCTCGACGGTGCGATCGGCGTCGCCTTCGTTCGTCGAGCGGCCGGCCGCGCTCCCCGGAGCGGCGCGCTCCGGCGGGGAGCACGATCCGACCTCCGATGAATCGAACGGCGCGTCGCGCCGTCGAAGGACGGCGTCGCGATCGGCGCGTCTTCGTCTTGGAGGTCTGGATGCTTCGAAGGTTCTTGGCTCTTTCGGGATTGGCGCTCCTCTCTTTCACCGGTTGCTCTTCCGGTGACGACGCCGCGGCGGGCGGCGCTCCGGCGAGCGGCGACGCCGGCGGCGGAGATCCCGGCCGGAACGGCGCCGGTCGGGACGGCGGCGAGAACGGCGACGCGTGCGCCGAGGCCGCGCTCGCCCCCGTCGCCGCGGTGCCGAAGGACGCCGCGCTCGTCGATCTGGCCGTCGACGCCCGAGGAGCGTGGCTCCTCGTCCGCGGCGGGAGCGAGCGTTCGCTCACGATCGTCCGGCCGTCCGGCGAGAGCCAGGTCCTCGAGGAGGGGAGCGTCACGGCCGCGGCGCTCTCGGCGCGATCGGACGGGAAGGTCTGCGCCGCCTGGGGCGTGCGCGAGCCCTCCGCCGCCGTGCGCTACGCCTGCGGCCCCGACTTCGCGCGCGTGGACACCGGGCTCACGCTGGAGATCGACGCGGACGCTCCGCTCGCCCTCCACGACGCGCCGAGCCAAGGCGGGATGCTCTTCATGGGCAAGTTCGCCTCGCTGGACGGCGTCGCGCGCGCCGGCTCCGACTTCCGAGACGCGAACGTCATGGAGTCGTCGATCTCGTACCCCGGCGGCGTCCACGCGCTGACCGGAGCCCAGGACGGGGCTCCGTATTGCTTCGTCGCCGATCAAGGGCGCGGCCCGACGCCGATCGTCGTCAAGAGCTGGCTGAGGAGCGGAAGCGCCAACTCCTGGGGCGCGATCTCCCTCGACGGCGCGAGCGCGACCGCGTGCGCGGCCGCCTTCTCGGGCGCGACGCTCGGGGTGCTCGCCACGGGCGGGGGCAAGGCGAAGTTCGCGACCGCCGTCAAGCAGGGGGACTTCGCGGGGAAGCTGGCCGCGGAGGACTTCGACGCGACCGGGCTCCAGGTCGCCGACCTCGCCGCCGACGCCGACGGGTTCGCGGTCGTCTACGGCTCGAGCGCGGGCGCGTTCCGCGCTTCGCGCCGCGCGAGCGCGAAGTCGTGGGAGACGTCGGCGCTGCCGATCCCCGCGGGCGCGGCGGTCACCGCGACGTCGATCGCGAAGGACTCGGCGGGCGAGCACGTCGCCGTCCAGGCGGGCGGCGTGACGTACTACCGGCGGACCTGCCGCTGATCGCCTTCGCGCCGATCGGGAGGACGCGCGCCGATCAGAAGAAGATCGGGTTCGTGACGGCGAACGGCTTGCGGTTGGGGTGCACCGGCGACAGATCGCCCTCGCCCTTCGCGTGGAAGACGACCCAGTGGCGGGCGCTGCTCTGCGCGGCCGCGACGTTCACCGTGACCTCGTAGAGGTTGCCGGGCTCGGCCGCGGGCGCGGCGGTGAGGGGGATCGTCTCCGTCGTGACGCCGTCGACGATCACCTCGAGCGACGAGGCGGAGAGCCAGCTCGGAGACCGCACGACGACGTCGTAGGCGCCGGCCGTCGCCGTCCCGCCCGGCCCGACGCCGCCTGGCGCCTCGGCGGTGATGTAGAGGCCGCCGCTGATCGTCGCGGCGCCGGCGCGGAGGGCGTCGCGCACGAGCTCGGGCGTCAGCCTCGTCGGATCGTCGTGGCCGAAGCGCAGGCACGTCCGCGGGTAGCCGACCGGCGAGCTGCGCTGGTCGTGGCTGTCGGACGCGCCGGTCGCCCAGTAGGTGTGGCCCGCGTTGAGGAGCGCGAACCAGTCGGCGACGGACTTGTCCCGGTTCTCCTCGAGGTCGCTGTCGTTGAAGACCTCGATGGCGCCGAACTCGCTGCTCCAGAGCTCCGGATCGCCCTTGCCAGTGGCGCGATCGAAGCTGGCGGCGCTGAAGTAGCCGCCGAACCCGGCGCTGCTCGGGTGGTTGATGATGAGGACGGGGTTCTCGGGCAGCTCGTTGACCTGCTTGAAGAAGCCGGGCGGCTGCTTGCCGACCCAGTCGATCGCGCCGTTGTTCGGCGCGCCCTCGCGCGGGTAGAGCGGGATGACGCCGAAGTGACCCCACGTGAAGGTCGTGAGCTCCTCCGAGGGCATGCCGAAGGCCCACTTGGTGAGGCCGAGGCGCTGGATGATCGGCTGGAAATCGATGACCCACTCGTGCTCGCTCGAGACGGGGATGTCGAGGCCGTCGGCGATCGCGCCCTTGACCTTCTCGTCGGCGGGATCGGACGAGTCGGCGGAGTAGAACGAGTGGATGTGGAAGTCGGCGCACATGACGCCGCTCGTGTCGACCGCGCGCTGGAGCGCCGCCTCGATCACGGCGGGCGCCGCGGGGCTGGCGCTCACCGGCGTGTCGAGGATGTCGTACTCGTACCCGCGCGACACGATCACGCGGTAGTCGCCCGGCGGCACCGGGAGCACGGTGTCGCCCGTGACCGCGAAGTCCTGCCAGAGCCTCCCGTTGACCTCCTCGCGGAGGCCGAACGCGGCCGGCGCCGGGACGGGCGGCGTCGCGGGGATGACCTGGACGCGCACGGGGATCGCCTCGCCGGTGGCGCCGTCGGTCGCCTTCACCTCGATCGTGGCGCGCCTCGGCAGCGTGAGATCGGCGGTGGCCGCGCCGTCGGCGACGGGCGTGGCGGCCGGGATCGCCCAGCCCTTCAGCGTCGGGGTGAGCGAGACCGCGCCCGGAGGCACGTGGAGGACGTACTCGCCGTCGGCGTCGGTGAGCGCGCGCGTCAGGTACCTGCCGTCGGGCGCGGTCGCGTGGACGAAGGCGCCGGCGAGGCCCGCGGCGCCCTCTTCCTTCAGCGTGCCGCGGAGCTCGCGCCACGCCGGCTCGCCGTACGCGCGGCGCTTCGCCTCGAGCAGGCCGTCGATGCCGGGGCCGCCGGTGGCGATCTCGAGGTAGTCGACGGTCTTCGTCTCGCAGGCCTCCGCCGAGAGGCCCTGGACGCTGAAGAGCTGGAAGCCGCTGACCTCGAGCTCCGAGCGGATCGGCCGACCCTCGGCGGCGCGGACCAAGAACGCCGACTCGCCGCTGTCGAAGGCGACCCACGGGCCCTCGCCCTTCGGCGGGGCGAAGCCGTTCGCCTCCGTGAAGATCTTGCTCCGCGCGGCGTGGAAGAAGCCGACGCGCTGGAGGTTCGCGAAGTCGACGAGCTCGTCGGTCGCGTTCGCGATCGACAGGCGGTAGGTGATCTTCTCGGCGCCCGGCTCGAGCACGTAGTCGATCGCCGCGGGGAAGCCGTACTCGGCCTGGGACAGCGCCTTGAACGTGTCGAGGAACGGGATGTCCGCGAGGACGCCGGAGACGCGCACGATCGCCGCCTTCCCGTCGCTGCCGTCGGCGATGACGCTCACCTTGTCGGGCTTCACCGTCTGGCGCGACAGCGCGACGAGCGTCTCGCCGTACTGCGACGCGCCCGTGGGCCTGCCGTCGGCGCCGACCGGCTCGATCGCGACGATGTCGCCGCCGAAGGGCGAGTAGCCGTCCGCGCGGCCCTCCGCCTCGATGTAGACGGCGATGCGATCGTTCGCGAGCGCGAAGTCGCCCACGCGCACGCGCTGGCGGGCGAGCGGCCCCTGGACGATCTGCGACGCGTCGACGATCTTCCCTGCGCGCGCCTGCCCCGCGGCCTTGGCGCCGAACGGATCGGCGTGGCCGTCGCCGCCGCTGTCGAAGCGGAAGTCGGCGAGGCCGTTGCACGGGGCCGTCAGCGCGGTGCGAGCAGGATCGGAGGAGCAAGCGAAGACGGCCACGCCGAGGGCGGCGAGCACGAGGCCACGACACTTCATGGATCCGGATGTTAGACCCCCTCGCGGATCCGCGCGAGCCGGCCTCGCCGTCGTGGCGGCACGGAGACGCGCAGCGCGGTGCGTCGAACCGCGGGCTCCGGCCCGCGCCGGGCCGCCGCGCGCCGGATCACTCGAGCGGGCGCCACCAGCTCTTCACCGTCGGCCAGACGCCGAGGCGCGCGCGGAGCGATTTCGCGGCGCCGGTCGCGTGGCCGCGCATCGCGATCGCGTCGCCGCGCTGTACGGTGAAGCCGTAGCGGGTGCGGGCGTAGATCTCCGCGGCCTTCTCGAGGTCGGGCGTCGAGCGGTCGACCGCGTGGATCCGCGCCATGAGGTCCTCGACCGAGTCGGCGGAGGTCGGCACGACGCCGGCGTCCTCGGCGGCGATGCGCACGTACTCCCAGAGGTTGTCGATCCGCTCCGACGGCGGCGTCGGCACCACCGGCGTCTTGAGGTGCGAGAGGAGCAGCGCGCGCTTCGCCGGCCGGTACAGGAGCAGCAAGAAGAGGAGCGGCCAGAGCTTCGGGAGCGCCGCCTTGGCGGCTTCGGCCATCTTCTGCAGCTGGCGGGCGATCCCCTCGCCGTCGAAGCTCGGCGGCCGGCGCTCCGACGGTTCGTGCTGGGGAGGGTCCTTGTGCCCTTGGTGATCGCCCTTGCCGGTGCGCCAGAGGTACGGCGCGAGCAGGGCGGTGCCGCCGAAGAGCAGCGCCGCGACGACGAGGAGCGGCACGACGTTGCGTCGGGGGATCGCCGAGGCCCGCGTCTTCTTCGCCTCCGCCTTCGAGACGCGCCGGGCCGCGGCCCCCGAGAGGGCCTGCCACATCTCGACGCGCGCCGCCTGCTTCGCGGCGAGGTAGAACAGCCAGAGGACCAAGAAGCACCCGAGGAAGACGAGCGGCACCGGCAGCCAGGCCGAGACCTTGTTCTCCTCCCACTCGTGGACGCGGCCCTCCTCGTTCAGGATCAAGAACACGCCGCCGATCCACCCGACCGCCGGCCAGAAGGAGGCGAAGAGCTCCCAGCGGTGCATGAGCGACAGGAGCCCGCACGGGAACGCGAAGCAGAAGAAGACCATCGGCACCGCGAGGTACTCACCTCCGGGCGGGTTGGCGAACGACATCATCCACACGGCGCCGGCGACGAAGCACCCGGAGGCGACGAAGACAGGGAGCGCCCGCAGCCGCAGGATCGCGATGAGCTGGCCGACGAGGACGCCGATGAGCCCGGCGATGGTCCCCAGCGTGAACATCAGGACGTCCTTCCCGCTCCCGCGCGAGTACCAGGCGGACGTGAGGACGAGCGCGAGCGAGCCGAGCGCGGTGAACAGGAAGTAGGCGAGCGCGGGGCGCCACGCGAGGCGCAGCGCCTCCTTGAGCGGCGGCGTCCAGCGGGGGACGCGCGTGCGGCTCGTCATCGGGCGCCCGCGGTCACGGCGCCTCCAGCGAGATGGCGAGGCCGCGCCGCCGCACGATCGTGACCGGCGCGTTCGCGGCGCGCGCGTGATCGACCGCGAACGACGTCGCGCGCGCGAGCTCGGCGCGCACCTTCTCGGGCTTCGGCGGGCGCGGCGAGAAGAGCGCGAGCAGGTCGGTCCGGTTGTCGTCCGCGCCGACCGGGTAGTCGGAGATCAGGAGGCGGCGGAGGAAGCCGAGGTCGTCGCTCGGCGGATCGACGACCACGGACGCGCCGTCCGCGATCACGAACGACGTGCCGGGCGCGGGCCGCGTGCTTCCGGCGAAGAGGCCGGCCGACACCACGATGCTGCTCGCCTTGGCGTTCGCCGGATCGACGCGGCTCATCAGCGCGTCGGGATCGACCACGTGCTGCCACGCCGCGTCGGAGCCGATCGCCCGCCACTTGCGCTCCTCTCCGCGCTTGCACTCGATCTCGCGGACGACGACCTCGTCGCCGTCGCGGACCGGCGCCACGAGCGTCACCTTCTCCCCGCGCTTCAAGAGCATGTGGGCGAGCCCGATCCAGCCCTCGACGAGGAGGTCGAGCACGTCGTCCATCGCGTCGGGCGCGCGCGCGACCGCCCGCTCGCCGGCCTTGAGCCGCCGTCCGCCGGTGGTCGCGGCCATCCGCCAGCCGGGCGGGAGGAAGGTGTCGAGGACGAGTCGCACGCGCGTCGGCGCGTAGGGGATCGCCTCGGCGACGCGGACCATGAGGTTGCCCGTGTTGATCGACTGCTTCCAGTGGACGCGGCGGAGATCGTCGCCCTGGATGTAGGGCCGCGTCCGGAAGTGCTCCTCGGTGGCGATCCGGGCGAGGACGCTCAGCGGACCTTCGGACTTCGAGCTCGATCGCGGCTTGCGATCGAAGACGATCGGGCGGAGCCGCGGCAGCGAGCGGAGCGACGCCGACGCGCGCGAGGCGACGAACACGCGCGTGAGCCCGAGCACGTCCTCGTACCAGACGTCGGCGGGGCCGAGCCGATAGACGCCGCGCGGCGTCCGCGGCAGCGGCGCCGACACGGTGACCTCGGCGCGCGAGACGCTGCGATCGAGCGCGAAGCGCGTGTCGCCGCCGAGGCGGTGCGGGAGCTGCTCCTCGATGTGCATGCGGAAGCCCGGGGGGACCGGCACGCGCGCGAGGAAGAAGCGCTCCTCGACCGGATCGCCGGCGTCGACGACCGTGGGCGACATCTCGCGATCGATCGCCCCGCGCCCGCGGCGCACGCGATCGTCGAACGAGCGCACGGCGAACGCGGAGACGAGCGTGGCCGCGGTGGACGCGATGTACATGATCGCGAGGCCGGCGACGGCGAGGACGCCGAACTGGCCCCATTTCGCGCTCAGCGCGATCGCGACCATCACGAGCGAGATCGCCGCCATGCCCAGCCCGCGGCCGGTGAGGATGCGGACGTGGCGGTCGACGGCGTCGACGAGCACGCCGAAGCCGCGGCGCCCGGCGGCGCGCTGGAGGCGGAGCTCGCGGCTCACCTTGATCGAGATCGCGACGAGCTGGAGGACGAGCATCGGGACGACGACCATCGCGAAGACGCTCGCGAACTGCCCCCCCGTCTCGGCGACCTCGCCGACGTCGAACGCCATCCCCGTGAGCGCGCCCGTGAGCCAGGGGAGCACGAAGAGGAGCCCCGTGTGGAAGCTCGCCCGCGAGAGCCTGTAGAGCGTCCGCATCCTCGAGCTCAAACGTACCGCGGCGCGGGGCGCGGAGGTGAGCGGAGTCGACGGCGAGCGAACGACGCGGCCGCCTCGACCCTGCCCGCGGCCCCCGGGCGCGCCCCGAGCCGCGGGGCGAAACCGAACGGCTCGCCGCGCCTTGACTCTCCAGCGGGTGGAGACATCACTCTCCCTCGCCATGGCGAAGAGGCTCACGATCGGCGAGCTCTCGCGACGTACGGGAGTGCCGGTGAAGACGCTGCGGTTCTACTCGGACGAGGGCCTGTTGCCCCCGGCCGAGCGGTCGCAGAAGAACTACCGCCTCTACGCGGAGGAGCACGTCGTCCGCATCGACCTCATCCGTACCCTCCGCGAGGCGGGCATCGGGCTCGAGGGGATCGGCGAGGTGCTCCGCCGCGACGTCACGCTCGAGGAGGCGCTCCGCCTCCGTCTCGGCGCGATCGAGGCGCACGTCGCCTCGCTCCAGCGGGTGGCGTCCGCCCTCCGCGCCGCGATCCGATCGGGAGCGAGGGAAGAGGACCTGAGGAGGATTTCCATGGTGACACGTCTATCGAACGAAGAGCGCAGGCAGGTGGTCGAGGGGTTCTTCGAGGAGGTGGTGAAGGACTGGCCGCAGTCCAAGCAGTGGCTCCGCGGGATGGTCGAGGCGAGCACGCCGGACCTGCCGGAGGACGCCACGCCGGCGCAGCTCGACGCGTGGACCGAGCTCGTGACGATGCTCGAGGACCCGTCGTTCATCGCGAGCATGCGCGCGCAGGCGTCGGATTTCTGGTCGAGCTCGGTGGACATGTCGGCCATGCGCGAGGCGCAGGCCGAGGCGGCGCGCGTCGCGGGCGAAGCGCGCGCGCGCGGCGTCGATCCGACGTCGCCGGAGGCCACCGCGATCGTCCGGGGCTTCATCGCGGCGATGGCGGCGGCCTCCGGGAGCGAGGACGAGGCCGCGGTGACGACGCGCATGCGCGCGCTCTACGATCCGCGCGCGGAGCGGTACTGGGAGCTCGTCGCGATCATGAAGGGCCAGCCGATCCCGGACGGGCCCTACGGCCACTGGCGCTGGCTCGGCGAGGCCGTGCGTCATCACCTGACGGCGTGAGGCCCGCGCGCGGAGGGGACGGCGGTCAGGCGGGCGCCGGGACGCGCTCGAGGCAGTGGGCGACGAGCTCGCGGCCGACGCCGGAGTCGCTCGTCATCACGCGATGACCGAGGACGTCGGGCGCGAGCGCCTTCACGTCCTCGACCGTGACGTAGCCGCGCCCCGAGAACATCGCGCGCGCCTGGCACGCGCGCGCGAGCAGCAGCGTCGACCGCGGCGAGACCGAGCGCAGGTTGCGGTCGTCGGTGCGGATCGACTTGAGGACGGCGACGAAATAGCGCCTCATCTCGGGCGAGACGTAGATCTTCGGGACCGACTTCTGCCAGTGGACGACGTCGGCCTTGGTGATCACGTGATCGATGCTCGAGATCGCCGGCGACTGCCCGAGGTGCACCTCGAGCATCTTCGCCTCGGCCTCCTCCGGCGGGTAGCCGACCGAGAGCATCATCATGAAGCGGTCGAGCTGCGCGGCGGGGAGGGGATAGGTGCCCTCGTCGTCGAGCGGGTTCATCGTCGCGATCGCGATGAACGGCAGCTCGAGCTTGTGCGTCGTCCCCTCGACCGTGACCTGACGCTCCTCCATGACCTCGAGGAGCGCCGACTGCGTCTTCGGCGGCGCGCGGTTGATCTCGTCGGCGAGCAGGACGTTCGTGAAGACCGGGCCGGCCTGGAACTGGAACGTCTTGTTGCGCATGTCGAAGACGTTCGACCCCGACACGTCCATCGGGAGCAGATCGGGCGTGAACTGGATGCGCTTGAACGTGCAGTCGACGCTCGCGGCGAACGCCTTCGCGAGCATCGTCTTGCCGACGCCGGGCACGTCGCGGAGCAGCACGTGGCCCTGCGCGGCGACGGCCCACAAGAGGCGCGCGATGACCTCGTCCTTGCCGAGGATCACCTTGCGGATGTTCGCGGCGACCTTCTGGAACTGCTCGGGGATCTGCGGGTCGACCGCCTCGTGCGCGGACGGGCCAGGCGAGGAGCCGGACGGCTGCGGGACGTTCATCGCTCCTTCACGCTATCCGATCGGACGAGCCGGTTCACGGAGAAGCTGGGTGACCGGAGGAGGAGCCGTCGACCGAGCGGGCGAGGCGGTCATCGCTCCTTCGTCTCGTCGTCGCTCCACCGCGCCGAGAGGACGAAGCGCCGGAGCTTCAAGAAGAGCTGACGGGCGAGCGACGTGTTCATGCTCTCGTAGCCCCACATCCAGAAATCGAGCTTCTCGTCGTCGACGTGCCAGGCGGTGGCGTAGGCGCGGATGACGCGTCGCTCGCTCTCGTCGGGCATGCCGTCGATCGACGCGGTCTCGCACATCAGCTTGACCACGTCCTCGCGGCGCTCCGCCGGGACGAGATGCGCGACCTCCGAGGGGTGGTGGACGCGGAACTCGTGGTCGGCGAGCGGCGGCAGCCCCTCGCCCTCGAGGAACCGGTCGACGAGCGCGCGCTCCTCGGGGTGGACCTCGCCGTCGGCGGCGATGACGCTGACGAGCGGATAGACGATCGCGCGTGGGGGCGCCGACGGCGGCGGCGGGGTGAGCGGCG
>JAHBWF010000245.1 GCA_019637105.1 Labilithrix sp.
ACGGCCAGCGCCGCTCCGCCGGCGATCCCGAGGAGCAGCGAGGCGCGCGACACGCGACGCGCGGGCGTCACGGAGACGCCCGACGAGCTCCGGACGGCCGCGAGGACCGTCAGATCGTCGTTGTACGGCGCGCCGGGGCGCGTCCTCGGATCGAACGACGCGCGCGCGCCGTCGTCGAAGCGCGTGGTGACCGCCGCCGCCCGCTGGGCCTGCACCTCGCCGGAGCTCGGCGCGGCCAGCCCGACGTTCGTCGGGAGATCGGACATCTGCCGGCGGCGCTCCGCTTCCTCCATCGCGGCGCGGAGCTCGGGATCCGTGCTCGGCGCGGACTCGAGCGGGCTCGACTCGCGCTCGACGGCGCGGACGAGCTCGGCGCGCACGGCGATCGACTCCGACGCCACGCGCGCGACCCACGCGCCGATCTCCTTCGCGCGCGGGAGCGTGATCGCGTCCTCGATCGCGAGCGCCATCTCCTCGGCGCTCGCGAAGCGCGCGCCGGGCTCGCGCTCGAGGCCGCGCAGCGCGATGAGCCCCAGCTCCTGCGGCACCTCGGGCGCCCAGCGCTGGGGCGCGTCGATCGGCTCTTCGAGGATGCGCCCCATCGTCTCCGCCGGCGTGTCGCCGAGGAACAACCGCCGCCCGGTGAGCAGCTCCCACAGGACGATCGCCGCGGCGAAGACGTCGGTCCGCCGATCGACCGCGCCGTGCTGGAGCTGCTCCGGCGCCATGTACGCGGCCTTGCCCTTGAGCTGACCACCCTCGGTCGAAGCCGAGCGCGACGCCGCCTTGGCGATGCCGAAGTCGAGCACGCGCGCGACGCCGTCGAGCCCGACGAGCACGTTCTGCGGGGAGACGTCCCGGTGCACGATCCCGAGCGGCTCGCCGTTCTTGTCGCGCGCCTCGTGCGCCGCGTGGAGGCCGTGCAGCGTCTGCGCGACGATCGACGCGGCGAGGGCGACGGGCACACGCTCGCCGGCGTCGCGCGCGAGCCGCGCGAGGCTCGCGAGCGAATCCCCCTCGACGTAATCCATGACGACGAGCAGCTCGTCCTGCTCGGCGACGACGTCGAGCGTCGGGACGACGTTCGGGTGACGGATCGTCGACGTGAGCCGCGCCTCGTCGAGCAGCATGGCGACGAACTCGGGGTCGCGGGCGTAGCCGTCGTGGAGGCGCTTGATGGCCACCATCCGCGAGAAGCCGCCCGCGCCGATGAGGCGCCCGAGGTGGACGGTGGCCATGCCGCCCGCAGCGATGCGGCGATGCACCATGTACCGGCCCACGCGCCGGCCAGCCTCCAAGTCCCGCTGCATCTCCGTCGACCGCCGCTCCGCGACGCGCCGTGTGACCACACGAGCGCCGCGAGGGCGATCGTATCACACGGCGCGCGGCGTCCTCGAACCGCTCACGCCCGCTGCCCGCCGCCGCGAGGGCGTGGGAGGTTGTACTCCCCGAGGCGGGAGACCAGCGTGCGGCGGGAGATCCCGAGGAGCTGAGCGGCCTTGGTCTGGTTGCCGGCGCATTTCTCGAGCGCCTCGACGATCCGCTGCCGCTCGAAGGCGGCCAGATCGTTGCGCAGCCGCGCGCCCGCCGCGTCGTCCCCCGGATGTCCGGCCGGGAGCGCCATCGGATCGAGCGCGTCGCCCTGCGAGAGGAGCACGGCCCGCTCGATCGCGTTCTTCAGCTCGCGGACGTTGCCCGGCCAGTCGTAGCTCTCGAGCCGCGCGAGCGACTCCTTCGTCAGCGCCATCGGCGCGCGGCGCGCGTCGGCGCACGCCTGGACGAGCAGCTCGCCCGCGATGGCGGAGATCTGCTCGCGGCGCTCGCGGAGCGGCGGCACCTCGATCGTGATCCCGTTGAGGCGGAAATAGAGGTCCTCGCGGAACGTTCCCTCGGCGACCATCGCGCGCAGGTCGCGGTTGGTGGCCGCGATGAAGCGGACGTCGACCTTGCGCGGGCCGACGGTGTCGACGCGGATCACCTCGTTGCGCTCGAGGACGCGGAGGAGCTTCGCTTGCGTGCCCAGCGGGAGCTCGGAGACCTCGTCGACGAGCACCGTCCCGCCGGTCGCGGCCTCGAAGAGGCCGGCCCTCTCGCCCTCGCCGAACAGCTCGCGGTCGAGCAGGTTCTCCGCGAGCGCGGCGGCCTCCACGCGGTAGAACCCGGCGGCGGCGCGGCGCGAGGCGCGGTGGATACGCTCGGCGATGACCTCCTTGCCCGTCCCCGTCTCGCCCGTGATGAGGACGTGGATGTTGCCCGCGGCCACGAGCTTCACGAGGCGCTCGAGGCGCTGCATCGGGGTCTCGTTCGCGCGCGCGCCCGGCGGCGCGACCGTCGACGACGCCGAGGGCGGGAGCCGGAACGAGCGCGGAGGCGTCAGCTTGACGGGCGGCACGCGCTCGGCGGCGGTCGGATCGCCGCCCTGGATGACGACGACCACGTTGCCGATCTCGATGACCTCTCCGGCCGCGACCGGCAGCGGCATGCCGACCGACACGGGCCGACCGGCGATGCGCGTCCCGTTCGCGCTCCCGGCGTCCTCGATCCGGTTGACCGCGCCGAGGTGAAGGACGGCGTGCTTGCGTGAGACGGACGTGTGGTCGATGCGGACGTCGCACCCCGAGGAGCGACCGATCGTGAGGGTGCCGGACGCCGGCAAGGCGCGCGACAGCGAGCCTCCGTCCCAGAAGGCCGTGAGCCGCGGCGCCCCGGAGGTGTCGCCGTCCTTCGTGTTGGCGGTCAGCTCCGTGCGGCCGTCGCGGTCGGTCCCTTCCGAGTCCCTCGAAGACATCCTCCCCGTAAGTACTGCGAATGTCATGATGACGCTACCCTCCGCGTCGAAGCAGTGCAGCGGCTATACCCTCGCCGAGGCGCCGAACCATGCGCTAAGCATTGCGCAATTCGCGCATGTTGCGGCTCAGACAACCACGGGGGAGAGGTCGGGTTGGGATGTTCGCCCTGGGCGGGCGACGTGGATCAAAACTCCCTCTCGATCCCCTATTTCCCTACATGAAGATCCGTCATTTCTCGAAAATTCCCAGCATCAGGAATTGGCACACATGTAGCACTTGCACCTTCCCATGGGAGCCAGGTGGTTTGTCGGGGCGTTTGGAATGGTGGTCGCGACGACGCTCGCGGCGTGCTCGAGCGCGCCCGAGGAGGCCGTCGGCGGCGACCGCGCGAGCGTCAAGCAGGCGGAGTTCGACAAGAACTCGGTGCTGACCGACGCCGCTCTCCGCGACACGGCGGCGATGAGCGCGGCGGACATCCAGGCCTTCCTCGAGGAGACGCCCTGGGGCCACACCTCCGTCCTCGCGACCTACGAGGAGGACGGCAAGAGCGCCGCCGAGATCCTCCACGAGGCGGCCGACAAGCACGGCATCAATCCCCTCGAGCTCCTCGTCCGCGTCCAGATGGAGCAGAGCCTCGTCTACAAGAAGACGGCGTCGGCGGAGTCCATCTCGATTGCGTTCGGTTGCGGCTGCCCCCACAGCCCGGTCTGCTCGTCCAAGTACGAGGGCTTCGCCAACCAGGCCGAGTGCGCCGCGGGCACCCTGAGCCGCTCGATGGATCGCGCGCTGACGTCCAACGGGACGGCCAGCGGCTGGAAGATGGGCGAGGAGAAGCTCACCCAGGACAAGATCGAGATCGTCCCCGCGAACGCCGCGACGGCTGCGCTCTACACGTACACCCCGTGGGTCGGCGAGGCCGGCGGCGGAAGGAAGGGCGTCGGCGGCGCGAGCCTCCACTACCAGATCTGGGGTCGGTTCGCCGACGCGGTCGGCTACGGCGTGGTCGGGAGCAACGACGCCCCGCGCGAGGGCGAGTCCGAGGACGACGTCCTGCAGCCCGATCCGACCGACGACGCGAACAACGGCGGCAACGACGGAAGCCAGGGCGGAGACGACGGGAGCCAGGACGACGGCGCGGACGGCGACGGCGAGGACGAGGCGGATCCCACGCCGGACGACGACGCGGACGGCCCCCAGGCCGACCCCGAGCCCGATCCCCACGGCGACGACGCGTCGAACGACGAAGCGACCGCCGGCGACGACGCGGGCGAAGACGACGACGCCATCCTCAGCGAGGGCAACGCGCCTCCGACCACGAACGTCCCGCCGCCGCGCGCGAGCAGCTCGCGCGCCAAGGGCGGCAGCAGCGCCGCCGAGGATCTCACCGAGGCGACCGACGAGGAGCTCGCCACCAAGAAGGCGGGCGCCGGCGGATGCTCGAGCAGCGGCGGCAGCACGAGCGACGCGTCGCTCGTCGCCCTCGTGATGTTCGCCGCCTCGCTCGTCGCGAAGCGCCGCCGCCGCCAGGCGTGAGCGCCGCGCGACCACCGGCGCGTTCCGGGATCGGCTCCTCCGGACCCGCCGTCGGAGCGGAGCGCCTCGGTTGCTGAGGTCGGACCTCGGGTCGAGGCTCACACGAACGCGCGGAGCACGCTCTCGGGATCGGTCGTCCCTCGCACGAGGCGGGCGTTGGGGCTCCCTTCCCAGGTGACGGTGCCGCGCGCGATCCCCTCGTACATCTCCCGGAAGAGGCCGGCGACCGACGTCGACGCGCCGAAGCTCGTGAACGTCGGGACGACCGCGTCGAGCGGGGCCTCCTCCGCCTCCACGCTCCGACCGACGAGCCGCCCGAAGATCGCGGCGACGTCCTTCGCGGAGAGGTCCTTCGCGCCCGCGAGCTCGAGGACGTCGACCTTCGACGCCGGCGGCCCGTCGAGCAGCGCCTTCGCCGCGACCGCGCCGATGTCGCGCGTCGCGACCATCGGGATCACCCGATCCGCCGGGATGAACGTCGGCAGCTTGCCGGCCTTCACCGCCGCGACGACGGCGGCCCAGTTCTCGAGGAAGTAGGCCGCGCGCACGAAGGTGAGCTTCGCGCCCGTCTCGGCGAGGCGCCGCTCGCCGTAGTGCACGGTGCGGATCGGACCGGTCGCGCCGGGGTGCTGCCCGCCGACCGACGAGAGGAAGACGACGTGCGGCACGCGGCTCCGCTCGACGGCCGCGGCGAGCGCGTCGACGGTCACGCGGCGCTCCGCGAGGAAATCTTCGGCGCCCATGCTCGGCGGCGAGAGCAGGTAGGCCCCCTCCGCGCCCTCGAGCGCCGCGGCGAGCGCCGTCGAGTCGTCGAGCGACGCGAGCACGCGGACCTCCGCTCCACGCGCCTCCCAGGGCGCGCCCTTCGCGGCGTCGCGCACGAGCACGCGGACCTTCTTCCCGGCGGCGAGGAGCGTCTCCGCGACGATGGAACCCGTCTTCCCAGTGACCCCGGCGACGACGAACATGATGAACCTCTCTTCTCTCGAGCGAGCGCCCTGCCCGCCACGAGGAGAAGGATTAAGCTCCCCATCATCATTCTCCCAATCGATGCTCTTCATACAACACATGCATCTTGTGCATGATTTGGTAGGGCGACGTGAGGAGACGCCGCCGACGCCGGGACGTACGAAGCGCGGGCTCGCCGCGGCGCCCCCGCCGCTCCACCGGCTCCCTCGCTTCTCTTCCCGCGCGCGGCGGGTCCTTGCCGGCGCGCGGCTCTCCTCGTGTGCGCGCGGCGCCGGAATCGGCGCGCCGCGTGACGGAAGCGGGGACCGCCGGACATTGCCGGATGTCCTCCACACCGAGCCAGGTGAGCCATGCCCGCTGCCGCGCGATTGTCCCGCTCCTCCGTCCTCGTCGCCGTCGTCGTCGCAGCCTGCGATTCGGCGCCGCCGCCGTCGTCGCGTCCGCTCGAGCCCGACCCGGCGATGCGTTTCCCGCCCGGCGATCCGCAGTTCGTCCCGGAGCCCGGCAACGAAATTTCGCTGCAACCGAGCTTCGGGGAGACCGTCTCCCAGGCGCACGCGCCGCCGGCGCTCGGCGGCGCGAGCCTCGCGCTCTCCTCCGACGGCGACGTCGCGTTCGCCACGGATCCCGACCGAGACCGCGTCGTCATCGTCGATCTCGCGACCAAGCGCGCTCGCTCCGTCCCGCTCCGCGCCGGAGACGAGCCGGGCCGCGTCGTGACCGACGGCGCGAACCGTGTGCACGTCGTGCTCGATCGCGCGGGATCCGTCGCGACCATCGACACGGTCTCGGCGACCGTCCTGGCGCGCCGCGCCGTGTGCGCGGCCCCCCTGGGCATCGCGCGCGACGCGAGCACCCTCTACGTCGCGTGCACGGGCGGCGAGATCGTGTCGATGCCCACCGCTCCCACCGGCGCGCCGCGGCTGCTCGCGCGCGCCGAGCGCGATCTCCGCGACGTCGTGATCGCGGGCGACAGCCTGCTCGTGAGCAGGCTCCGCAGCGCCGAGGTCCTCCAGGTCCGCAAGGCGGACGGGGCGCTCGTCTCTCGCGCGGCGCGACCTCCGTCCGGGGCCCTCGGCGACCGCCTCGAGCCGTTCGTGGCGTGGCGCATGGTGCCGTCGGGGGCCGGCGGCGCCGTCGTCGTCCACCAGATGGCGCGGGCCGCGCAGGTCGACGTCGACGCCCCGAGCGGATACGCGTCCTTCGGGCCCTGCGGAGGGAGCGTCAACACGGCGATCACGCGATTCGAGCCGAACGGCTCCGCGGACGCCCTCGTCACGGTGCCCCACAACCTCGTCGGCCAGGCGGTCGCCCCGGTCGACATCGCGCGCTCGCCCACCGGCCGCTATTGGGCCGTCGTCGCCGCCGGCAACGGTCACACCGCCGCGCTGCCTCCGGTTCAGCTCGTCGCGCTCGGTCCGGCCGAGGACTGCGCGTTCCAGGGACCCACGTTCGGCCCCGAGGGAGGCGCCGCGACGCCGGTGCAGGCGGTCGCCGTCGCGTTCCGACCGGACGACTCCGTCGTGGTCCTCGGCCGCGAGCCCGCCGCGCTGCACCTGCGGGGCGCCGACGAACTGATGAGGGCCGACGGACGATGGCAGACCATCCCGCTCGGCGGCGAGAGCCGGGAGGACACCGGCCACGCGATCTTCCACAGCAACACGGGCGGCAACGTCGCCTGCGTGTCCTGCCATCCCGGCGGCGCGGACGACGGGCGCGTCTGGAAGTTCTCCAACGGCGACCGCCGGACCCAGACGCTCCAAGGGACGCTCGAGGGGACGGCGCCTTATCACTGGAGCGGCGACGCGCCGGCGATCGCGACGTTCGCGACGGACGTCTTCGGGAGGAGGATGGCCGGACCTCCGCTCGACGAGCCGCAGACGCGCGCCCTCGATCGGTGGCTCACGCGTATCCCGGCCGCCGTCGTCTCTCCGCCCGCCGACGCCGACGCGCGAGCGCGCGGCGAGGCGCTCTTCGGGAACGCGGCGGTCGGCTGCGGCGGCTGCCACTCCGGACCGGCGCTGACGAACAACGAGAGCGTCGACGTGGGGACGGGCGGGACGTTCCAGGTCCCCTCGCTCCTCGGCCTCGCGCTGCGCGCGCCGTATCTCCACGACGGCCGGGCGGCGACGCTCCTCGATCGCTTCTCGGCCGCGGGCGGCGGAGAGGAGCACGGCCACACGAAGGACCTCACCGCCGCGCAGATCGACGACCTCGTCACGTACCTCGAGTCGCTCTGACCGCGCTCCCCGAGGGGGGCCCGCGGTCCAGCGAGGCGATCCCCGTCGAAGGACGGCGCTCCCTCGAGGGCGCGCTTCACGGGAGAGCGACGCTCCGTCGGGGCGCGGCGCTTCGGCTGGGATGCGCTCGCTCGATGGACTACGTTGAGCACATGCACGAGGTGCATCTCGAGCGCCTCGACCTGAACCTCCTCGTGGCGCTCCGGGCGCTCCTCGCCGAGCGCCACGTCACGCGGGCGGCCGCGCGCGTCGGCCTCACGCAGCCCGCGATGAGCCACGCGCTCGCGCGGCTCCGCGCCGCCCTCGACGATCCGCTCCTCGTGCGCACGCGCTCGGGCATGACGCTGACCGCGCGCGCCGCGGAGCTGGCCGAGCCGCTCGAGCGCGCGCTGGCGGACCTCTCCAGGCTCCTCGCGCCGCCCGGGGCGTTCGAGCCCGCGCGCTCGAGCCGGACCTTCCGCGTGGCGACGAGCGACTACGTCGAGCTCGTGCTGATGCCCGCCGTGCTCGCGCGCGTCTGGCGCGAGGCGCCGAACGTCGTCGTGAAGCTGCGCACGCTCGGCCGGCACGGGATCGAGGAGCTCGACGCGGGCCAGGTCGACGTCGCGCTGGGTCCGCTCGCGGCGCTCGAGCGCGTGAGCGTGCTCGCGCAGCGCGTCCTGCGAGAGCGCTTCGTCTGCGTGGTGCGAGGCGACCACCCTGCGGTCGGCCGGCGGCTCTCGCTCGATCGGTTCCTCTCGCTGCCGCACGCGCTGATCACGCCGCGCGGCGAGAGCGGCGGCATCGTCGACACGGCGCTCGCGAGGCTGGGCGCGCGCCGGCGCATCGCGGTGGAGGTCCCGCACTTCCTCGTGGCGCCCTTCTTGGTCGAGAAGACGGACGTGGTCCTCACGCTCGCGGAGCGCGTCGCGCGGGCGCTCGCGCCGTCCGTCCGGCTTCGGATCCTCTCGCCCCCGCGCGAGCTCGACCTGCCGGGCTTCGACGTCTCGCTCGTCTGGCACGAGCGCGATCGGGCGGATCCCGCGCACGCGTGGTTCCGCGGCTTGATCGCCGACGTCGCCCGGACGCTCTAGATCGACGAGCGCGAAGGTGACGAGGACGCGCCCCAGGTCAGCCGGGATCGTCGATGCAGCGCTGGACGAACGGGACCAGATGCGCGTTGACCGCGGCGGGATCCTCGAGCGCCGACATGTGCCCGACGCCGTCGATCAGCGCGAGCTTGGCGCGGGGGATCGCCCGCGCGATCGCCTCGCTCCGCTCGGGCGGCGTCGACTGATCCTCGCGCCCGCAGAGGACGAGCGTGGGCACGCGGATGCGCGGGAGATCCGGGAGCACGTTCTTGCGATGGACGACGACCGCGATCGCCGCGCGCGCGAGCCCGCCGCGCTCGAAGCCCATCGTCCGGCGATACGTCGCCGCGAGCAGCTCCGCGTTCTCGGCGCGCGTGCGGGCGCCGAACATCAGCGGCGCGAGCTGCTTCTCGAAGAGCGCGTACGGGATCCCGACGCGACGGTGCATCGCGATGAACGCGCGGTACTTCACGCGCTTCGCCAGCGTGTCGACCTCGGCGCTGGTGTCGAGGAGCGCGAGCCCGGCGACCTTCGCCGGGTGCTGCAGGGCGAGGCGCATCCCCACCATGCCGCCCCAGGAGAGGCCGACGACGATCGCGCGGCGGATGCCGAGGTCGCCGAAGGCGTCGAAGAGGGCGTCGGCGTGCTCCTCGAGCATGAAGCGCGGTGCGGGCTCGCTCTTTCCGTGGCCGGGCCCGTCGAGGACGACCACGCGCCCGAGGGCCGCGAGCGGCTCGATCTGCCCGCGCCACATCCCGCCGTCGAACAGGAGGCCGTGGAGCAGGACGATCGCCGGATCGCCGGCCCCGCGCCGCGCGCCGCGCTCCTCGTAGAACAGGCGGCCGAGCCGCGTCCGAACGTAGGCCATGCGTAGATCCTTACCTCGTCTCTCTCCGCCGATACAGACGGAGCGCCCGAGAGGCACGCGCCCGCGCGCCCGGCGGCGATCGAGTGGGCGCGCGCCCGCGCGCCCGGCGGCGATCGAGTGGGCGCGCGCCCGCGCGCCCGGCGAACGCCCGGGAGCGGGAGGCACGCGATCGCTCGTCAATCGACGAGGAGCACGAAGCCTCCGCCGAGGAAGACGAGCGCCGCGACCGCGAGGGCGATGAGGACGAAGGCGAGCCGCGAGGTCCGC
>JAHBWF010000246.1 GCA_019637105.1 Labilithrix sp.
CGGCGCGAGCCCCGGCGCCACGTGGGCGACGCTCGCGCATCTCCCGGCGCTCGCGGCCTTGCCGGCGTATCGGCTCGTCGCCGTCAGCACGACGAAGCAGGCGAGCGCCGACGAGACAGCGCGGCGCTTCGGCGTCCCGCGCGCGTTCGACGAGGCCGCGCCGCTGATCGAGCACCCGGAGGTCGATCTCGTCGTCGTCTCCGTGCGCGCGCCCGAGCACGCTCCGCTCGTGCGCGCCGCCCTCGCCGCGAAGAAGCAGGTCTTCTGCGAGTGGCCGGTCGGCCCCTCGGCCGCCGACACGACGGAGCTGGCGGCGCTCGCGCGCGAGGCCGGCGTTCGCACGGTCGCGGGCCTCCAGCGGAGGTTCGCGCCGGGCGTGACGCACCTCCGCCGGCTCCTCCACGAGGGCTACCTCGGCGCGCTGCGCTCGATTCACGTGCACGGCGCGGTGCCGCTGCTCGGCGCGAGGCGAGAGCGGGCGCGCGCGTACACCGCCGACGTCGAGAACGGCGCCAACGCGCTCCACACGATGACGGCGCACTTCCTCGACGCCGCGCTCTCGGTCGTCGGCGATCCCGCCAGCTTCTCGGCGCTCGTCGCGCGTCAGTTCTCGGAGACGACGATCGAGGAGACCGGCGAGGTCATCCCCGTGACGGCGCCGGATCAGATCGCCGTGGTCGGCGCGCTGCGCTCGGGCGCGATCCTCTCGGTGAGGATCGAGGCCGGCAAGCGCAACGGGAGCAACGTCACGTGGACGCTCACCGGCACGGAAGGAGACGTCGAGGTCGGCCCCGACTTCTCTCTGCGCGGCGCGCGGGGCGACGGTCACCCGCTCGCGCCGATCGCCGTGCCCGAGTCGGACGCCGCGCCGCCCACGGGCGAGCTCTCCGACGATGCTCGTCAGGTCGCGGAGCTGTACGCGGCGTTCGCGGGAGCTTCGACGCACCCGCTCGTCCCCACCTTCGACGACGCCGCGCGGCTGCGGCGGCTGCTGGAGGCGCTCGTCGAGTCGTCCGAGACGGGACGGCGCGTCGAGTGGCCTCCCGCGGACGGTCGCGGAGGGGCGCCGTGACCGGGCGACGAGGCGCGCTCAGGCGCGCAAGACGACCAGCTCGACGCCCCGGAGCGTCTCACGGTCGCCGAGCACCTCGAGCGACGCGACGCGCCCGCCGCGGACGGAGAGCTTCAGGACGAAGCGCAGACGACCGAGCGGGGCCACGACCGCGCCCACCGCGCCGTCCACGAGCGCGGGCCGCGCGAACGCCGCCCTCGCCGCGTTCCTCGCGGTCTCCTCGGCGACCGACTCCGCGCCCGAGAGCTCGACGGCCACGCCCTCGTCACGCGCGGCGTGATCCACGCGGCGGACGACGTCCGGCGCGAGCACGGCGACGAGCGCGTCCACGTCTCCGGCCCGAGCGGCCGCGAGGAACGCTTCGACGACCTCGCGATGTGCGGCGAAGCGCTCGGAGGGCGGCTCCACGCCGTAGACGCGACGACGGGCGCGGCTGGCCAGCTTCTTCGTCGCGACGGCGGAGCGATCGACCACCACGGCGATCTCGTCGAACGGAACGGAGAGCAGGTCGTGGAGCACGAAGGCGACCCGTTCGAGCGGGCCGAGCCTCTCGAGGACGACGAGCATCGCCAGGCCGACCGACTCGGCGAAGAGGTGCTGCTCTTCGAGCGTCGGAGAGGGGGCGGCGTCCGGCTCGTCGCGCGGCCGCCACGCCGAGCGTTGCCGGCGTCGCGCCTTGAGGCTGTCCAGGCAGATGCGGCTCACGACGGTGGTGAGCCAGCCCGGGAGGTTCGCGACGGCGGCCAGATCGGCGCCGGACGCTCGCAGCCAGGCTTCCTGCACGGCGTCGTCGGCGTCGTCCACCGAGCCCAGCAAGCGGAACGCCACGGCGCGCAAGTGGACGCGCGCGCGCTCGAACTCGTCGGCGAGACGCTTCTTCTCCGTCATCGGTCACCTTTCGTCCCTTCGGGTCGTCATCGAGGTGGCAACCGAAAACGCCCGAAGGAAACGAGGAGAGACGATGACTACGCTGATGCTTCGGTACCACGTGGCCGACGACGACGTCCAGACCGTGGTCCGCGCCGTGGAGGCCGCCTTCGCCGGGCTGCGCGACGAGCGCCCCGAGGGGCTCCGCTTCACCTACTTCCGCGTGGCCGAGACGGCCGAGTTCGTGGGGTTGGTGGAGCTGGCGGACGGCCGCGACAATCCCCTGCCCGCGCTCGAGGCGACCCGCGCCCTCAAGGCCGTCGTGGACCGCGTCGCCGCGGGCGGGCCTCCGACGCCCCAGCCGCTGCACGTCCTCGGCGCCTACGGGCGCTGAGGGCGTTCGCGGAGCTCGGCGTCAGCGTCCGTAGACGGCGCGCTCGAGCTCCGTGGAGAGCCTGCCGCTCATGCCTTCGAGCGTCGTGTTGGTCATGAGGACGACCGTGAGCTTCTCGACGGGGTCGATGAACCACGTGTGGCCGTAGATGCCGCCCCAGCGAACCGTGCCGGGGCGCGCGGCGCTGCGCGCGCGCGCGCGATCGACGACGACCGCCCCGACGAACCCGAAGCCCATCCCCTCGCCGAGCTCCGAGGTGTCGGCGTCGCCGAGCTGATCCTGCATCGCTCGGCGCGCGCTCTCCGGGGAGAGGAGCCGCGCGTCGCCCCGACGAAGCGCCTCGAGGAACGTGAGCAGATCGTGAGCGGTCCCCACCATGCCGGCGCCGCCCGACGGGTACGAGCGCCGGTCGAAGGCGCGCGACGGCGCGAAGACGGCCGCCGACGCCGCGAACGGTACGCGATGGCCGTCTTCCATCCGGACGGGGCCGTCACGCCCGTCCGCGTAGGCCGCGGCGAGCCGGCTCGGGTCGGTCACGGTGAAGCCGGCGTCTCGCAGCCCGAGCGGCGCGGCGACGAGCCGGGCCACCGCCTCCGGGAGGGGGCTGCCCGACGCGCGCGCCACGACCTCGCCGAGCACGTCGGTCGAGAGCGAGTAGCGAAAGGCCGTCCCCGGCCGCGCGCGCAGCGGCACCGAGACGAGCCGCCGCGCGTTGTCTTCGAACGAGCGCCCCGGCGCGTCCAGGCCGTCCGAGACACCGGCCCGATGGTACGGGCCGTCCTCCGGCTCCGTGTGCGAGTAACCGAGCCCGCTCGTGTGCGTGAGGAGCTGGCGCACCGTGATCGCGGGCGCCGTCCCGTCCTCGAGGCGCGGCCGGAAGTCGGGCAAGAAGCGCGTGATCGGATCGTCGAGCCGGAGCGCGCCGCGCTCGACGAGCGAGAGCGCCGCCGCGGCCACGAACGGCTTCGTGACGGACGCGTAGCGGAAGAGCGTGTCCTCGCGCATGGCGACGCCGCGCTCGCGATCGGCGAGGCCGGCGGCGCGGCCGTAGACGAGCCGCCCGTCGCGCGCGACGAGCACGACGGCGCCGACGACGCGACGCTCGCGGAGCGCTGCGTCCAACGTCTCGTCGAGGCGGCGCGCCAGGGCGGCGTCCTCGGCCACGACCGAGGGCGCCTCGGAGGCGCCGCGCGACGAGCGCGACGCCGCGCACGCCGCGAGCAGGAGGGAGAGGAGGAGGACGAGGCCGTCGTGAGATCGCATCATGGGCGTCATTTCTGTATCGATCACTACAGAAATGTCCGACTTGCCGGCCCGGGTCAAGGCATTTATGGATCGACCATGAAAGAACCCTCCCGGGGCGCGCGCGGACGGCCTCGCGGCTTCGACCGTGACGAGGCGCTGGAGATCGCGATGGAGCTCTTCTGGGCGCGCGGCTACGAGACGACCTCGCTCGCCGATCTGACCTCGGCGCTCGGCATCGCGCCGGCGAGCTTCTACGCGGCGTTCGGGAGCAAGGAGAAGCTCTTCTTCGAGGCGGTCGAGAGGTACGACGCGGCGTACGGCGCGCTCGATCCGGACGACCTCGAGGGCGTGCGGGGGGCGCGCGCGATGGTCGAGAAGCTGCTCTACGGCGCGACGGAGGCCTTCACGGCCAAGGGCAAGCCGCGCGGCTGCATGGTCATCTCGGCGGCGACGAACTGCGGGCCCGGGTCGGCCGCCGTGGAGGCGGCGATGCGGAGGCAGCGCATCGCCAACGAGAAGTTTTTGGAGCGACGGTTCGCGAGCGCGGTCGTCGACGGCGAGCTGCCGAAGGACGCCGACCCGCGGGCCCTGGCGAAGTACGTGGCCACCGTCTTCCAGGGCATGTCCGTGCAGGCGCGCGACGGCGCCTCGCGCGCCGAGCTCCGCGCCGTCGCCGAGCTGGCCCTCGCGGCGCTGCCTGCGAGCGGCGACGAGCGCGTGCCGCCGACGGCGACGGCGCGGCGGTCTCGCGGCGGCGCGTGAGCGTGGCCGCGCCCGCGAGCCCTCCCTTCACGCGAGGGGAGGCCCGCTTGACGCTTCGCGCGGCCCGCCGTACCGAGCTGTCGAGGAGTCACGCGCGGCGACGGGACGAGGTCGGCTCGCCGGACCACGCTCCGCAAGAGAGACCGCCTTCATGGCAAACGCCGAATCACCGCGCAAGTCCCGCTCCGCCGACGATCCCTTCGGTCCGGAGGGGCCGGGGCACGTCGCGGGCGACTGCGTGGATCGGATCCGCGACCTGCCCGACGACTCCGTCCACCTCATCCTGAGCGACATCCCCTACGGGATCGGCGCCGACGCGTGGGACGTGCTCCACGACAACACGAACTCGGCCCTCCTCGGGCAGAGCCCCGCGCAAGGACGCGCGGGCGCCGTCTTCAAGAGACGCGGCAAGCCGATCAACGGCTGGTCCGAAGCCGACGGCAGCATCCCCCGCGAGTACTACGAGTGGTGCGCCAGGTGGGCGGGCGAGTGGCTGCGCGTGCTGAAGCCGGGCGGGTCCGCCGTCGTCTTCGCGGGCCGGCGCTACGCGCCGCGGTGCGTGACCGCCCTCGAGGACGCCGGCTTCAACTTCCGGGACATGCTCGGGTGGCTTCGACCTCAAGCCGTGCATCGCGCGCAGCGGCTCAGCATCGTCTTCGAGCGGCGAGGCGACGCCGAGCGCGCACGGCGATGGGCGGGGTGGCGACTCGGGAACCTGCGGCCGACGTTCGAGCCGATCATCTGGTGCTTCAAGCCTTACCGGATCACGATCGCCGACAACGTGATCGAGCACGAGGTCGGCGCGTTCAACCAGGAGGCCTTCTCGCGGTACTTCGACCACGTCGACAACGTGATCGAGTGCGGGCTCGAGCCGCGCGAGGGCGGCCTGCACCCGAACCAGAAGCCGCTGCGCCTCATGAAGGCGCTCATCGAGCTGACCACCGCCGAAGGGCACCGGGTGCTCGACCCGTTCGCCGGGAGCGGAACGACGCTCCTCGCGGCCCGGGAGCTCGGGCGCCGCTACCTCGGCTTCGAGCGCGACCCGGCGCACGTCGAGGCGATCCGCGCGCGCCTCGCGCGCGCACGGAGCTCGCCGGGCTGAGCGCGCGCGCGCGACGGCGGGCCCGCGTTCGACGCGACGGCGCGTCCGTGCGAGCGGCGGATCCGATGGCGGGCGATACCCGTGACTTCCCGCTGCGGCAGCTCGAGGCGGTCTGGACGCCGGCGAGCCTCCGCCTCGACGGGCTCACCCCCCGAGCATCGCCTGCGGCGGCCGGCGGCCGGCGGCGAAGAAGGCGCGTCAGCGCGGGAGGCGCTGCGAGCGATCGAGCGCGACGACGCCGCGCGCGCAGAGCTCGGAGAGCGGTCCGAGCACGTCGGGGAGCGCCAGGCCGGAGGTCTCGAGCAGCACGCCGATGGTCGCGCGGCCGTCGAGGAGCTCGAGGACGCGCGCCTCGCTCGGATCGGCGACGGACTCGACGTACGCCACGACCTTCGGGACGTCGCTGTGCCAGAAGTCGACGAGCAGGCCGGCGCCCGCATCGTCGAGCGCGGAGGCCACCGCGACGGGCGCGGAGGCGCTCGCGGCGCCTCGGTCACCGTCGGACCAGCTCGGCGGGCCCGTGTGGATCCACGCGTACTCGGAGAGGTCCTCGGGGAGCGTGGGCAGTCGATCGCGCGGCGGCGGCGCCTCGTAGCTCTCTGCCGTTCGAACGAGGTCGTGTCGAGCGTCCATCATGACCTCCCCGGGCGTAAACGAGTCGACCACGGAGGACCAACTTCGCGGCGCGGATCGATGCGTGGATGTAGGACGCGTCGCCACCCGCGGCGCGACCCCCGGCGCTCACCGACGCGGGGCGCGGCTCGTCACCAGAGCTCGTGGCTGACGATCCGGACGCCGCTCGAGAACCACACGGGGAGGATGTCGCCCCAGAGGCCGCCGCCGAACGTGAAGTCGAGCTGGATGTGGTCGTTGAAGATCTGCCGGAAGCCCGTCTGGTACGCGCCTCCCGCTCCCACGGCGTACGGATCGCCGGAGAAGATCTCGCCGATGAGGTGGAAGTCGAAGAGCGTCTCGACCTGCGTGCCGATCCCCCAGGTGACCTTCGCGGGATCGATGCCAGGGGCCGAGATGGCGGAGAGGCCGACGTTGCCGTGGATCAGGAAATCGTCTTCCTTGAAGAAGGCCTGCGTCACCGCGAGGTAGGTGAAGCCGCTCCATCCGGGCGCCTCGAAGCCGCCGCGTCCCGCAGGGGGTTGGCCCCCGACCACGACCCCCACTCCGGGGAGATCGTTGGGGACGGCGTCGTGGAGGAGGAACTTCCCCTGCGCGATCGGCCCTCCGAGCGCGTACCGAGGGCGGTCGGGCCGTTGACCGAGCGGCGCGAGACCGTGAACTCCGCCGAGCGTCAGCTCGAACCAAGGCGTCGGGCCGACCGCCGGGAGCATCCAGTGCTGGAGGCTCTCACGATCGCGGCGCCAGTACGTCTCGATCTGGAGGCGCCCCTGCCCGACCGTGCGCGCATCGTCGGTGATGAACGGCCGGATCGCGTGGGCGTCGGTGGTCGAGAGCGCCGCGCCCACGACGACGGTGACGAAGAGGACGGCCGAACAGCGAAGCCGTGTCCGGAAGCTCACGAGCACGCGCGCCGAGCCTACCTGACGCGGCGACGCCATGCAGCGATTTTGCGCGCCGCGACCGCCCGGGGCCCCGCGCGATCCGGACGCGCGCGCGAGCAGCCGGTGAGGGCCGCCTGATCGAGCACGCGCGCCGGCGCGCGCCGCGTCAACCGCCGAGCAGCCACCGGAAGAGCATGTACGCCCCGCCGAGCAGCACGACGAACATCGTCGCGATGACCGCCGCGGCGACGCCGCCGGTGAAGACCCCGCGCTTCGGCGGCGGGAGCGGCACGTTGACGGCGGGGCCGCCGTACGTCGGGAGCTCCGGCATCGTGATGCGCATCGCCGGGAGCGGCATGACGAGGGCGTCCGGCGCGATCGAGCCGAGGCGCGAGAGGCTCGCGACGGGATCGGTGGGGGTGAGCGCGATCTCCTCCGCGGGGACCTGGTCCTTCTTCCAGGGCTCGTCCGGCACGTCGGCGGCGCTGACGAGCGCGGCGTCGCTCGGCCGCTCGTCCGGCGTCGAGAGCGCCAGCGTCCCGGCCTTCATCAGCCCCGTCTCCTCCTCGGGGACGTCGTCGGGGATCGAGGCGCGCCGCTCCCACGGCGTGACCGACGTCTCCAGCGCCTCGCGCCACCGCCCGAGGAGCTTCGCGAGCGCCGCCTTGCCGCGCGCGACGTCGACGTCGGCGCGCAGCGCCGCGAGGAGCTCTTCGGCGGTCGTCGTGCGCTTGTCGCGATCGGGCTCGAGCGCGGCGTCGATCGCGCCGCGGAGCCTCTCCGGGAGGTCGGGCCGCGTCTGCGCGAGACGCGCGACGTTGCCCTCGGACATCGCGAGCGTCATCTCGGAGCGCGACTTGCGGAAGCGCGCGTAGGGCGTGCGGCCCGTCGCGAGGCGCACCGCGAGCAGCGCCGCGCAGAAGACGTCGGCGCGCGCGTCGGGCTTGTCGCCGCGCGTCTCCTCCGGCGCCATCACCGCCGGGAGGTCCCTGTCGGCCGACGCGACGGCGGACGAGGGCGACGCGATCTGCCGCATCCGCACGAGACCGAAGTCGCTCATCTTCACGGTGCCGTCCCAGCCGACGACCACGCTCGACGGCGACACGCCGCGATGGAGCACGGGCTGCGCGGCGCCCGACGCGTCCTTCTGCGCGTGCGCCGACGCGAGCGCCGCGAGGACACGCTCGAGGACGTACCAGGCGCACGCGTCCGGGAGCCGAACGCCGCGGCCCGTCGCGAAGCGGAGGAGCCGCTGGAGCGAGATGCCGGGCACGAACTCCGTCACCACCGCGGCGAAGTCCTCCGCGAGGACCATCGAGCGCGTCTGGAGGATCGCCTCGTGCGTGAGGCGGGCGCCGAGCGAGGCCTCCTTCGACAGCGCCGACGTCGCCTCCTCCGAGATCGCGTGCGCCGCGAGCACCTTGATCGCGACGACGCTCCCGCTCTTGCTGCGCGCGAGGAACGTCTTGTTGCCTCGCTCGGTCGAGAGCTCTTGGAGGATCTGGAAGCCCTGCAGCGCCGGGTGAGCGCCGATGCTCATCGTCATCGTCGTGGCCCTCTCCCCGATGCCGGCCTTCTCGACATCGCTCAGAACTCGAAGGTGAAGCCGCGACGGCGGACGAGGCCCGCCGTGGTCCGAGCCGGCTCCGCGACCTCCGGCCGGGTGACGAAGATGGCGACGGCGGCGATCGCCGAGACGACGCCGGCCGTCAGGAGGACGTCGGCGACCGCGTACGTCGTCGAGACGTCGTTCACCGCGTCCGCGCCGCACGCCGGCTTGCACGCGTCGAGGTCGCTCTCCTTCGAGGAGCCGCGGAGCGCGAACACCGTGCCCGCGCCGAGCGAAACGAGCGCGGCGCCGCCGAAGATCCAGCTCGTGATCGGGACGGGCCGCGACGACGACGACGACGACGACGACGGGGCCGGCGCCGCGCCGCCCGGCGACGCGAGCGTGACGGCGATCGTCCGGTTCTTCGTGCCCTCGTGGATGACGGTCGTCTGCTCCGCGGGGAGCCCCTTGCCCTCGGTCGACTCGAAGCGGAACGTGTGCGGGCCGACGTCGAGCGTGACGCTCTTGCCGTCGAGCGTGTCGAGCAGCGGCTTGCCGTCGACGAGCACGCGGACGTTCGTGAGCTCCTCGCCCGAAGCGCTCTTCACGTCGAAGACCACGGTGGGGATGCTCTGATCGAGCTCGGCGAGCCACTTCGTGCAGTCGCGCGCGAGGACGGCCGGACACGAATCGCTCGCGCACTTCGCCGCCTCGGAGCGCGCCTCGCGGAGCTTGCCGGCGCGGCGCAACGTCTGGGTCTGCTCGTACGACGGGATGCACGAGGCGTCGTCCGCCGTCGCGGGGCTGGACGCGGCGAGCGAGACCCCCACCGCCGCGAGGGCGAGGAGCGCGCGAGCACGAGAGAGCATCACACCTCACTATACGGGAACGCGGGCTCCGGTGACCGAAACTCGCGCGCCGGCGCGCGGCGCGCTCGACCGACTCAGCGCCCGAAGCACTGGGGCTTGGGGCGCTTGACGCCGCTCGCGTCGACGGTGAACGGGTTCTCGCACTCGGCCGAAGGCCTCGCCGGCTTCGCCGAGGCCGACGCGGCGGGACGGGAGGGCGTCGCCGGTCGCGCGGACGCCTGCGGCGCCGCGACGTGCCTCGCCGA
>JAHBWF010000247.1 GCA_019637105.1 Labilithrix sp.
GCGCGAGCGCGCCGCTCGCGGCGCCGGCGATCGCCGAGGCGGCGACGACGCGGGCCGCGGAGGACGCGATCTCGCCGCCGCGGAGGGACCCGACGCGCCTCCGCAGGCCGTACAGGAGCAAGAGCATCTGGACGGCGCTCGAGCCGGCCACCGCGACGCTGATCCCGACGTGGCCGAGCGGCCCGCGGAGCGCGAGCGCGAGCAGGACGAAGGCGACGAGATCGATCGCGCTGACGACCACCGGCGTCCGCGTGTCGCCGAGGGCGTGGAACGCGGGGACGAGCTGGCGCGTCGCCGCCACGGTGAAGATCGCCCCGCCCTGCCACGCGAGCGCGCGCGCGGTCTGGCGCGACGACTCGGCGTCGAAGTGCCCGCGCTCGAAGAGCAGGACGACGAGCGGCTCACCGAGGACGACGAGCGCGACGCTGCATGGGATGGCGACGAACATCGCCAGGCGCATGCCGTGGGCCCAGGTCGCGACGAGCTCGTCGGTCTCGCCCTTCGCCGCGAACGTCGCGAGCGACGGGAGGGTCGCGCTCGAGAGCGCCATGACGAAGATCCCTTGCGGCAGGTCGCAGAGGCGCGACGCCCAGGAGAACCAGCTCTGCGCGCCCTCGCCGAGCTCCGAGAGGAAGCGTCGCGACAGCACGAGATCGACGTAGTAGACGCCGAGGCCGAACGTCATCGGGACGATCCGCCGGAGCATCTCGCGGACGTGCGGGTCGCGGAGATCGAAGACGGGGCGCGAGACGTAGCCGATCTTGCGCAGCGCCGGGACCTGCGCCGTCACCTGGAGCACGCCGCCGGCGAGGACGCCGATCGCGAGCGCCATCGACGGATCGACGCCGCGCTCCGCGAGCGGCCCGCGGAGCGCGAACGCCGCGCCGACGATGCCGACGCTGAAGAGGGCGGGCGCGAACGCCGCGACGGCGAAGCGGCGCTTGGCGTTCAGCGCGGCCATGCCGAGCGCCGCGGTGCCCATGAAGAGGATGTACGGGAACATCACGCGCGTCAGGCTGGCCGTCAGCGCGAGCTTGTCGCCCGCTCCCGGCGCGTCCCCCGCCGGCGCGGCGTCGGTGCCGGCCGCCGCGTCCGAGTAGCCCGACGCGAAGAGCCACGTGAGCTCGCGGGCGAAGACGACGCCGAGGACCGTGACGACGACGAGCGCCGCGAGCGACACGCCGCGCGCGCGCGCGAAGAAGCGGCGGCCGGCGTCGTCGCCGCCCTTCGTCAGGCGCTCGCTGAGGACGGGCACCACCGCGCTCGAGACGGCGCCCTCGGCGAGCAGCTGCCGGAGCGCGTTGGGGATGGTCAGCGCGACCCAGAACGCGTCGGTCTCCCGGCGCGTGAAGAGCGCGGCGATGACCGCGTCGCGCCCGAAGCCGAGGACGCGCGAGAGCAACGTGCCCGCGCCGACGACGCCCGCGCGGCCGACGATCTTCTCGCGCTCCTTCTCGCCGGCGGCCGACGCGCCGGCGGCCTTCTCGCCGGCGGCCGACGCGCCGGCGGCCTTCTCGCCGGCGGCCGAGCTCACGGCCGCGCGCGCGTCGCGCGCCGCGGCGTTCTCCCCCGACTCGGGCTCCGTCATGGCTCACATGCGCGGGAGCTCACCGCGCTCGTCCTTCGTGACGCCCGGCCGGCACTCGTCGCAATGGCAGAGCGCGCGCAGGTACTTGTACGAGTAGAGACCGCTGCCGTGGCCGTCGAACCAGACGAGCCGGAGCGCGTAGTTCCCGACGGGCTCGATCTGATCGAGCTCCAGCTGGATGTCGCCGCTCGGCTCGATGAACGAGATCGTCCCCGAGTGGCCCTGGCACCCCGCGCACGGGCAGTAGCCGCGGAGGATCGCGTGCGGGTAGACGCCCTTGTGGCCGTCGCCCCAGTCGATCTCCGTCACCTTCGCGCCGCGCGGGGAGCGCACGGCCTTGCAGCGCGTCCGAGGGTCCTGCATGCCCCGCTCTTATAACGCCCCGCGCGCCGCGATCACGCTTTCTTGGATCAGCCCTTCTTCGGCGCGGAGAGGCGCGGCTTGACGTCGTCGAGCGCGACGAGCCCCGCGGTCGCCCCGAGCGCGGCCACGGCCTTGGCCCCGAGGAGGTGACCGACCTCGAGCGCGCGCGTCCAGAGCTTCGCGTCCTTCCACTCGGCGGCGCCCGGCTTGGCGCCGGCCTTCACGAGCACCGCGAGCACGCCGGCGATGAACGCGTCGCCGCCGCCCGAGCGGTCGAGGCAACGGACGCGCTTGGTCGGCGCGGTCGCCTGCCCGTGCGCGCCCACCGCGGCCGCGCCGTTCTCGCCGCGCGTGAGCACCCAGGTGGCGTGCTTCGCGTTCTCGTCGAGCCAGCTCATCCCGCGCTTGCCGGCGAGCGCGTTCAGGTCGCGCTCCGAGCCCTTGACCAGCGCGGCGCGCGCGACGAGCGCCTTGGCGGCGCTCCGCATCTCGTCGGCGTCGTCCCAGAGGTGCGCGCGCGCGTTGAGGTCGACGACGATCGCGCCCTTCGCCTTCTCCACGGCGGCGAGGAACTTCTCCGTCGCCGCCCGCGTGCTCGCGAGCATGCTGGTCGACGAGACGAGGGCGAAGCGCGCCTTGGCCATCGCCGCGGTGACGTCGTCCTCCCCCAGCCGGACGTCCGCGCCGCGGTACGGGAGGAACGAGGCGTCGCCGGCGGCGTTGAGGCTGACGAACGTGATGCCCGTCGGCGCGCCGAGGCGGACGAGGTGCCCGGTCTCGACGCCGGCCGCGGCGAGCGCGGCGTCGAGAGCCGCGCCCAGCTTGTCGCCGCCCACGCCGCCGATCGCGGCGACCTTCACGCCGAGGCGCCCGAGCGTCGCCGCGACGTTGGCCGACGCGCCCCCGAGCTCCCGCCGGAACTGCCGCGCGATCGGCTCCTTGTCTCCGGCCTTGCCGCCCGAGTCCGCCTTCGACTCGGCCTCGTAGAAGTCCCACAGAAGCTCGCCGAAACACGCGACGTCGAAGGCTGTGCTCACCGCGCCGATGTTCCTTCGGATCGGCCGTTCCCACAAGATCCGTGCGGCGCGCCGCGGCGCGTCGCGGTCAGGCGCGCGTCGAGGGCGAGCCCGGGTCGAAGCCCGCGTGGGCGGCCATCGCGTCCTCGGCCACGTCGATGAGCGTCCCGGCGAGCTCCCACGAGAGCGAGACGGGCTCGCCGCGCTGCGCGCGCGACGCGAGCGCCCGGAGCTCGCCGCCGATCGTCCGCCGGGCGCCCCCGCAGCTCGTGCAGACGATCCCGCCGCCGGCGGCGTCCACGAACGCCGAGCGCCCCTCCGGGCAGGCCCGCCCGCAGCGGACGCAGCGATCGAGCTCGAGGGCGTAGCCCATGTCCGTCAGGAGCCGCAGGCCGAAGATGGCGAGGTGCCGCCGCGTCTCGCGGGCGTCCGCGGCGTCCAGCGCGTCGAAGAGCTCCTCGAGCGACCTCCACGCCGCCGGCTCCGGCGTGCGCGCGGGGCAGAGGTGACGGACCCAGCGGAGCGCCTGCCCGGCCGCCTCCATCGCCTCGAGGCTCGCGGCGATGCCGGCGCGCGGGCGCACGATCCGCGCCTCCTTGAGGACGCAGAGCTCCTTGCCCTTGTCCTCGAGCGTCACGGTCAGCCCGTGGATCGGCTCGAGGGCGCCGGCGAACCGCTTGGTCGACCGCCGCGCCCCGCGGACGATCGCCGAGAGCTTTCCGCTCTCGCGCGTGAAGAACGTGGCGATGACGTCCGCTTCGCCGTACGGAACGCTCCGCACGAGCAGCGCCGCGGAGTCGATGCGCCGGATCACCCGATGGTGATAGCGCGGGACGTGCTCTGCGACAGCTCCGACGGCATGTCACGGCCGCGCGGCTTCAGGACGATCGAGAGCGCGAGCGTGAACAGGATGAGCAGGAGCACGAGGGCGATCGCGACGCCGAAGCGGCGCCCCTGGCCCTCGCGCGCGGCCTGGACGGGCGACGCGACCGGGAGCGGAGTGACCATGGCCACGCGGCGGCTCGCCGCGTAGCGGGCGACGATGTCCTCGGGCAAGAGGCCCAGCGTCTGGGCGTAGGACTTCAGGAAGCCCTTCACGAAGACCTCGCCGGGGAGATCGTCGAAGTGGTCCTGCTCGATGGATTCGAGGGTGGCCATGGGAATGCGCGTGACGCGCGACACCTCGGCGAGCCCCATGCGCTTCTTCTCGCGCTGCTGTCGCAGGGTGGTTCCGACCGTCTCGATTCCGCTCACGTCTTCCTCGTCATTTCGCTTGGGTTCACTTCTCGGCGTTCAGCGCGCGGCGGTCGAGGAGAGGAGCCCCACGTCCGCGTGGGTGGCTCGCGCGCGGGCCGCCCCGCCGTTGACGCTCGCCGGCGACGACGGCGCGCCGGCCATCTTCGCGAGCTCGCGGACACACGTCTTCCCGGTCTGCGTCTCCTTGGAGATCTCGGCGCAGCGCTCGTAGTCGGAGCGCGCCTCCGCGGCCTTGCCGAGCTTGAGGCGCACGCGCGCCCGCGCCTCCCAGGCGTCCTGGAGCGCGGTGCACTGCGGATCGTCGACCGACACGGCGCTCGTGAAGCTCTGCTCGGCCTGACCGGCGTCGCCCTTCTTCTCGAAGGCGACGCCCAACCGGTAGTGCCCGACGCAGAAGCGGGGCTCGGTGACGGCGTTCCGGAGCGAGGCGATGCCGGCGTCGAGCTGGCCGTCGAGGACCTGCGCCCAGCCGAGGTTGCCCCACGCCAGGTACGGGTGCACGTACGCGGGGTCCTTGGTCAGGGGCTCGAGGACGCCGATCGCCTCCCGGTACTTCTTCTCGTTGATGAGGACCTGCCCGAGCAGGTTCTTCGCGTCGCGGAAGTCCGGGTTGAACTTGAGGGCGGCGCGGGCGCTCTTCTCGATCTCGCCGAGCCTGCAGTCCGGCGCGTCGAACGCGCTCGGCCCCGAGCAGAACGCGAGCAGGATGGCCGCCATCAAGTAGTGGGCCTTGTCGTTCTCCTCGTTCAGCGAGACGGCCTTCTGGACGTGGTCGAGCGCGACGCGGGTGTTGCCCTTCTGGAAGAGGTCGCGAGCGATGTCGTACTCGGCGTCGCTCTGGCGCTCCGGGCTCTGGGCTCCGGGCTGCTGCGCTTTGCCGCCGGCGCACGCGGCCAGGGCGATCGCCGCGCCCATGACCGCCGCTCCCAGCGGACGCAACGCCGGCCGTCGCGCGGCGGCGGCGCGAGGTGCTGCGACTCGGGAGGGCTGGGGCGAGCGCACGCGCATGGGGTCGTAGGCGTCGGGGAGTACCCCAGCCCTTCTCCGTCGTCAACCCTGAACGGTACCGTACCAAGGGCCCGTGACTCCTCGGTTTTTTCGCCTCCGGGACGCCCTCGATCCACCCCGATTGATGCGACGCGTCATCAATGTTGACTCGCCGGTACCTGAGCGATGAAGGGCGCTTCCATAACACCCTTCAACCAAGACCTCAGCTCGTCAGCGCTCGCCGCGGAGCTCGTCTTTTGTCCCCAGGAGGGCGTAGAGACGGCGCAGCGCGTCCACGTCGGGGATCTCGACCCGCTCGCCGACGATCCGGAGGTACTGCTGGTCGCGGAGTCGCTGGACCGTGCGCTTCACCGTCTCGACGTCGAGGCCCACGCGGCTCGACAGGTCCACGGGCGAGACCGTGAGCTCGAGCGGCCCCGGCTGGTTCTTCGCCATCTTGAGCAGGGCGCTCACGACCTTCGACTGGGTGTCGCGGAGCATGAGCACCTCGATCTGGTCCTCGGCATCGCGGAGGCGGCGCACGAGCTGCGTGACGATGCGCTCCGCGAGCTGTGGATAACGCTCGACGATGCTCCGGAGCGCGGGCCGGTCGATCGACAGCGTGATCCCATCGGAGAGCGCGACCGCCGTCGACATGCGGACCGCGCCGTCGACGATCGCACCCTCGCCGAAGAGGTCGCCCGGGCGGAGGACCGACAGGCTGCGCTCGACCATGCGGACGCGCTTGAGCAGCCGCACCCGCCCCTGCTGGAGCAAGTAGGCGTGCGTCGCCGGCTCGCCTTCGCGGAAGAGGATGTCCCCCTGGACGAACGGCCGGCCGTACTGCTCGATCAGGTGCCGCGACGCCGCGTCGAGCTCGCCGTACCCGTCCTCATCGCCGCGAGGATCCTGCGTCACGCGAGGACGATAGAGGATCGGCGACGCGCGCCGCAATCTTTGGTGATCGCCGGGCGCCGTGGTCCAATGCGGGCCGTGCGCCTGGGTCGAGAAGAGCGGACCACCAAGGAGACGTCGATCGTCGTGGAGATCGGGCTCGACGGCAGCGGGCAGAACCAGATCGAGACGCCGATCCCGTTCCTCTCGCACATGCTCGACCAGATCGGGAAGCACGGCCTCTTCGATCTCGTGGTGAAGGCGACGGGCGACGTCGAGATCGACGGCCACCACACGACGGAGGACGTCGGGATCGTCCTCGGCCGCGCGGTCGCCGCCGCCCTCGGCGACAAAGCCGGCATCGCCCGCTACGGCGCGGCGACGCTCCCGATGGACGAGGCGCGCGCGACCTGCGCGATCGACCTGTCCGGCCGGCCGTATTTCGTCTGGGAGGTCCCGATGCCCAAGGCCAAGATCGGCGACTGGGACACCGAGCTCGCGGAGGTCTTCTTCGAGGCCTTCGCCCGGGGCGCCGCGGCCAACCTCCACGTCGTGCTCCACGCGGGGACGAACCTCCACCACATGACGGAGATCTGCTTCAAGGCGTTCGCCCGCGCGCTCCGCGCCGCGACCGCGCTGGACCCTCGGGCCTCGGGGATCCCATCGACCAAGGGCTCGCTCTGAGCCGAGCGGGGCGCCTTCGTCAGCGCTTCGTCGCCGCGATCACGACGTGCGGGTACGGCAGCACGTCGGGGACGCGCACCATGCGCACGTGGAAGCCGAGCGACGCGAGCATCTCGCCCCACTCGCGGTGATGGCGGTAGCGGAGCGGCTCGTCCCAGCCCACCATCACCCGGTCGAGCAGGCGCGTGAACTCGAGGCCGAACGCCGGCACGGTCGTGATGTCCTTCACGACGAGCACCCCGCGCGGCGCCAGCAGATCGCGGAGGCGCGTGAGCATCGGGAGCTGATCCTCCTCGGGGATGTGGTGCATCACGTCGAGGACGTAGGCCCCCTCGAACGTCCCCTGGAGGGGCACGTCGCGCGCGTCGCCGGCGAGGAAGGTGTTGCCGACGAGCCCGACCGCCTCGGACACGCGCTCGGCCATGGCGATCCGCCGCGCGTTCGGGTCGACGCCGACGATCCGTCGCTCGGGCTGCGTCTGTCCGAAGTAGGCGGCGAAGAGGCCGAAGCCGCAGCCGATGTCGAGGATGCGCCCCTCGTCGGGGAGCAGGAGATCCATGACGCTGAGGAGCTTCGGCCGGAGGATCGAGAAGCGGACGTTGGCGTAGAGGCGCTCGACCGGAGGGAGCGCCCGCGCGATCCGCGAGATCGCCTCCCGCCCGTAGATCTCGGGCGCCTCGAAGCGCTGCGCCGACGGCTGCGGCCCGCGCGAGAGCGCGCGCATCAGGCGCGACGAGACGGGCTCGCGTTCGGTCACCGGCATCGACGCGGCGAATAGCACGGTCACCGCGGGCGGTCACGGCCGCCGTCGGCGCGGCCGACGACGCGCGCGCGCGGCGCGGGGCTCGCGCCCGTCCGCCCGCTCAGCCCGCCGGCGAACGAGCGGCGTCGGCGTCGGCCCGTCGATCCCACGTCGTCAGGAGGCCCCCCGCGAGCATGGACAGGAACTGGAGCCCGACCTCGATGTCGTCCTCGAGCATGTCGATGAGCGCCTCGCGGCTCCCCTCCAGGTAGACGGACGGCTCGGTCGTGACGAGCTCGTTCCACCGCGGTCGATTCGAGATCGCCTCCGCCCCGCCCACGACGTAGCCCGGGCCGACCACCTGGACCCGGCGGCGGCCGTCCGCGTCGCGCCACACGAGGTCCATCTCGCCCTTCACGGGGAAGATCGTCTTCGTGGCGCGATCCCCCGGCCGCCAGATCGACGCGCCCGCGTCGACGCGGAGCTCCTTCAGCGTCCGCGCGAGGCGCGCCGTCGAGTTCACGTTCGCGTCGCGGAACCCGACCGTCCGCCGCAAGAGGAAGATCCGCTCGACGAGGCCGAGCTCGCGCTCGCCGACGAGCCGGTCGAAGCCCTCGGACGGGGGGACGTACGGGCGAGGCTCGTCGCGCGCGGTCTCCTCGAGGAACCGCTCGGTGAGCCACCGCAGGGTCCCGAGGAGCGCCGGGAAGTGGTCCTCGTACATCTCGTAGAGCGCGTCGGCGGGGAGCTCGAACGTCTCGGTGCGCGCCTGGGCGACGGCCTCGGTGCCCCCGCTCGTGCGCGCGAGGAGCGAGAGGAAGCCGACCCCGCCCGGAGCCGCGACGGTCCGGATCACCTTCCCGCGCCGGCGCATCGTCACCGCGCCCGTGAGGAGCATGTAGAACGCCCTCGGCGGCTCGTCCTCGCGCGAGACGACCTCGCCCTTCTCGAACGTGACCGGGCGCATCGTCGCCGCGAGCGGGGCGAGCTCGGTCGCCGTCATCGCGCCGAACACGGGGACGCCGCGCAGCCGGAAGAGCCGCTCGGTGAGATCAGGCGGACGCACGGGGCGCTCCGGGGGACGGCGGGACGCCGAGGGGCTCGGGCGCGAAGAGATCGCGCGCGCGGTCCACGAAGCGCTTGCCGAGCGAGTCGAGCGCGGGCGCGAGCGGCGCGCGCGCTCCGACGATCGCGGCGACGTCGAGGCCGAGCTCGAGCGCGCGGTACTCGGCGAGCGCCCCGAGCGTGTCGTTCCCCGTCCGCAGGATCTCCGCGAGCACCTCCTCGTAGGCCGGCGGCTCCTCGGGCGCGACCGCCGGCGGCTCGCCGACGAGCGCGAGGACGCGCGCGCGGTGCGGCGGACGGAGGACGTTCTCGAGGAGCTCGAGGCTGCTCGCCCGCGTCTTCGGCCTGTCGCTGCGGAGGCCGCGCGCGATGTCGTCGAAGTCTTCGCGGTGCACGAGCTCGAGCAGCATGAAGAGCCGCTGGCGCGCGTGGCGCTCCTTGTCGCGGACCAGATCGAGCAAGAGGTGGTGACCGGCGGAGAGGGGGTCCGCCCCGAGCACGGAGGCCGGCGGCGCGCCGGCGGCGGCGTCGAGCCCCGCCGCCCATCGCCGGAGCCGCTCGGCGTGATCGAGCGTGGTGTCGACGACGCGGCGCAGGAGATCGGCCTCGAGCACGATCCCGGGGTCGGCGCGGCGGAGCTTCACGAGCGCGCGGAGCACCTTGAAGCGCACCGCGCCGTCCCGCTCCGAGACGAGGTGGGCCATGAGCTTCTGCGCCGCCGCGTTCGGCTCGAAGAGCGCCATCGTCCGCGGGAGGTGCACCCGCACGTCGCGCGCGCCGTCGCGCTGCCAGAGGACCTCGTCGACGAACTCGAGGCCGCCTTCGATCCGCGCGATGGCCTCGCGGGCGGTGGCGCGGAGCTCGTGACGGTTCAACATCCCCACGAGGATCGGGAGGAACGCCGGGCTCTTGCGCGTCGCCATC
>JAHBWF010000248.1 GCA_019637105.1 Labilithrix sp.
CGAGGCGCCCGGGCGAGCGCCGCGAGGCGGCGATCCCGGCCCCGGTCGCGTCGGCGCCGGAGACGTGCAAAACGGCGGACGAGACGCTCGAGACCTTGTCCGGGCCCGCGAAGCTCGACGGATCGGCGGGCGCGGGCGCGGTCACGGCGAGCCGGTCGACCGCGGGACGCTCCACGGAGCCGCTCGGCGCGCTGCCCGGCGCGCTGCGGAGCGAGGAGGGCTCGGACTTGCCGCGCTCCACGCGCGTCGGCGACGACTCGGGGAGGCTCCTCCGCGAGCGCGGCGCGGCGCTCGGCTCGCTCCGCGCCAACCACGCGCGCACGGCGTCCCGCTGCTGCGTGAGATCGCTGCCGAAGACCTCCTCGAGGCACGCGGCGACGTCGCGCACGGACCCGACGCACGACAGGCTCCGCGCGACGCGCTCGAGCTCGTCGGCGAACTCCTCCGCGGTGGCGAAGCGCTTGTCGACGTCGCGCTCGAGCGCGCGCATGCACACGGCCTCGAGCGCGGCGGGCACGTCCGAGCGCTGGCTGCTCGGCGGAGCGATCGGGTCGTACAGGACGCGGTTCAAGGTCGCCGCCTCGCCGTCGCCCTTGAAGAGCCGCTTGAGCGCGAGCGCCTCCCACAAGACGATGCCGCACGAGAACAGATCGGCGCGCCGGTCGATCTCCCCGCCGCGCGCCTGCTCCGGCGCCATGTACGCCAGCTTGCCCTTGAGCTGCCCCGAGCGCGTCGTCGAGAGGCGCGAGGCCGCCCGCGCGACGCCGAAGTCGGTGATGCGCGCGATCCCGTCGGAGCCGACGAGGATGTTCTGCGGGGACACGTCGCGGTGGACGATGGCGAGCGGCGCGCCGAGGTCGTCGGTGAGCTCGTGGGCGGCGTGGAGCCCGGCGAGCGTGTCGAGCAGGACGCGGATCGTGACGCCCCAGGGGATCCGCGTCTTGGTCTGCGCGGCGCGGGCGAGCAGGCGCGCGAACGTGTCGCCCTCGACGTAGTCCATCACGAGGTAGTAGCCGCTGCCGCTCTCGCCGACCTCCTGGATGGGGACGACGTTCGGGTGGTGGATGCGCGCCGCGAGCCGGGCCTCGTCGAGGAACATCTCGATGAAGTCGGGCTCCTTCGCGAGGTGCGGGTGCAGGCGCTTGATCGCGACGAGCCGCTGGAACCCGGCGACGCCCGACAGGCGCGCGAGATACACCGTGGCCATCCCGCCGCTCGCGAGCTCCGCGACCAGCTCGAAGCGATCGAGCCGCTCGCCTTCACCGTCGGTAGCGAGGAGCTTCGGCATCCCCTACACGATTAGACCACCAATCCGCCTTCCTCGCGAGAAGGCGGCGGCTCGCGGGGTGCGTGGGGCGCGGGCGATCCAGGCTCAGAACCTACCTGTCAGACCGAGCGGCGACAGGCGGACGCCCGCGCGCCGGGCGGGGGGCGAGCTCGACCATTGCGTGAAGAACAGCCCGACGACGCCGGTGACGACCGCGGCGCCGATCGTGACGCCGAGCAGCACGTTGGTCCGGGTCTCGGCGTCCTGACCCTGCTGGTAGAGCGGGCACGCCTCGCCCTGCCCGACGCATTCACGCCGCACCGCATCACGCCCCGGATCGTTCACGGTCGCGATCCCGGAGACGATCGTGGCCGCCCCGACGGCGACCGTCACGCCGGCGGCGACGAAGAAGACGACCGGGCCGAGGGGTTTGTCCGGCGGCGACTCCGGCGGCGCCGGCGGGACGGCGGCGCCGGGCGGCGGGGCGGGCGCGGCCTCGGCGGGCGGCGGCTCGAACGCGAGCGACGTCGAGGAGCCCTTCGCGCCGTCGACGCGCTTCGACACCGAGCCGCCCTGCTGGAAGCTGACGCCGAGCTCGTGCGCGCCCGGCGCGAGGTAGACACGGTGTCTCAGCGCGTCCGACTGCGAGACGACGCGCACCCCCACGGCGATCGTGCACGGCGAGGCGCACTCGACGACGTACTCCGCCAGCAGCGGCGACGCCTCCGCGAGCGTCTCCTTGGCGAGCTCGACGGTCGGCGCGTCGCCCGCGTACTTCTCCTCCGCGACGGCGGCGAGCGTGGCGGCGCGCTCCGGCTGCTTCGCGTCCCGCCGCGCGCGGATCGCGAGGCGGAGCGTCTCCTTGCTGGGGGCGTCCCGGAACGCGTTCTCGAAGTGGCCCGCGGCCTGCTCGAAATCCTTCGCGAGGTACGCGCGGCGCCCGCGGTCGAACTCCTCGGCGGCCGCCTTCAGCCTCTCGGCGGACGGCTGCGCGTCGTCGGCGCGCGCGGGCGCGGCGCACGCCAGCGCCGCCGCGAGCGCGCCGAGCCGCGCGCGGCGCCAGAGGACGCGACGACCGGCGCGCGCGCTCGTCGGGAGGGAGGCCGGACCCCGCATCGCCACCAAGCGTATCAGCTTCCGCGGCGACCGTGCGCGACCTCCCCGCGCCGTCCCGGAGGTCAGGCCATCTCGAGGAAGAGTCCCTCGGGATCTTCGAGCCAGCGGATGACGTCGTACGCGAACGCGGCGCCGACGTGCCCGTCGACGATGCGGTGATCGAACGACAGCGAGAGGAGCATCACCTCGCCGATCACGATCTGACCGTCGCGCACGACCGGCTTCTCCTTGATCTGGTGGACGCCGAGGATGCCGACCTCGGGGAAGTTGAGGATCGGCGTCGCGAACAGGCCGCCCTCCGCGCCCAGCGAGGTGATCGTGAACGTCGATCCCTGGAGGTCCTCCGCCTTCGCCTTTCCCGCCTTCGCGTCGGCGGCGAGGCGCGCGACGTCGCGCGCGACGTCGAGGAGGCTCTTGCGGTCGGCGTCCTTGATGACCGGGACCATGAGGCCGGCGTCGGTCGAGGCCGCCATCCCGATGTTGTAGTACTTGCGGTAGACGAGCTCGTTCGTCGTCTCGTCGAGGGCGCTGTTGAGGATGGGGTGCTTCTTCAGCCCCGCGACGACGGCCTTCACGATGAACGGGAGGAAGCTCAGCTTCACGCCCTGGGCCTCGGCGCGCGGCTTCATCCGGGCGCGGAGCGCCTTGAGCTTCCCGACGTCGCACTCCTCGACGAACGTGAAGTGGGCCGCCGTGTGCTTCGACTGCGCCATCTTCTGCGAGATCTTGCGGCGCATCCCGGCGAACGGGACGCGCTCCTCGAGCGCCGCCTCGGCGCCCGACGGCGCGCCGATCTTCACGGGAGCGTAGGCGGGCGCGGTGGGCGCGGTGGGCGCGGTCGGCGCGGCGGGGCGCGGGGCCTCGGCCGGCGGCGCCGACGGGCGCGCGCTCGGGGCCTTCGCGAAGGCCTCGACGTCGGTCTTCGTCACGCGGCCCTGCGGCCCCGTCGGCGGCACCGAGCGGAGATCGACGTCCATGTCGCGCGCGAGCTTGCGCGTCGCGGGCGTCGCGAGCGGCTTCTCGTTGAAGTAGGCCTGGAGGCCACCGCTGCTGCTGCTGCTGCGCGCGCCACCGCTCGGCGCGGCCGCGGTGAGCCCCGGGAGGCTCTCCTTGATGTCCCCGACCGCGGTCGCGGCGGGCTCCGCGCGGCTCGCCGTGCCGTTGGTGCTCGCGTGCCCGTTGGCGGCCGCCGCGGGCGTCGCGCCGGCGGCGGCTTCCCCGCCGAGCTCGAACACGACGAGGACGGCGTGGACGGCCACGACGCTGCCGATCGCGCCGCGGGTCTCGACGATCGTCCCGGCGCGCGGCGACGTGATCATGACCGTGGCCTTGTCGGTCATGACCTCCACCATCGGTGCGTCTTCTTTGATCACGTCGCCCGGCTTGATGTGCCACGCGACGATCTCACCCTCGGTGACGCCCTCGCCGATGTCCGGAAGCTTGAATTCCCAGCGCGCCATCTCGCTTGTTCTCCTGCCCTCTCAGTACCTGGCCGTCTCGACGATCGCCGGAAGGATCCGGTGCGCCAGAGGCAAGTAATCCATCTCGAGCGTGTACGGGAAGGGTGTGTCGAAGCCGGCCACACGAACCGGCGGCGCCTCGAGCGACAGGAAGCACCGCTCGTTGATCAGCGCGACGAGCTCGGCCCCGAAACCGCAGGTCTTCGGCGCCTCGTGGACGACGATGACGCGCCCCGTCTTCTCGACGCTCGCGGCGATCGTCTCGACGTCGACCGGCCAGAGCGTGCGGAGATCCACGATCTCGCACTCGACGCCGAGCTCGAGCGCCTTCTCCGCCGCGGCGACGGCCTCGTAGAGCATGGCGCCCCACGCGAGGATCGTGACGGCCGGCTTGCCGGGCGCCGCCTCCGCCTCGCGGACGATCTTCGCCTTGCCGAGCTCGACGGTGTAGTCGCCCTCGGGCACGTCGCCGCGCGACGCGCGGTAGATGCGCTTCGGCTCGAAGAAGAGGACGGGATCGGGATCGCGCAGCGACGCGAGCAGCAGGCCCTTCGCGTCGTACGGGTTCGCCGGGCAGACGACCTTGAGGCCGGCGACGTGGATGAAGAGCGACTCGGGGGACTGCGAGTGATAGAGGCCGCCGCGGATGCCGCCGCCGACGGGCGTCCGCACGACCATCTTCGCCGAGTACTCGCCGCCCGAGCGCCAGCGCATCTTCGCGAGCTCGGAGACGATCTGATCGTAGCCCGGGAAGATGAAGTCGGCGAACTGGATCTCCGGCACGGGGACGAGCCCGTACAGCGCCATGCCGATCGCCGTGCCCAGGATGCCGCCCTCGGAGAGCGGCGTGTCGACGACGCGATCGTCGCCGAACTCGTCCCAGAGGCCCTGGGTGACGCGGAACACGCCGCCGACGCGGCCGACGTCCTCGCCGAGCACGACCACGCGCGGGTCGCGCTTCATCTCGAGCTTCAAGGCGTCGTTGATCGCCTGCACGAGGTTCATCTGAGCCACGTCCTCTAACCTCCGTTCCTTTGCGCTCCGGCGAGCCTCTCCCGCTCCGCAGCGAGGTGGGCCGGGACGCCGGCGTACACGTGATCGAAGATCGTCGCCGGCGACGGCGCGCCCGCGCGCTCGGCCGCGGACACGGCGGCGTCGAGCTCGGCGCGCGCCTCCTCGGCGATCACCTCGTGCGCCCCGGGCTCGACGCGCTTCTCGCGCCCGAGCGCGGCGCGGAGGCGGGTCAGCGGATCGGCGGCGCCCAGATCGAGCACCTCGCTCGAGACGAGGGCCGCGTCCGTGAGCGCGCCGTCGGCGAGGCGCTCCAGGACCGGGGAGACGAGCTCCACGAGCGTCGCGCCCTCCCCCGCGATCGCCCGCTCGAGCGCGGCCTTCACCACCGTGAAGACGGCGAGCGCGTCGCCGCCGTCCACCCGCGCGCCCGCCAGCCCGTACGCGACCGCGCGGTCGACGACGCGCGCGTCCGCCGGCGCCCGGCAAGCGAAGACGACCGGGACCTTGAAGACGCCGGCGAAGTTCAGGGCGTTGTGGAAGTCGCCGCCCGCGGCGACCTCCGCGCCGAAGAGCGCGAGCGCGGCGACGTCGTCGCGGCGGATCTTGGCCGCCCATGCGGCGCCGACGGCCTGCGGCAGGTGAGCGCCGACGACGCCGCTCGGAGGGACGACGTGGAGCGCGCGCGCCGGCGCGTGATCGGGGGCCGCGTGCCCCTTCGCCGGATCGCTCGCCGAGCCGAACGCGTGGTGCACGTAGGCGTCGAGCGGGAGGCCGCGCGCCAAGGTCGCGTACCACTCGCGGGCGCCGGGGAAGACCCAGTCGGTCGCGCGCATCGCGAGGACGGCGCCGGCGATGGCCGCCTCTTCACCGAGCGACGCGTGGTGGAAGCCGACCCTCTCCGAGCGCTGCAGCGCGACCATGCGCGCCGAGACGACGCGCGCGCGGACCATGTGGCGATGGAGCGCTTCGCCGGCGTCGAGCGCAGGGCGAAACGCCGCGTCGACGCCGCCGTCGCGCGCGGCGCGGACGAGATCGTCCGATCCCGACGGTCCGGGCGGCTGCGAAGGATCCGGCGTCGTCTGCTGCATGGCGCGCGGACACTAGCACGATCGCTCGTGCATCCGGCCTCATCGGTTACGTCGAGGCGCGCCGGGGTCGAGCACGGCCGCTCGCGTCATGCCTCGACGGAGGGCGCGTCGATCGACGACGCGTCGCGACGCGCTGGGCCATGGAGACGACGTCCAAGAACGACGTCGAGTGCGTTTCGGGACTGGCCTTTCCGCGAGCCGTATGGGTAAGATCCTCGCATGGCGCGTCGCGCCTTCCTGCCCACCATCCCTCCTCCGTCGGGACCGCCGCCGGCGACGCCTTCCCCTCCGTCTCAGCAGGGGCGAACGCAGCCGCCATCGACGAGCACCGGCCGGGGGAGCATGCCGCCGCCGTCCACGCGCGGGAGCGTTCCGCCGCCTTCGACGCGCGGGGGATTGCCGCCGCCGTCCACGCGCGGGAGCATGCCTCCTCCCTCGACGCGCGGGAGCATCCCTCCGTCGGGGATGGCCGACAGTCGCCTCTCCGCGCCGCCCGGGATGGACGGCGTCCCGATGCACGCCGTCACCCAGCTGCTCGACCGGCTGGCCGCCGCGGACGAGGCGCAGTTCCTCGTGACGTGGACCGAGCAGATGCTGAGCGGCCGGGCGCGGCTCGATCCCGCGCTCGCGGTCCGCCTGCTCCGCGCGTACCGCGAGACCGGGCGCGTCGACCGCGCCCGCGAGCTGGCGGCGTCGCTCCCGAGCTCGCCTTCCTCGTGGAACCCGCTCGACACCGCGCGCCTCGCGATCGAGCGCGCGATCCTCTGCACGATCGACGGGCGCGCCGATCACGCCGAGGCCGAGCTCCGCCAGGCGTCGCGCGCGCTCACCGTGGCGTCGCGCGGGACCGGCCTCCGCGAGCAGCTCGACATGCACCTCACGAGCGCGCAGCTCGAGCTCCGCCTGAACCGCGTCCAGCAGGCGCAGGCCGCCCTGCGGCTCGCCGAGCACGTCGCGGAGCGGCTCGAGGACGGCGCGTGGCGCGTGGCCGTGTCGATGTCGCTCGGCCACCTGGCGATGCGCCTCGCCGATCCGCGCACCGCCGCCCGCCACTACTCGACGGCGCTCCAGCGCTCGGCCGCGCGCGGCCTCGCGGGCATGCGCGCGCACGGCAACCTCGCGATCGCGCTCGGCTCGATCGGCCAGTTCGACGACGCGCGCGCCAACGCCGCGACGGCGTGCCAGATCGCGGGCGAGATCGCCGCGGGCTGGCGTCACGCCGACGCGTACGACGTCCTCGCGATCGTCGAGATCGCGTCCGACCGGCCGGTGGCCGCGCTCCAGGCGCTCGACGACGCCCACGCCGCGCTGGGCGACCTCGAGCAGCCCACGCTCCGCTACCAGCTCGCGGGCCACCGCACGCTCGCGCTCGCGATGCTCGGCCGCGCGCAGGCCGCGAAGCAGTGGCTCGCGAAGACCGACAAGCTCCGCGCCGACCTCTTCCAGATCGACGCCATCGACGAGCAGGACCTCGTCGCCACCCGCTCGCGCACGCTCGAGGCCTGCGGCCAGCACAAGGACGCGCTCGACGCCGCGCTGCCGAACGCCGAGCGCCTCCCGGACGCGTTCGTGACCGGCTCGCTGAACCTGGTGATCGCCCGCTGCGCGCTGTCGCTCGGCGACCAGGAGACGGCGCGCGTCGCCGTCGAGCGCGCCGCCCTCTCGGGCGACCGCCACGGCTGGGTCTTCCCCGATCGCCAGCAGAGCGCGACGCTCTGGCAGATGGCGCTGAAGAGCGGCGACAGCCGGGTCGTCCGCTACGCCGAGAAGGTCCTCGGCGTCCTCACCAACGGCGTCGCCCCGCCGAGCATGCCGCCGCCCTCGCGCGCGGCGAGCATCCCACCGCCGCGCGGGTCGTTCCCGAGCGTGCCGCCGCCCTCGCGCGGGTCGTTCCCGAGCGTACCGGCGATGGCCGTCGCCGGCCTCGGCGCGGACGACTCGTCCGAGTTCGACATGCTCCCCGAGGGCGAGACGCTCATCTACGTGACGACGCCGCAAGGCGTGACGCGCGTCCGCTCGTCGGAGCTGAGCACGGCGACCGAGGGCTCGACGCTGATCGTCGACACGATCACGCACCAGCTCCGCGTCGAGGGTCGCGAGGTCTCGCTCGAGCGCCGCCGCGCGCTCGAGCCGCTCGTCGTGCAGCTCCTCCGCCGCGCGCGCGAGGGCCTGTCGGCGGAGGAGATCCTCCGCGCCGCGGGCGGACCGGGCCCGGAGTCCGCCGACGCCGAGCACCGCGTCCGCGTGCTCATCTCGCGCGTGCGCGACCTCCTCGGCGATCCCACGGCCATCGAGCGCGTGCGCGACGCCGGCGAGCACGGCAAGACGCGCTATCGGCTCTCCCCCGGCGTGAACTTCGCGCTCATCGAGCCGCTCTACAACTCGTGAGCGGCGCGCGCCGGGCGTGGCGTCAGCGCGCGGGCCGCGTCGCCTTCCCCGAGCTCTTCGCGCCCGACTCCTTGCTCTGGATGGCCTCGGCCTTCGTCAGGTGATCGGCGACGGTGCGGCGCATCTCGCCGAGCATCGCCTTCACCTCGCCGTTCTCGGCGCTCGGGATGAGGCGGTTGTCGAGCGCCGTGAGCACGTCCTTGTGCGCCTTGACCTGCGCGTCGATGTACGCGCGATCGAAGTCCCCGCCGGACTTGTCGCGCAGCTCGGCGAGCGTCTTGTCCGTGTCCGACTTCAAGTACTCGGACACGTCGCTCTCGACGGCCTGGATCTTCGTCTTCGCCTCGAGCGACTTGTCGCCCTGGAGGGCCTTCTGGTGCTTGGCCTTCATGACGCCGGCGAACTGCTTCACGTCGATCGCGCTCGCCTTCTTCAGCGCCAGCTCCGCCATCTGCACCTCGCCGTCGTTGGCGGCCTTCGTGACGCCGATGACCTGGGCGTCCGAGAGCGGCTTCTCCGTCTTGGCGAGGACGTGGTCCGCGGGCGGCGTCGTCCCCGGTCCGTAGAAGGGCTTCTGGGGCTTCGGGTCGTCGATCGGCGTCTGCACGGTCGGCGGCTCGAGCGTCGATCGCTGCGGCGACGGGTGATCGATCGCCTGCCCCGGCGGGTTGAGCTCGGAGGCGATCGGATCGTACGGCTCCTGGACGCGCGGATCGTGCAGCGCGCTCTGCGGCTGCGGCTCGTTCACGGAGGCGGAGCTCCGGGGCGGCTGCTTCTGGGGCTGACCGCACGCGAGCGCGAACGCCGCCGTCGAGATCGCCGTGGCCGCGATGAAACCGTGTCGGACGAAGAAGATACGCATCGAGAGGGCTCCTTGTGGGTTCGGCCCCCGAGGTGCAATCGAGATGCCGCACAGGCGCACGCGGCCGCGGCGGCTCGAAACGGCATTTCGCCAGGAAGATCAACGGCTCCCACGCCGCACCGCGACCGAGACGCCGCGCGACGCGACGTACCTCCCTGCCTCGACCGCGCCGCGTCGAGCGCCGGCGCCTCGCCCGGGCGCGCCGCCGCCGAGAGCTCGACCTCGCCGCCGCGCCGGC
>JAHBWF010000249.1 GCA_019637105.1 Labilithrix sp.
TCCACCGGCCTTCGCCGTACCGCCGCGGGCCTTCGCCGCCCCGACCGCCTTCGCCGTACCGCCGCGGGTCTTCGTCGCTCCACCGGCCTTCGCCGAACCGCGAGCCTTCGCCGCTCCGCCGCGAGCCTTCACCGCGCCGCCGCCGGGCTTCGCCGGGACGCGGGTCGACGCCTTCCCGCGCGTCGCGGCGCCGCGGTCCTGCTTCGCCCGCGACGGCGGCGCGGCCTTCGCGCGCTTCACGCCCTTCGACTTCCCCTTCGCCACGGACCGCTTCGAAGCGCCCATCACGTCCTGCCTTTCTGCTTCTTCGCGTCGCGCACGACGGCGCTCCTGACGGCCACCTTGGGGCTCGCCGGGAGGTGCTCGCGGATCTTCGCGAGGAGGTTCTCCGGAAGACACGGCTTCGCGACGAAGTCGTCGCACCCGGCGTCGAGCGCCTTCTTGGCGTGCGCCGCCTCGGCGTGCCCGGTCAGCGCGATGACGCGGATGTGCTTGGTGCGCGCGTCGGCCTTGATCCGCCGCGTCGCCTCCCAGCCGTCCATCACCGGGAGCGACAGATCCATCACGATGACGACGGGCGACAGCTCGTGCGTGCGCTCCACGGCCTCGAGGCCGTTCACGGCCTCGGCGACGCGGAAGCCTTGAAATTGCAGGTACTCGACGTACATCGCCCGGTTGTCCTCGAAGTCGTCGACCACGAGGACGAGTGGGCTCCCGCCGGACGTCTTCGTCACCGAGAGCCTCCCTTCGGACCGAGCGAGCCCTTCGCCGGCAACACGAGCGTGAAGGTCGAGCCCTGACCGACCTTGCTCACGAGCCGGATGTCTCCGCCGAGCACGTTGGCGAGGCGCCGACAGATCGCGAGCCCGAGCCCCGTGCCGCCGTACTGGCGCGTCGGCGAGTTGTCGACCTGGCGAAAGTCCTGGAAGACCGTCTCCTGATCCTTCGCGGCGATGCCGATGCCGGTGTCGGCGACCGCGATGCTCACGTACGGGGACGAGGCTCGCCGCTTGTTGAACTGAACGGACACCGTGACCGATCCCTTCGGCGTGAACTTCAGCGCGTTGGAGATGAGGTTCATGATGATCTGCTTGACCTTCGCGCGGTCGGTCCGGAGCGTCGGCACGTTCTTGCCGAACACCGATCGCACCTCGAGATTGGCGCGGGCGATCAGCGGCTCGAGCTCGGCCAGCACCTCCCTGACCAGATCGGCCGGCGCGAAGCGCGCGAGGTTGAGCGGCATCTTGCCCGCCTCGATCCGAGCGATGTCGAGGATGTCGTTGATGATCGTGAGGAGGTGCCGCCCGTTCGAGTCGATGCGCGTGAGCTGACGCACGATCGGCTGCGGGAGCGGCCCCGACACGCCCTGGAGCATCATGCTCGTGTAGCCGAGGATGGCGTTGAGCGGCGTCCGGAACTCGTGGGACATGTTCGCGAGGAACTGGGACTTCGCGCTCGACGCCGCCTCGAGCTCGAGCGCCTGGCGCTGGAGCAGCTCGTTCTGGCGGACGAGCGCCGCGGTGGCGTCGCGGACCTTGTCCTCGAGGAGGCTCGAGGCCTTCTTGAGCTCTTCGTAGAGCGCGTTCTTCTCCATCTGCTCGGTGAGGTCGTGCAAGATCGTGACGATCGCCGTGACCTCCCCCTGCTGGGAGACGACCTTGCCGCTGATCGCCTCGACCGGCACCGTCGCGGTGGTCTTCGGGTCCAACAGCCCGAGCTCGCCGCGGACGCGCTCGCCCGGCTCGAGGAAGAAGAGGTTCGCGACGTGCGACGAGAAGTGCGCGTCGTTCGCGCGGACGCGGAGGAGCTCCTCGACGGGCGCGTCGGCGGAGGCCGTGAAGAGCCGCTCGGCGGGGGCGTTCGTCATGATCATGCCGCCGTTCGCGTCGGTGACGATGATCGGGTCCACGACCGAATCGATGACGAGGTCGAGGCGGTCGCGCTCGGCGCGCACCTCGCTCTCGGCCACCCGGAGGCGGCGGTAGTTCTCCTCGATCTCCTGCGCGGCGAGCTGCAGATCCGTGACGTTGCGCAGGACCGAGACGATGCCCTTGCCGTCCGGCGTCGTGATCGGCGCGCTCATCAGCTCGAACAGGCGATCCGATCCGTCGTTCGGGTCGACGAGCGGCAGCTCGCGGCGCGCGAGCTCGCTGCCCTCGATCGCGTGACGCGAGAGGGCGGCGGAGAAGAGCATGTTGTTCAAGGCGACGGCGCGGCGCCGCCCTTCGCTCTCGTCCTCCTCGGACGCGAAGTACAGCTCGGCGCGCGGGTTCGCGATGACGAGCCGCCCCTCCGGATCGGTGAGCAGGACCGGATCGGGGACCGACTTCAGGATGCTCTGCAAGAGCGCGCGCTCGCGCTCGAGCCGCCTCTCCGTCATCCCGAGCACGTGCAGGTTGCGGAGGTCGACGAGCTTGCGCCCGAGGACGCCGAGGACCCAGCTCACCTCGGGCCCCCCCGGCCTGCCGCCGAGGAGCACCAGGCCGACGGCGTCCCGGCTCGCGCCCAGCGGGAACGGGAGCGCGTACGCCGTGCAGCGCTCGCCCGCGAATGCGACGGGGAGGCGGTCGAACGCGTCGGGCGGGATGACGGAGGGACGCGCGGAGGTCAGCGCCTGGACGAGCGGGTGCTCGCGCTCCTCGAGGTCGATCGAGAGCGCGGAGACGTGACCGGCGTCCACGCCGTGCGCCGCCGCGCCGACGAGCCGCGCCCCGCCGGGCCGCTCGAGCTCGACGAGCGCGATCACGATCTGACGTACGCCGGCAGAGCGCGCGAGCCAGTCCACGCCGAGCTGCGCGACCTCGACGAGGCTGTCGCACGCGAAGAGCCCCTCGAGGAACGAGAGCTTGCTCGACGGGTTCGGCGCGTCTTGCCCGGTGTGTCGCTGGGAGGCTGCCCGCAAGCATGACCTCCGGATCAGGGGAGTGCTGCGCGACGACGGCTCGAGCGACGAGGTGGAGAGCTGCCGCCGGACGCCGTCGCCGGCCCGAGCGCCGCGCTCGTGGCGGCGAGCCGCGCGCGGAGCGCCGCGTTCTCGGCCATGACGGCCTCCGTCGACGTCGGCTCGAGGGCCAGAGCGGGCTTGGCGACCGGCGCCACGGTGCCGACGGCCTCGGAGTACTTGAGGTACGTGTCGATCGAGGCCACGACCACGCGCGCCTCGACCGTGATCAGGTCGATGCCGACGAGGGAGACGCGGACCCAGGCGTCGATGACGATTCCCTTGTCGAGGACGCGATCGAGGACGTCGATGAGGCTCGTTCCACCGGATGTGCGCTCTACGGGCATGTCACTTGTCCTCTGGGGGGTCGATGAATCACCGGCGACGCTTGGCGGGTCCGGCCGGGACGGTGCGCCGTCGCGCGGCGACGTTGTCCTCGGCGAGCTGCGCCACCTTGCGCTCGAGGAGCTGGATCTGTTTGCGCAGCGACTCGTTCTCCGCCATGAGCGGCTGCTTGCCGGGCGCGAGGTGGTGGTCGTACTTCCACCAATCGAGCCCCACCTGCTCGGCTTTGTCGATCGAGCAGACGATCAGGCGGATGCGGATCGTCAGGAGCTCGACTTCGGCGAGCGAGATCTTGATGTCGCCGGCGATCACGAGGCCCTTGTCGAGCACGCGATCGAGCACGTCGACGAGCCCCGTCGAGCGCTGCGCGCCCCATTGGAGATCTTGCCGCATCCGTTGACGGATAAGCGTCGACCAACTCGAACAGAAAATCTAGCCGCATCGAGGCTGCGACGGCCCGTCGCAACGAAATCGCGCTCGATCGCGAGAGATCGCTCGCCGAGACGGCCCGCGTCGAGCTCGACCGGTAGCCTCGCGGCGCCCCGAGCGGTGGACCTCGGCGGCGCCGCGAGCGCGACGGCGCTCCGCGTGGACGACCTCTTGCTTCTCGTGTGCACGTGGATCGCGCGACGAAGTACGAGACGCTCCTCGCGGTGCTCCGCGTCGCGGCGAGCTTCGCGCTGCTCGTGCTGCTCGTCACGTTCGTCGGTTGGGCGCTGCGCGACGAGCTCACCCGATTCGGCGGGTGGTTCGTGACGCGCTTCGGCTTCGTCGGGATCGCGGCGGGCGCGTTCGTCGCCGACTGCGTTCACTTCCCGATCCCTCCGCAGTTCTATCTGCTCACCGGCATCGCCGGCGGCCGTCCGGTGACGATCGTGCTCCTGGCGGTGCTCGCCGGATCGGAGCTCGGCGGCCTGACCGCCTTCGCGCTCGCGCGCGCGCTCGGCCGGTCCCCGAGCGTCGCGCGCCGTCTCGCGTCGACGCGCGACCTGATCACGCGCGCGATCGAGCGACAGGGATACGCCGGCCTCGCCGCGGCGACGCTGCTGCCCATCTCGTTCTCGATCCTCTGCATGGCGACGGGCGCGATGCGCCTCCCGTACAAGGCGTTCGGCGTGCTCGCCGTCATGCGCGTGCCGCGCATCCTCCTCTCGTACGCCGTGATCGTCGTGGCGTGGCACGGCTGATGCCGCGTGTGCGTCGGCATCGCGGATGCTCGCGACGCCGCGCCGACGACGCGGCGAACCTTGTGGCCATACGCCTCGATTCGCCGCGACGTGGCGAAGTGCCTCGACGGCGAACGAATGTGCATCATGCACATTTATTCGCTCATAGTCTCGAAGACTGGCACGGTATTTTACGCCGCACTCAGCGGCGGCCCGTCGCACTTAAGGTCCCATTTTGCCTCAGAGCTGCGGCATGTGTGGCGAAAATGGATCCGCCTCGGCGCCCCGCGTTGACGGCCATGCGAGCGCTCTGCCACCGTGATGGACATGAAGCTCTCGGTCAGCACGGATATCGATCTCGAGGTTCGCGACCGTATGAGCGGCTACGTCACCTGGCTCGACGTCAAGGTGAGCGACGGCGCGCGGTCCTACGGCTCCGCGCGCGTCGCGCTCGTCCACGTCGGCGAGATCGCCGACGCCGCGGGGGAGATCTGGCCGGCTCTTCACGGGACACGCCTCGAGCCGCTCCACGACGTCTACTTCGCGCAGGGCTGGTACCAGGACGAGTACGCCGACGGCGCGGGGATCGACCTCCTCTACATCGAGCACATCACGATCGACGAGGAGCACCGCGGCAAGAACCTCGACCTCGCGCTCGTGCGCCGCCTCTGCGACACCCTCGGCAGCGGCTGCCAGCTCACCGTCGTCGCCTACGCCGACGCCGACGCCGCGGCCCGCTGGGGTCGCCTCGGCTTCGCGATCAGCACGCCCGGACGGACCGCCGGCCTCATGCACATGAAGCTCGGGTACCGCCACGCGCAGGTCGTCGACGCCACGGGCTCCGGCGACTACGAGGTCGTCTCGACGTCGGACTCGTTCGCGCCCGTCCGCTCCGCGGCCAACTGATTCCCGCGCGCCGGCTCGCTCTCAAAGCCGCGCGGGGGCGTTCTCTCCCGGCCCTGCGGCGCTGCCGTTCTGGTAGCGCTCGAGCTTGCGGTAGAGCGTTCGTCGATCGAAGCCCAGCACCTGCGCCGCGCGCGACTTGTTCCCGCCGACGAGCGAGAGCACGCGGAGGATGTAGCGCCGTTCGAGCTCGTCGATCGTGACGATCTCCTCCGGCTGGTTCGCGGAGACCACGAACCGCTCCGGCCGGAAGGTCTTCACCTTCTCTGGCAGATCGTCGATCTCGATGTGAGAGCCGCGGGCGAGCGCCACCGCGCCGTCGATGCAGTTCTCGAGCTCGCGCACGTTCCCTGGCCACGAGTACGAGATGAGCTTCTCCGCCGCCGCCGGCGACAGATCGATCTCGCGCTTGCCGTGGCGCTCCGCGTAGATCTGGAGGAAGTGGCGCGCGAGGTGGAGGACGTCGCCGCCGCGCTCCCGGAGCGGGGGCACGTCGATCTTCACGACGTTGATCCGGTAGAAGAGGTCCTCGCGGAAGCGCCGCTCGTAGACCTCGTCCTCGAGCACGCGGTTCGTCGCGGCGATGACGCGCGCGTCGAAGGGGATCTCGCGGTTGGAGCCGACCGGGCGCACCTTGCGCTCCTGCAGCGCGCGGAGGAGCTTCGGCTGCACTTCGAGCGGCAGCTCTCCGATCTCGTCGAGGAAGAGCGTGCCGCCGTCCGCCTGGACGAAGAGGCCGGTGCGCTGCGCCTTGGCGTCGGTGAAGGCGCCGCGCTCGTGTCCGAACAGCTCGCTCTCGATGAGCGACGCCGGCACCGCGGCGCAGTTGATCGCGACGAACGGGCCGTCCTTGCGGCGGCCCTGATCGTGGATCGCCTTCGCGATGAGCTCCTTGCCGGTGCCCGTCTCGCCGTGGATGAGCACGCCGGCGTCGCTGTCGGCCACGCGCTGGACGAGCGTGAAGACGCGGCGCATCGACGCGCTCGATCCGACGACGGACGGGATCGTGATGTCGTCGATCGCGACCTCGGTGCGCAGGCGCTTCACCTCGTCGGCGAGGCCTTTGTGACGGAGGGCGCGCGTCGCAGCGACGGCGAGGAGCTTGGGGTCGACGGGCTTCGTGATGAAGTCGTACGCGCCGACGCGCATCGCGCCGATCGCCGTCTCGAGGCTCCCCTGTCCGGTGATGACCACGACGGGGACGTTCGGACGCGTGCCGAGGACGCGCTCGCACAGCTCGAGCCCGCCCATCTCGGGCATGCTGAGGTCCGTGATCACCAGGTCGAAGTCGACCGCGCCGACCAGCTCCAGCGCGGCCTCGGCCGACGTGCACGTCGTCACGGCGAACCCCTCGCGCTCGAGGCTCATCTTGAGCAGGTCACAGGTCTCCTGCTCGTCGTCGACCGCGAGGACTCTGCGTTCGGTCATGCCTCATCTGCCGCTGCAGGTTGCATGCCGCATCAGCTAACAGGACCGGATCGAGGACACCCGTACACGACCCGCGGGTCCAGTTCAGCTCGCGTTCGGCTCGCGCGACGCGCGCGGGCGAGCGAATCGCTCGATTCGAGGTGGCCGGCCGCACCGTGAGCCCGCGCCCGCTTGATGCCTTTTGTCACGATGCGAGGCGCGGCCGCACGGTCGACCGGGATGCTCACGTGGACCGCGGGCCGCGGGTCGCAAGGCCCCGGGCGCGGGGCCACGCGGCGCGTCCCCGCGCGTCAGCGCGACGAGAGCGCCGAGACGACCCCGGCCAGCGTGGCCGGCGCGGACGGCCCGAGCGACCGCATCGCGTAGACGAACGCCGCGTTGACGATGCCGAACGTGAGGAAGGTCTTCCTGAACGCGGAGAACTGCGCCTCCACGACCGCGTCGCGATCCGCGGAGGAGAGCGCCCCTTCGCGGGCGGCCTCGAGCGTCTCGACGTCGAGCGACGCCTGCCTCCGGAGCACGTCGTCGATGGTGAACACGATGCGTCGGTAGTCGCGGAGCGCCGCCGGGACGCGGCCGGGCAGCGCCGCGCCGAGCGCGTGCTGGATCGCCAGCGCCGAGCTCTCTCCGCGCGTCCGCCCGCACTCGACGGTCCAGTGCTCCTTCAGCACCCTCACGAAGGACGGCTCGAGACTCTCGTCCCCGCGAACGCACGCCAGGTAGTGCTGCTGCGTGACGAGCTTGAGGTGAAGCGCGACCACGAGGAGCGAGAGCGGCACGGCGTCCGTGAAGATCTCGTCGAGGTCGCGCGGTCGCGGGACCAGCCTCGGAGCGACCGGGAAGCTCTCCTCGAACGCGCGCTCGAAGCCCCGGAAGAGCTCGTTGTGGTCGAACGAATCGAGCCGCAAGAGCGGGACGAGCGTGTCCCGCGCGTCGACGTCGCGCGACGCGTGCGCGCGTGCGGCCTCGCCGATGGCGGTCTCGAGGACGTCGAAGACGTGCAGGTAGCTCGCGGCGCGGATCTGGTTCATCCGGCGCCGGTCGTCCTCGTCGAGCGCTCGAACGGTCGACAGCCCCGCGAGCGCTTCGGGCAAGAACGATCGCGAGAAGTCGAGCGCGCTGCCTGCTCCGTGCACGCACCCGTTGCTGCACGTCACGGTCCATGGTTGGGTCAGGCACGCGGAGGCGACGGACGAGCTCGGAGCGATCCGTCCCTGCCCGCCAAGGTCGAGCTGCCTCCCCTTCGTCCGGCTCTCGGGGCGGGTCGTCGCGAGCCGCCGGGGCACGCTGGACGCGATCCTGCGGCCCGTCCGTGTGCGCGAATGTACTCCTGAAGACTGCAGCCGGGGCCCGAACCCGAGGGGTCATCACCTTGTTCCCCCGTCGCCCGGAGCGCTACCCTTGCAACACGTGGTGTCGCCTTCCCTCCCGCCGGGCGGCCTCGTCGAGGGGACGACCCTCGCGGGGAAGTACCGCATCCATCGCATGCTCGGCGCGGGCGGCATGTGCCTCGTCTACGAGGCCGAGCACGTCCACCTCCGGCAGTCGGTCGCGCTCAAGATCCTCAAGCCCGAGCTCGCCCGGGACGCGACGGCGGTGGCGCGCTTCGCGCAGGAGGCGCAGGCCGCGGCGCAGCTCCGGAGCCCGAACGTCGCGCGCGTGCACGACGTCGATCGGCTCCCCGACGGGCAGCCGTACATCACGATGGAGCTCCTCGTCGGCCACGACCTCGGCACGGAGCTCCAGCGCCGCTACGCGCTGCCGGTCGAGCTCGCCGTCGACTACGTGCGGCAGGCCGCCAGCGGGATCTCCGAGGCGCACGCGCTCGGCATCGTCCACCGCGACCTCAAGCCGGAGAACCTGTTCCTCACGGAGCTCGGCGAGACGACCGAGCGGCGGCTGCTCAAGATCCTCGATTTCGGCATCGCGAAGAACGTCCACGACGACTCGCGCAAGCTCACCGCGCCGGACGCGGTCTTCGGGACCGTCGACTACATGTCCCCGGAGCAGATCCGCTCGGCGTCGTCCGTCGATCATCGAACGGACATCTGGTCGCTCGGCGTCATCCTCTTCGAGCTCCTCACCGGGCGTACGCCCTACTCCGGCGACGCGCGCTCGGTCATCGCGCAGATCGTGAGCGACCCCGTCGTCCCGCCTTCCCGGCTGGTGCCGACGCTCCCGCCCGGGCTCGTCGCCGTGGTGATGAAGGCGCTGGCGAAGGATCCCGCGGCGCGCTTCCAGTCCGCCGAGGAGCTCCGGCGCGCGCTCGCCCCGTTCGCCGACGGGATCGAGCCTATCACCGCCGTGCTCGTGCGGCTGCCGCCGGCGAGCGTACCGCGCCGGAACGTCGACCTGTCGCGGCCGTCTCTGGAGGGCCTCCGCGACGCGCGGACGAACCTCTCGTTCGAGACGGCCTCCCCACGAAAGGCGTGGGCGAAGCGCGCGGTCGCGCTGCCGATGTTCGCGGCGCTCGGCGCGCTCGCCGGGCTCGCGGTCTGGAAGCGCGACGTCATCCTCCGGCGGCCGCCGGCGCGCGTCGAGGCCGCGGCGCCGCCGGCCGCGTCGTACGAGCC
>JAHBWF010000025.1 GCA_019637105.1 Labilithrix sp.
GCGGCGGCTCAGTTGAGCGGCGGCAGCGGCGCGCCGGGCGTGAAGCCCTCGATGCGAGCTCCGTTGTCGAAGGCGAAGCACTCGGTGCCGTTGCACTGGTCGAGGAAGTGCTGCGGCTCGACGGGCTTCTCTTTCGAGGTGTCGAAGCAGTCCGCGGAGGTCGGCCCGCCGTCCCCCGGACCGCCGTCGGCGGTCGGCGTCGCCGGGGCCGGCGTCGGAGGTCTCGACGGGGCGGCCGGCTCTTCGCTCGAGCACGCGATGAACGACACGAGCGCGGCGAGCGCGGCCGCGCCCGCGAGGAAGCTGCGAAGGGAGTTCATGGGCTGGTCCTCGTCGCTCAGTACAGCTCGCAGAAACCGAAGCGGCATTTCTCGCCCGCTCCTGTCTTGCATTGGTCGTCGTCGGTGCACGAGGCGAGGCTGGTCGACCCCGTCGCGGTGAACTCGAAGTAGCCGTTGCACGGCGCGGGGGGCGCGTACGACACGATCGGGTTGAGGTCCCCGTCCGGCCGATTCGCGCGCATCGCGCAGAGCGGGATGTCGCCCGACTGGATGATGATCTTGACGATGTCGAGCCCGCCGGGCGCCGGGAGGGTCCCGTCGAACCAGCGGACGAGCTTTTCGACCTGCGCGTTGGCGATCGCGTTCGCGCCGTCGACCTTGGCGTAGAACTGGCCCGGCGTGAACAGCGCGTACTGGCCGTTGCGGACGTTGAGCTTGTCCTTGCGGGTCCGGCTCGAGTCGGGGAGGTAGCCGCACGTCTGGTCGAAGTACTGGACCGCGAGCGTCTTGGACTGCCCCTTGTCCTCGCCGTCGTCGGCCGCGCTGCCCGACACGTAGCCGAGCGGCTGGTTCGGATCGTTGCTCTCGCCCCAGGCGAAGACGCCCTGCACGGTGAGCTGGTTGGTGCTGACCACGTTCGCCTCCGGGACCTTGAACGCGGTCGGCGGCACGCGGAACGCGGTCGCGAGCATCTGGTGGACGAACGAGTTCGTCGCGCGCCCGAACACGCCCTCGGGCACCGACCACGGGGCGACCGAGCGCCCGGCCGCGCCGGGACCGAAGCCGTAGACGTGATAGAAGGCCTCGGCGGAGATCGAGTCGAACTCGGACTTCGGATGCGTGATGACGTTCACCGTCTGCACCGGGGCGGTGAACCGCCCGAAGCCGGCCGGCAGCGGCTGCTTCGCCGGGCAGAGCGCCGGCGTGTTGCCCATGTGCGCGAAGCTCAGCACCTCCGCGCCGGTCGCCTCGCACTGGGTGAGGTTGCCGGCGGCGTCCCAGTACTTGAAGTACGCAGGCGGCGTCGCGAGGCCCGAGCCCGTGTCCTTGTCGACGAAGGCGTGGTAGCCGACGCACGCGCCCGGGTCCCAGTAGAAGATCGTGACGCGCTCCGACTCGGGCAGCGCCGCGAGCGCCGTCGCGACCGCGCCGAGCGTCGCCGTCACCGCGCTCCCGCCGGCGCCGTAGACGGGGTTGGGCAGGTCCGTCGGGCACGGAGCCGCGAGCGCCGCGCTCGCGTGGCCGACGAGGAGGAAGCCGACGAGCCCGCCCAGCGCGGCGCGCCGGGCAGACCGTTGTTTTAGCGAACAAGCATTCGTTATAGCGGACACGGCGGCGCCGGATAGCCAGATGCGCGCCAGCTCGTCCTTCTAGGAATTCGTGGGGCTTTCGGCCGATCGCCTGTGCCGGAGGACGGGGAGGCCGTCTCACCGGCGGGTCTCCCGTCGCCGGCGCTGGCCCTCCCCTGTACGGGCGCGGCGGCTCGGGGCCCTCAGAGCCGGTAGCCGCCGGTGACCTCGATGCGCTGCCCGGTGACCCAGCGGCTCCCCGGAGCCAGGAGCAGCGCGACCACGCCCGCGACGTCGTCCGGCCCGCCGACGCGTCCGAGCGGCGTCTCGGCGCCGACGGCCTTCTGGAGGCCCGGGTCGCGCATGACGCCGCCGCCGAAGTCGGTGACGATCCCTCCCGGCGCGACGACGTTCACGTTGATGCGCCGGGGGCCGAGCTCGACGGCGAGCGCGCGCGTGAGCACCTCGACGGCGCCCTTGGCGGCGGCGTAGGCGGAGAAGCCGGGGTAGACGTACCGCGCGAGCCCCGTCGACATGTTGACGATGCTCCCTCCCTCGGCGATCAGCGGGAGCAGCTTCTGCGTGAGGAAGAACGGCCCCTTGAAGTGCACGGCGACGAGCTGGTCGAACGCCTCCTCGGACGTCTCCGAGAACGGCGCGTAGCCCCCGACGCCGGCGTTGTTCACGAGGTAGTCGAACGAGTCGCGCGACCACACCTGCCCGAGCGCCCTCCGGACCTCGGTGACGAAGGCGTCGAAGGAGCTCGCCGCGCCGACGTCGAGGCGAAGCGCGACGGCCCTCCGCCCCTTGCCCCGGACGGCCTCGACGACCTCGCTCGCGTCGGCGGCTCGAGAGACGTACGTGACGATGACGTCGACGCCGCGATCGGCGAGGGCGAGGGCCGTGCTCCTGCCGATGCCGCGGCTCCCGCCGGTGACGAGCGCGATGGGGGGGATCGAACCTTGGCTGGTCGTGGACATGACGTTCCTTTCGTGCGCCGCGCTTGGCGACCCCCGAACCATGCCGTACGCTCTGGGGCGTCACTAGCCACCACTTGCCGACCTACGAACCTCCGAGTCCTCTAGGCACCCTCCGGTAACCATGAGAGTCATCAAGGATCTCCCGCTCGTCCCCGCGGAGCGCGCGCTCAAAGTGATCGGCGGCCGCTGGAAGGTGTTCGTCCTGTATTACCTCTTCGACGGGCCGAAGCGCCTCTCGGAGCTCCGACGGCGGATCCCCGACGTGAGTCAGAAGGTGCTCGTGCAGCAGCTGCGCGAGATGGAGGAGCACGGCATCGTCCACCGGGAGGTGTTCGCCGAGGTGCCGCCGCGCGTCGTCTACAGCGCGACGAAGTTCGGGCTCAGCCTGCGCCCGATCCTGAGCGCGCTCTGCGCCTGGGGCCGGCGTCACGCCGCGGAGCTCGACGCGATCGAGGAGCGCGGGACGGCGACCGCGGCGACGGCCTCTTCGCCGGCGAGGAGGCCGAACGCCCGGAGCGGCCCGGGGGCGGCGGAGATCCGGGGGTGAGCGCCGTGGCCCCTCGCCCGGGGCGCGCTCGCCCGCTCGCGGTGCTTGGTCTCGCCGCGTGCGGTCTCGCTGCGTGCGTCGGATCGCCGAAGGCTCCTGGGGCGTCCACGTCATCGAGCGCCCCCGTCGCCCGCTCCGCGGGGCTCCCGCTCGCCGTCCGGCAGGCGATCGAGGCGCGGCTCGCAGGAGCCCTCCCACCGCGCGGGTCGGAGGCGGACGCGCATGGCGCGATCGTCGTCGCGGTGCACGCCGAAGGAGCGACGACGATCCTCACCGCGGGCGCGCGTACGGTGAGCGGGCTGCCCCCCGACGCCGACACGCTCTTCAAAGTTTGCTCGGTCACGAAGGTGTTCACCGGCGTCCTGCTCGCGGACGCCACGCTCCGGGGCCGCGTGACGTTGGCCGACGAAGCGCAGCGGCATCTCGCACGCGTGAAGGTCCCGCGCCACACGGACGGGCCGGTCCGCCTCGAGCACCTCGCGACGTATTCGGCGGGTCTCCCGTGGCAACCGTCGAACTTCCGCACGAAGTCGGACGGAGGTTACACGGACGAAGCGTGGCGCTCCTTCCTCGAGGGTTACGCCTTGCCGTATGCGCCCGGTCGAGGGTTCCAATACGGCAACGTCGGCTTCGCTCTCCTCGGCGAAGCGCTCGCAGAGAACGCGGGCGAGCCCGTCGCTGCCCTGTTCCGAAATCGCCTGTTCGCGCCGCTCGGCCTCGAGCGCAGCGGCTTCATCGGCGAGCGGGCGGACGACGCAAACCGCGCGCAAGGCGTCGACGTTCACGGCAAGCTCGTGCCGCTGGATCTCGACGAGCCGAGTCAACTCGCCGCTTGTGGGATCGAGACGTCGGCGTCCGACCTCGTGAGGTTCCTCGGCGCGCACTTCGACGCGCCCCATCCGCTTCACCGGGCGATGCGCCTCGCGCTGGAGCCGCGCCGACACGCGACCGGTGACTTCGATGGCTTCGACGTGGGGCTCGGGTGGTTCCTCGAGCCCGACACCCATCGCGCCTTCAAGACCGGAGGCATCGAAGGCTACCGGAGCATCGTCGGGCTCGACCTCGAGCGCCGCACCGCGGCCGTCGTGCTCGCTGCCGACGAGCGCATCGACACGGGCATGCTCTTCGACGGGATCTTCAACGACGTCGCCGATGCTGCGCTCGACCCTCCGGCCAGCGCGGCGTCGCCCGTTGCCGTCCCCCCGTCCGCGGTCCCCTACGACGTAGCCTTCGACGACGGCCTTCGACTCGTTGGCATCGAGGCGCCCGAGCACGTGGCATCGGGAGGTGAAGCGACGGTTCGCTACTTCTACCGGGTCGAGCGAACGCCGCGCTTCGAGTGGCGCGCGTTCGTGCACGCAGACGCGAACGGGGAGCGCGTGCGCTCGAACCACGTCCTCGCTCGGCCCATGCGCACGCTCGCCCCCGGGACGTTGGTCGAGGACGTCGTGACGCTCCGCTTCCGACCCGATCTCAAGAACACGACCTTCACCCTCTACGGGGGCTTTTATCGAGGCGACGAGCGGATGGGGTTCGCTTCGGCGAAGGACGACAAGCGCGTCGTGGGGCCGAAGCTTCGGATCGTTCCTAGCATGCCCCGCTGAGCCGACGATGCGCGGCCGAGGCGACGTCCCCTCGGTCAGCCCTGGTTGTAGTTCGTGTTCTCGAGGAGGATCACGTTCGACTTCGAGCGACTCTCGCCGACGCTCGTGATGTAGACCGCCGGCTGGTCCTGGACCGGACAGACCTTCTCGCAGGCGCCGCAGCCGATGCACAGGCTCGGATCGACGTGCGGCCGCTGGAGCTTCACCGTGAGCATCGCCGGCTCCGCGCCGTCGGGGCCGGGTTTGCTGTCGCGCATCGGCGCCTCGACCTCTTCGACCCAGATCGCCTTGGGCGACGTCGGGCAGAACTCCTCGCAGACGATGCACGGCGTGCCCATGCTCCACGGGAGGCAGCGCCCGAGGTCGTAGAACGCCGTGCCGATCTTCACCGGCGGGATCCCCTGCCCGAGCTTCTCCTTCTCGGTGATCTTCTGGATCGCGCCGGTCGGGCAGACCTGACCGCAGAGGACGCACGAGTGCTCGCAGTAGCCGATGCGGGCGATGAGGATCGGCGTCCAGAGGCCCTCGACGCCCGACTCGAACATCGCCGGGTGCAGCGCGTTGTTCGGGCACACCTTCATGCACTCGGCGCAGCGGATGCAGCGCTCGAGGAACGCGCGCTCCTCGACCGCGCCCGGGGGACGGATGACCTTCGCGTGGTAGTTGACGTCGAGGGAGTCCGCGATGCGCGCCGCCGGGATGAAGGCCGCGCCCGCCGCCGCCGTCGCGAGGAGCGTGCGCCGCTGGAGGTCCGGGGCGCCGATGCGGCTCTTCCGGTTCGGCAAGAACCGGAACTTGATGACGTCCTCCGGGCACGCGCTCTCGCAGTTGAGGCACATGTGGCACTCGTCCTGCCGCCACTTCACGCCGCCCTGCGGGCTGTCGGCGCCCTGGCAGTTCACGAGGCACAGGTTGCAGTCGGTGCACTTCGCGTGGTCCTTCTCCATCCCGAAGAGCGCGAAGCGGGCGAAGACGCCGAGGAACGCGCCGAGCGGACAGAGGACGCGGCACCAGAACCGCGGGATGAAGCGGTTCATGAAGAGGATCGCGACGAGCAGCGCGACGATGAGCCACGTCTGGTGGAAGTAGAACTGGTGCGACTGCCACACGGTGGTGGCGAGCACGTCCTGCGTGCTGTCGGCGGCGTGCTGCACCGGCCGCGCGGGGATGTCCTGCGCCGCGCCGAGCGCGCGTCCGGCCATGTACTGCACCCCCGGGATCACGCCGAGGCCGATCGCGCGGACGGCGACGCAGATCGGATCGAACAACCCGCCGATCGCGCTCCCGGCGAGCGACGCCAGGAGGAACGCGTACATCAGGTAGTACTTCGCGCGCTGGTAGCCGTGCGTCTTGTTCGCCTCGACGCGGACGGCGCCGCGGCCCCTCCGCGACGGGAGGATCCAGCCGAAGAAGTGGTGGAGCGTCCCGAAGGGGCAGATCCACCCGCAGAAGACGCGCCCGAAGACGAGCGTCACCGCGAGCAGCCCGATCGACCAGAGGAGGCCGCGGTAGACCTGGTGGGTGGCGCCGAGGGTCATCGCCGTCACGAACGGATCGGCGAGGAGGAACGCCTCGACCGGGTACGGCAGGCGCACCGGCGTGTCGGCGCTCGCGGAGAAGTTCCCGCGGAAGCCCGTCTGGAACAGGAAGAACATGAAGAGGGCGAAGAAGCCGAGCTGCGCGGCGCGCCTCACCCACACCAGGATCCGGATGCTCCGCCGCGCGGGGATCCCCGAGCCGGGCAGCTTCTTCGGCGGCTTCTTTCCCTGCGGCGCGCCGGGACCTCGCGGCGCGCCGGGACCTCGCGGCGCCCCCGCCGGCGGATCGCCCTTCGCGGGCGCGCCGCCGTCCGCGGCCGCGACGGCGCGCTCGCGCGGCGTGCCGAGCCCGAGGATGCTCGCGAGCTCGGCGATGCGGCTCGCCGCGGCGCGCCGCATCGCGGCGGGATCCTTCGCGGGAGCCTTCTCCGCGGCGCCGCCCTCCTTCGCCGGCGGCGACGCGCTCGCGCACCCGCACGACGAGCCGCAGCCCGACGCCTTCGCCGGCGGCGACGCGCTCGCGCACCCGCACGACGAGCCGCAGCCCGACGCCTTCGCCGGCGGCGCGATCCGCTCGGGCGAGCGCAGGGGCCCGAGCCCGGAGGCCGCGAGGCGGAAGCTCGTGTCGAGGTCGAGCGGCGGGACGACGCCGACGTCGCCGGTCTTCCACGGGATCGGCTCGACCGGCGCGTGGTCGTGCGCGACGCGCGCGGACCCGGGCTCGATCGCCGTGAGGTCGAGCGCGACGCCCGCGTGCGCTGGCGCGCGGGCGGAGGGCGACGGCGACGCGGCCACGTCAGACCTCCCGCACCTTGAGCTGCTCCCAGTACATGGTCCCGAGGCCGCGCTCGTGGCCCATCTTGAGGTACTGGAGGTTGTCGCGGTGCTGGCCGATGAGCGTCGCGCCGTAGGCGTCGGCGGCGACCTGATCGACGGTGGCGAACACCTGGTTCATCACCTTCGTGTCGTCGATGTTCCCGCCCTGGGGCCCGTTGCGCATGAGCACGCGCATCGCGTCGACGACGACGAGCGTCGGGCGCATGAAGGTCGCGAGGTCGGCGATCGACGTGTCGATGTTCTGGTGGAGCCGGTTGCGCCGCCCGCCGAGGACGCCGTACCAGTTCTTCATCGCCGCGGTGAACTTGGCGAGGTTGTGGTGCTTCGCGACCGGCACGTTGATGACCTTGTCGGCGTCGACGAGCGTCGTGAAGATCGGCCACTCGTCGAGGACCTCGCCCTTCAGCCGCGTCGTGCGGAAGCGGTGCTCCGCCGGGAGCACCACCTCGGCGCCGAGCGCGTACGCCTTCCGCCAGATGCCCGAGCGCTGGAAGCAGCGGTTGGGATCGTTGCACGAGCCGTCGGCGACGACGACGCGCTTGGCGCCGGCCTCGAAGGCGAGCTGGATGACCGCGCCCACGACGTCGGGGTTCGTGTTCGCGGCGTGGATCGGCATGCGGTCCCAGCCGATGTTCGGCTTGATGACCACGACGTCGCCGCGGCTGACGAAGCGCTTGATCCCGCCCATCGCGTCGATGGCGCGACGGACGAGGGCGTCGGCGGATACGGCCTCGCCCGCCTTGCCCTTCGCGATGGCGAGCTCGGCGTGCTCCGGCGCGACGTCGCGCAGGCGGTAGTCGCGCACCTGGCGCGCGCCCTGGCCGGCGGCGACGCCGAACCCTCCGCGATCCCACACGGCGCGCCCGAGGACGGCGGAGCCGGTGAGCACGCCGGCCGCGAGCCCGACGCGCTTCAGCACCTCGCGCCGCGAGGGCCGCTCCGCTCGCTGGACGGAGTCCGCCGGCGCAGGTGCCTTCGACGGCGACGCCGGCGCGGACGCAGGTGACGGCGCGGCGGACGACGGCTTCGCGACCGCGTCGGACGAGGGCTTCGTCGGCGCGGCGGACGACGGCTTCGCGACGGTGGACGGGTCCGCCGCGGCGTCGGCGGACGGCTTCGACGCCGCAGCCGCCTCCGAGGGCGTACGCTCCCCCGGGCGGTCCTTGCCGTCCTCGTCGCTCATGACCTTCTCTTAGCCCGGGCGGCGGGGACAAGGCAACTCCGCGGGCCCTCAGGGAAATACTCGAGCCAACCCGCCCGACGCCGGCGGCGCCCAGTTCCGCGCACTTGGACGGCCTCGGCGTCGCCTCGAGACCTCCTCGCCGCACTTGCCGTCTTTGACCTTGGCCGAAATCCCTGGCAAAGACGGCGCCGTCGATGACGGACGCCACGCGGGAGGAAGGCAAGCGCGAGAGCCGCATCCTCACCGGTCCGCTGGCCTGGGAGGTCGCGCGCTTCGGGACGCCCCTCGCCGTCGGGATGGCGCTCCAGACGACGTTCAACCTCGTCGACGCCTACCTCATCGCCCAGCTCCCGAAGGACGAGGTCAGCGCCGCCGTCGGCGCGATCGGCATCTGCGATCAGGTCGCGGCGCTCGGCACGATCCTGAGCTTCGGCGTCTCCACGGCGGCCGCCGCGCTGATCTCGAACCGCAAAGGGGCGGACGATCACGAGGGCGTCCAGCGGGCGGCCTGGCAGTCGATCCTGGTGATCGGCGCGCTCAGCGTCGTGCTCGGGGTGATCGGCGGCCTCGGCGCCGGCGTGATCGTCCACGACCTGATCGGGGCGAAGGGCGCGGTCGCGGAGATCGCGACCGCGTACCTGCGCGTCGCGATGCTCGGGAGCTTCTCGATCTACTTCTTGCTCCAGCTCACGAACATCCAGCGCGCGCTCGGCTCGGCGAAGACGCCCGTCGCGCTCCTCGTCGCGGGCAACGCGCTGAACCTCGTCCTCGCGGTCCTCCTCATCTTCGGTCCGGGGCCGGCGCCCTCGTGGCTCGGCTGGTCGACCGAGCTCGCGGCCGCGCTGGGCATCCCGCGCATGGGGATGATCGGCGCGGCGTGGGCGTCGATCATCTCCCGCTGCGTCGTCCTGCTCCCGAACGTGATCATCCTCGCGCGCCGGTTCGACGTCTTCCCGCCGAAGGGTAAGCGCGGACCGAGCCGCGTCGAGATCAGGCAGCTCGCCGACATCGCCTGGCCGTCGAGCGCGCAGTTCGTGCTCCGGATCTCGGCCATGCTGCTCGTCAACTCGCTCGTCGCTCGCTTCTTCACGACCGCGGACGACCAGACGGCCACCACCGCGATGGGCCTCGTCTTCCGCCTCGACACGATGGCGCTCTTCGTCGCGATGGGCTGGGGCAACGCCGCGCAGACGTTCGTCGGCCAGAACCTCGGCGCGGACGAGGAGCGCCGCGCGCGCCGCTCGGGCTGGTTCGCCGGCGCCTACGACGTCGCCACCAACGTGCTGCTCGTCGCCGCGATCTTCCATTGGGGCGAGGCGATCCTCCGCGTCTTCGACGATCAGACGCCCCCCGTGATGATCGCGCTCGACTACCTCCACGTCGTCGCGCCGTCGTACTTCGCGCTCGGCCTCGGCATCGTGCTCGGCAACGCCATGGCCGGCGCCGGCGCGACGCGGACGACCTTCGCCGTCGACGCGCTCGTCATCCTCGCGTTCCAGCTCCCGATCTGCCTCGTCGTCGTGGGCGCGCTCGGCGGCTCGATACGCGCGCTCTTCGTCTGCGTGGCGGTGACCAACGTGGTCAGCGCGATCGCGTACGCCCTCGTCTACTCGCGCGGGGCCTGGCTGAGGTCGCGCGCGCTCGTGGACGCCCGCCCCGCCGAGTGAGCGCGCTCGCGCTCGCGCCGGCGGCCGAAAGCGCAGCCGGGGGCGACCGACGGAGAAACCTCGCCCGAGATCGCCTAAGCTCCGCGCGCCTTGCCCCGTCAGCCGTCCGCCCCCTCACGCACCGAAGTCATCGCGCTCGCCCGGACCACGCCGCTCACCCGCGGAGCCGTCGCCGAGATCGGCAAGAAGGTCCCCGCCGAGATCGCGCGCGACGCGGCGCTCGAGGCGCTCGACACCGCGGGCGCGAACGCGGCGATGGTGCTCGCCTTCGTCGCCGCCGGCCGCGGGGCGAAGCTCCCTCCCGAGCTGACGCGCGCGCTCCTGCCCGAGGTGACGTCGCTCGACCACGTCGGCCCGCTCGTGTTCGCGACCGAGGGTGAGCCGCGCGACGTGCTCGTCGCGTTCCTCGAGGACAAGCGCGGGGACCTCGAGCTCGAGTGCCTCGTGATGCTGCTCGCGGCGGAGCTCCTCGGCGACGCCCCGAAGGTGCCCGCGACGATGCTCACGCGCGGCCGATGGCTCGCGCGGCACAAGCTCGCGCAGGAGGCGTCGATCTTCCTCGGCGGGGCGGCGCTCCGGATCCGGAACGCGGATCTGTCCTCGCTCGCGGCGCCGCACGTGAACCGGGCGAAGCGCGCGAAGAAGACGATCGACGAGGCGCTCGAGCTCGCGCGCCTCCCGCCGCTCGAGGCGCTCTCCGACGCCGACGGGGCGCGCCTGTCGACGGGCTTCACGGTCCGGCGCGACGCGCCCGCCGTCGGGCGGAACGATCCCTGCCCGTGCGGCAGCGGCAAGAAGTACAAGAAATGCCACGCGCTCACCGAGGCCGAGGCGCCGCCGTCCGTCGAGTCGCCGAAGCTCGACGCCGCGACGCTCGGCCCCGATCAGGCCGCGCTCCTCCGGCCTTCGGAGATCGCCGCGCTCGAGACGGCGAAGCTTTCGGCCAAGGCGTTCGTCGAGGCGTTCCGCCGCGTCGTCGACTTCCGCCAGTGGACGCTCGCCCTCCGCATGATCGACGAGGCCAAGGCGCGGAAGGACCTCGCCGACGCCGAGTCGCTCGTGCTCGACGCGCTCCACGGCGCCTACGACGCGCGCGCCGTCGACGCGGCCGAGGCGCTCGTCGCGCTCTTGCCGGACGACCTCGCCGGACGCGAGGCGTTCGCGCTCGACTGCCTCCGGGCCCCGCCGGATCTCCTCGCGCGGATCGAACGCGAGGCCGAGCTCGCGCTCCAGAGCGACGCGGACGGCGCGCGCGGGATGCTCCTCGCGTCGGCGCTGCTCCGCTGGTTCCCGGCGATCGGGATCTACGTCGCGCGCGGCGCGCTCCACGAGGGGCGCTCGCTCGACTCGCGCGCCTTGCTCGAGACCATCGAAGACGCGCGCGACCGCCTGCTGCTGTCGCCCTTCGAGGCGTGGTGGGACGTCTACGACGGCTTCTTCGACGGCGCCGAGGAGCGACGCGAGCAGAAGAAGGACGACGCCAAGCGCGAGAAGATGAAGGAGGACCTCCGCAGGGCGCGCGCGGCCTCGCGCAAGACCGCCGCCGAGATGGAGAAGCTCCAGCGCCGCGTCGCCGAGCTCGACGAGTCGCTCTCGAGCGCGCCCGCCCCCGCCCGCGCGGCCCGCGCCGCGGAGAGCGCGCCTCAGCCGTCGCAGGACCTCGCGGAGGAGCGCCGCCGCCTCAAGACGAAGATCGACGAGCTGCAGCGGATCATCGGGGAGGGCCAGGAGGAGCGCCGCGAGCTCCGGAGGCAGCTCGCCGACCGCGAGGAGGAGGACGCCGCCCCCGCGACCAAGCCCGCGCGCGCCGAAGATCCCGACGCCGATCCCGAGGGGATGCACGACGCGGGATCGATCGATCTCCCTCGGGCGATCCTCGTGCCGCGGTTCTCGGAGCGCGCGGGCAAGGCCGTCGGCGATCTCTCGGCCGACGCGGCCGACGGCGTCCTCGGCGTCGTCGCCGCGCTCGCGGCGGGGAAGCCGAACGCGTGGGGCGGCGTGAAGCAGCTCACCAAGGTCCGCGGCGTGCTCTCCGCCCGCGCGGGGATCCACCACCGCGTCCTCTTCGCGATCAACGAGCGCGCGCTCGACGTCCTCGAGATCCTGCACCGCCGCGACCTCGAGCAGGTCGTGGCCCGCCTCGCCCGCACCACCTGAGCGCGCGGCGCGGTCGCCATCCCCCGGACGCGCCGCCGCGCGTCCCCCCAGCCCGAGCGCCGCCGCGCGGTCACCACATCAGGATGGCCGCGGCGAGCAGACCGCCGAGCACGGCGAAGCACGCGACGATGACGATCGAGCGCGCGAGCCGCGGCGGCGGCGGGAACTCGACGTCCTCGGAGAGATCCCACGCCGGCGCCAGGTCGAGCTCCGGCGGCGGCGCCATCGGCGCGAACGCCCCTTCGAACGCCGGCGGACCGAGCGACCCCGGACCGAGCGACCCCGGACCGAACGACCCCGGCGGGACGAGCGACGACGGCAGAACGGACGACGGACCGCCGTACGACGACGGCGGAGCGTACGACGACGGCGCCGCGGGCGACGGGACGAGCGAGCCCGGCGGAGCGTACGACGGCGCCGCCGCGGGCGACGGGACGAGCGAGCCCGGCGGAGCGTACGACGGCGCCGCCGCGGACGGCCACGGCGGATCGACCGAGGGCGGCGGCGCGGCGACGAGGTCCGGCGGCGGCGGGCTCGACCGCGTGGCCGCGCGGGTCCCGCTCCGCGTCCGCGCCGCGAGCGAGGCGTCGGTCTCTTGCTGCCGCATCGCGGCCAGCACCTCCTCGGGCAGCGTCCCTACGCGCGTCGGCGCGCTGTACGCGTCCTTGGCGCCCTGCGGCGGCGGGACGGTCTTCGGTTCGGGGCGACGGCTCATCGGCGACCTCGCGTTCATCGCGTTCATAGCGGCCTCGGTGACGTGGTGGGGCCAGCGACGACGGGGGCCTCGCCGTCGAACGCGATCGGATCGATCCGGAGCGAGCGCCCGCCGCCGTTCTGGTAGCCGACGATCGGGCTCGACCAGCCGTGGTACGCCATCCACGTCTTGCCGGCGGCGTCGTTGAAGAACTCCTGCCCGCCCGGGCCGAGCGCCTCGCCGCCGGACTTCACGAGCGGGCCGTCCTCGGTCCTCTTCGCGCACGGGCCGAGCGGCGTCGCGCACACCGCGTAGCCGATGGCGTAGCTGGAGCTCTCCCACCAACCGGCGGAGTAAAAGAGGTAGTAGCGCCCGTCGTGCGCGAGCATGCTCGGCCCCTCGATGAGCGGCATCTCCCAGCCGCGGTCCCGACGGAGCAGCTCCGTCGGCGAGCCCAAGAGCGAGATGCCGTCGACCCCGAGCCGCTGTCCCCAGAGCCTCGCGTCGCCGGCGCACGCGGGGGCGTTCTCGTCGCTCTTCCAGAGGAGGTACGCGTCGCCGTTGGGACCGACGAAGGGACTCGCGTCGATCGAGCCGCAGAGCGCCGCCTGCCCGCCGACCTGGCAGACGAACGGGCCGCTCGAGTCGTCCACGTACGGGCCCGCCGGGCTCGTCGCGATCGCGCGGCCGATGCACTGAAAGCCGGAGGCGATGGACCTCGCCGTGAAGTAGAGGACGAACGCGCCGCCGCGCTTCAGCACCGCCGGCGCCCACGTGAGCGACGCGTTCGCGCGCGCCCACGCCGGCAGGACGGGCAGCGCGTCGGGCAGCTCGGACCAGCTCGCCAGATCCGTCGAGGTCACGACGGGGACGTTCTTCCCGCCGGAGTTGGTCGCGAAGGCGTAGTAGCGATCGCCCTCGCGGAGGACGAAGGGATCGGGGAAGTCGCCGGCGAACACGGGGTTCGTGTAGCTCGCGCCGGCGGCGGCGTCGGGCGGCGGCGAAGCGTCGGGCGCCGGCGCGCCGCCGTCCTCGACGGGGGACGGACCGCCGGCGTCGACGGGATCGTCCGAGGGCCCCGAGGGCCGCGAGGCCGCCGGCGCGCAGCTTCCGAGCGTGACGACCAAGAGCGCCGCGCCGTTGAGACGTCGAACGTGACTGATGCTCTCGCGCATGCGCTCCTTCTCGGAAGTGTCCGGCGGTTCGGCGCCCGTCAACGGAACGTCAACATGACGTCGTCGTAGCGGAGCGTCCATCCGGTGTGCGGGTTCCCGGCGAACACCGCGCCGAGGATCAAGGTCGGCCGCGGATCGATGCCGGCCGTGGGGGTCAGCGTCTCGCGCGTCCCGACCGCGATCCCGTCGAGGAGGAGCTGCGCACCGGGCGTCGCCCCGGACGCGACGATGTCGAGCGTCAGCCGCGTCCACTTGCCCTCCGGCAGGGCGAAGAACGGGTGGTACGCGTCCTTGTTGTTCGGCGGCGGGACGAGGTTCGACTCCTCGAGCCTCACGCTCCCGTTCGAGTAGACGAGGCGGAGCGAGTACTTGTCCTCGCCCTGCGCCCACTCGAGCGCGGCGAGGATGAAGAACGACGAGCCGAGGTAGACGCGCTCCGGCTTGATGTCGAAGCCCAGCACGACGCTGGTCGCGGTCGTGTCGAAGGTCCGCGTGATCTTCGACACGAACGTGCCGCCCGTCGTCGAAGGCGGCACGTCGACCAAGAAGACGTTCGGCGCCGAGCGCGACGAGTAGCTCGTCAGCTTTCCGAAGACGCCCTCGCGGAGCCAGCGCACGGTGAGATCGGCGCTGTCGAAGTCCTCGCAGAAGGTCGAGGGGGTCTCCGGGACCGGGCAGAACGAGGTGCCCGCGTCGACGAACACGGGCGGGACGTTCGGATCCGCGCCGTCGAGCTCCGCGCCGGTGTCCGGATCGGAGGCGCCGTCGCCGTCCCCGCCGGCGTCGTCGCCCACGAGGCTCGCGGCTCCGTCGCCGTCGGGGGCCTCGCCGCCGCCGTCGGCGGCGCCGGGCCCGACGAAGCCGTCGAACCCGGCGGTGAACGAGCACGCCGCGGTGGCGGCGAGGAGCACGGCGGCTGCCCCGCGGAGGACGAAGCGGGCTCGCCTCATTTCAGCTCGAGAACGTGGTTGTCCCAGTGAATGGCGAGGCCCGCGCTCCGCTCCTTGTTGAAGACGAGCGGCAAGCCGGCGATGCGCGCGAACGCCACCTGCTCTCGCGTCGCGCCCGGGTACTCCGCCTGGAAGACCGGCGCGGCGGCGCCGTCGATTCGGAGCGTGTACTCGACCGCGTCCCCGCCGGCGTCCTCGCCGGAGGCGAACGTGAACTTCACGGTCTGCTCGAAGTGGTGCCACTTCCCGAGCTCGACGGTGCCCGCCGCGAGCGCCGGCTCGATCACGTAGGAGCCGCCGTTGACCTGCCGGTTGTGCTCGACCTTCAGCTCGTTGATCGCCCCCGCCTGCGCGAACATGACGAGGCGGAAGCCGAACGTGTCGGGCCCGGCCGCGTCGCTGAACTGGAAGTCGTCGAGGAAGAAGCCGTCCTCGTTGCCGATCGAGTCGAGGTAGACGTCGTAGCTCCACGTCACCTCCGTGAAGTTCGCCTTGGTGACCGTCTTGGCGAACTTCGCGCCCGGCGTGTCCCTGTCGATCACGCGCGAGAGCAGCGAGCTCGGCGCCGAGACCGCGCGCGCGCTCGAGAGCGTCGCCACCGGCTGGTCGGTCGGCTCGATGAAGTCCCAGCGGGTCTTGCCCGCCGTCAGCGCGTCGGCGCGGTCGAAGTCGTCGCAGAAAGACGCCTCGGGGAACGCCGCGCACCCGTTCGGCGCGACGCACCCGCCGTCGGCGCACGCGTCGTCGTCGCGCCCGGCGTCGGCGCCGGCGTCGTCCGGGTCGGGGGCCGCGTCCTCGTCGTCCGGCCCGGGGCCGCCGTCCACGACCGGCGTGCCCGGCGAGGGATCGGGGTTCGTCAGGAGCGTGTCGGCGTCGTCGGCGCACCCGGCGGCGACCGCCACGGCGGACAGCAGCGAGACGAGCGTCAATCGCGGAGCGTGAGCGCGAAGCGAATGAATCATCGATTGGACCCTCCTGCGGTATCGAGAGCCGTTATCGGCCGTCGACTCCGAGCGCGACGGATCGCTTTGCAAGTTCCGAGCACCACAGCTCCACGCGCGAGGAGCCGCGCCGCGTCCGGCGTCGGGCGATGAAGGACGACTCGCGCCGAGCGTCGACGGCGCCCACGCTCGCGCTCGTCGACGGAGCACTGGATCACGCGCAAATCAGGCCCGGCGCGACGATCACAAGGTAGGAGCGCTGGCACGCGCGGCGCATCCCCCCTGCCTCGGCTCGCGTGTCGGTCTCCCTCGCCGAACGCTCCCCTCCCGCGAGCCGGCGCCGAGGGCATGTCACAGCAGGGGATCCCCAGCACCTGCGGGTCGCCCCCCGCAATTTCGATTCAACGACGAATCCGCGATTGCGCAATTTGCATTCACGCATACCGTTTGCAGCTCGCGAGGAGATCGCATGAGCGTCGGTGTGCTTCCGAGAGAGCTGGGCCGTTACGTCCTCTACGACCAGATCGCGGCCGGGGGGATGGCCACGGTCCACTTCGGGCGCATGCACGGCGCGATCGGCTTCTCGCGGCTCGTGGCGGTCAAGCGGCTGCACCCGAACTACGCGAACGACGCTCACTTCGTGCAGATGTTCCTCGACGAGGCGCGCCTCGCCGCGCGGATCTCGCACCCGAACGTCGTCTCCACCCTCGACGTCGTGGCGGACGAGAGCGAGGTGTTCCTCGTCATGGAGCACGTGCTCGGCGACTCGCTCGAGGCGATGATGCCGCGGGAGGGCAGCCGCCCGATCCCGCTGCCGGTCATCTCGTCGATCGTCTGCGGCGTCCTCGAGGGGCTGCACGGCGCGCACGAGGCGCTCGACGACATGGGCGAGCCGCTCGAGATCGTCCATCGCGACGTGTCGCCCCACAACGTCCTCGTCGGCGTCGACGGCGTCGCGCGCGTGTTCGACTTCGGGATCGCGAAGGCGGCGATCAACACCCAGGAGACGCGCGACGGCGTGATCAAGGGCAAGGTCACGTACATGGCGCCGGAGCAGGTGCGCGGCGTCGCCGATCGCCGCGCCGACCTCTACGCCGCCGGCGTCATCCTCTGGGAGCTCCTCGCCGGCCGACGACGCCACGCCGGCGAGCGCAACGACGGCCTCTTCCTCAAGCTCGCGAAGAACGAGCTCGAGCCGCCGCCGCCGCCGAGCACGCTCCGCGCGGACGCGACGCCGGAGATCGACGCGGTGGTGGCGCGGGCGACGAGCGCCGATCCCGATCGGCGCTTCGCCACCGCGCGCGAGATGGCCGTCGCGCTCGAAGCCGCCGTCGCGCCGGCGCCGGCGCGCGACGTCGCCGAGTGGGTCCGTGAGGTCGCGGGCGCGCGGATCGAGCGCGTCGCGTCGGTGATGCGCCGCATCGAGAGCGACGTCCAGGGAGGGTCCGAGGGCCGGCTCACCACGACGATGGCGCGCGCGGGATCGACGGGGAGCATCCACGTCGTCACCGCGACCATCCCGCGGACGGGGACAGGCTCGATCCAGGTGCGCGCGGACGGCGCGCGCGCGAGCGAGCGCCCCGTGACCCACGCCGCGCAGCGGAGCTGGACGATGCCGGCGGCGCTGGTCGCGTTCACCGTGGCGATGCTCCTCGTGGGGGTGCGCACGCTCACGCGCCGCGAGGCGGCCTCGATCACGCACGTCGACGCCGCGCCGATCACGTCGGTGACGACGGCCCACGGCGTCGCGCCGAAGGCGAGCGAGCCTTCGGCCGAGCCCGCCCCGACGACGCCCGCCGCCGCGCCGAGCGGGGCCGAGGCGGAGCCCGAGGCCGACGCCGGCCCGCGCCGCGCCGCGCCGACGCCGCGCGCCTGGGTCGCGTCCCAGCCCGCGCTCCGGCCTCCTCCCCGCGACGTCGCCCCCGCGGCGCCGCCTCCGCCGCGGGCGGACGCGCCCCCGGCGGCGAACCCCGCGCACAAGCCCGGCTGCGAGAGCCCCTTCACGATCGGGTCCGACGGGATCCGTCAGATCAAGCCGGAGTGTCTGTGAGGAGGAGAGCATGAAGCCGAGCGTCCACCCTTGCCCCCGCCCTCTCTCCCGCGCGCGGCCCGCGCTCGGGGCCGCCGCCGTCCTCGCGCTCGTCGCGGCGGCCGGCGCCCCGACGACCGCCGCGGCCGCCGAGCCCGACAAGGCGTACTGCGCCGACACCTACCGCAACGCCCAGATCCAGCGAAAGAGCGGCGCGCTGCTCCGAGCGCGCGAGTCGCTGCTCGTGTGCGTGAGCGATCGGTGCCCGTCGATGATGCAACCCGACTGCACGCGCTGGCTCACCGAGGTCGAAGCCGCGCTGCCGTCGGTCGCCTTCGCGGCGAAGGGCGTCGACGGCAAGGACGTCACCGCGGTCCGCGTCACCATGGACGGACAGCACCTCACCGAGACGCTGGACGGCAAATCGATCTCGCTCGATCCGGGCTCGCACACGCTCCGCTTCGAGCACGCGGACGAGCCGCCGATCGAGCAGACCATCATCGTCCGCGAGGGCGAGAAGGCGCGCGTCGTCAGCGTGAGCTGGGCGAGGCCCGAAGAGGGCGCGCGCGGCCGCGAGCTGGCGAGCCCTCGCTCCGAGCGCCGCACGCCGACGAGCGCCTGGATCCTCGGCGGCGTCGGCGTCGGCGCCGTCGCGACCTTCGGCGCGCTGGCGCTGCACGGCATGTCGCGGAGGAGCGATCTCGAGAAGGAGTGCTTCGGCAGCTGCCGGCAGGAGCAGGTCGACTCGATCAAGACCCAGCTCTTGATCGCCGACGTCGCGCTGGGCGTCGGCGTGGTGTCGCTCGGGGCGGCGGCCGTCCTGTTCTTCACCGGCGGCGGCCCTTCGCCGCCAGCGCGAGATCGGGACAGCGCGGCGCGCGCGGCGTCCCGTCCGGGGATCGTCTCGTTCGGCCTCGCCCCCCAGAGGAACGGCGGCGCGGCGAGCTTCGCGGCGCGGTTCTGAAGACCGCGCGCCGGCCGGCCCGCCCCCCTCCGGCCCTGACGCCGGACGTTCACGCGGGCGCCGCCCGGGCCGGGCGCTCACGGGCGGGGGACCTCTCCCTTTGCCCGTGAAGTTTGGGTGAGAAGCGACTAGCCTCCTCCCCTCGGAGGATGGCGAAGTTCTCGCAGGCGGCCAAGATCGGCCTGTTCGTCGTCGTCACGACGGGCGCGGGCTTCCTGGTCTATCGCACCATCCACAAGGAGACGGGGCGCGGGGGCGGCTACGTCGTGCACGCGTACCTCAAGGACGCGACCGGCATCGCGAAGCACTCGCGCGTCACGATCGCCGGCATCCCGGTCGGCTCGGTCGAGGACATCCGCCTCGAGAACGGCCAGGCGCGCATCGACGTGCGCGTCAACGGCGACGTCACGCTGCACCAGACGGCGCGCCTCGGCGTGAAGAGCGCGTCGCTCCTCGGCGAGAACGTCGTCATCCTCACCGAGGGCGTCGGCGAGCCGAACAAGGCGAACGGCGACGAGATCGAGACGATGCCCGACAGCGCGTCGGTCGAGGACATCAAGGCGCAGGTCTCGCGCATCGCCGAGCTGATCGAGAAGGTGGCCCAGCAGCTCGCCGACTCGATCGGCACCGATCAGGGCGGGAGGAACATCAGCGCGATCCTGCAGAACCTCGCCGACGCCACCGAGGCGATCAACCTCACCGTCCGCGAGAACCGGCTCGTCATCAAGGACACGCTCGAGAACATCGACCGCATCACCGCCAAGGGCGGCCCCGAGCTGCAGCAGATCCTCCTCAACATCAAGGTCATCACCGAGGACGTGAAGCAGATGCTCGCCGCGCAGGGCGGCAAGGACGGCGAGTCGGGGGAGCTCCGGCAGACGATCGAGCGCGTCAACCGGGCGTCGAAGAGCCTCGAGAGCGCGCTCGGCCACGTCGACAACGTCGCGGGCCGGATCGACCGGGGCGAAGGGACGATCGGCAAGCTGACGAAGGACGAGGCGCTGATCAACGAGGTCCAGGGCGTCGCCGAGGGCGTCAACGACTACGTCGACAGCCTCCGACGCCTCCAGGCGATCGTCGGGCTCCGGAGCGACTACAACTTCCTCGCGAACACGGTGAAGAGCTACGTCGAGCTCCGCCTCCAGCCGCGCGAGGACAAGTACTACCTCATCGAGCTCATCAACGACCCGCGCGGCAAGACGAGCTTCACGCAGACCGACGTCGACACCACCAACCCGAACGATCCGGCGCACTACCGCACCGTGACGACGACCACGACCGACGCGTTCCGCTTCAGCATCCAGTTCGCGCGGCGGATCGGCCCGTTCACCGGCCGGTTCGGCATCAAGGAGTCGACCGGCGGCATCGGCCTCGACACGCACCTCCTGTCGAACCGCTTCGAGATCGTCCAGGACCTCTTCGGCTTCGGCGAGGAGATCCGGCCGCGCTACCGCCTCTGGGTCGGCTACGAGTTCATCCGCCGCCTCTGGCTGATCGGCGGCGTCGACCACGTGTTCCTCGGCAACCGCCGCGACTACTTCCTCGGCCTCCAGCTCCGCTTCACCGACGAGGACCTGAAGACGATCCTGCCGTTCGCCGGCGGCGCGACGAGCGGGCGCTGAGGGCGCGCCGCGGCCGGGCGTTCGCGCTACGCGCTCGCCGGCGCGGCCAGGATCTCGGCGAGCATCTCCCGCCCTTCCTTGCCCACCTGCTGCACGGTCACGAGGTCCGCCTGCGCGTCGAAGAGGATCGCGAGCACGTGCGTGCCGTCGACGTCGTAGACGGTGACGTTGACGGGGGCGCCCGCGAGGTCGACGTCCTCGAGGAGCCCGCGCACGCTCCCGGCCTCGGCGAGCTGCTTGCCGCCGAGCACCGCGCGGAGCGTGGCCGGGACGTCGTCCTCGTCGCCCGACACGGCCACGAGCGCGCCGTCCCCGTCGACGAGGAGCACGGTGATCGCCTGCGTCAGATCGTGGATGTCCTCGAGCGCGCGGAACAGCGCGATCTGCCGCTCGGTCGGGGGCGCGTTCGAGTCGCTCATCGTCCCTCGATGGCCTCGTGCCCGGACACCAGGAGCTCGACCGGCTCGTTCCGAGCCCACGACGAGCGAAAGGTCGGAGCGGACGCCCCGTCCTCGCGCGCCTTCATGTCCGGAAGCTTCGTCCTCATGGTCGCACTTCGACCCGTCGCGATCGACGAGTCGAGGTACTAGAACGCATTTTCCACCCCGTCGCAGGCCGAAAATCGGGCTCGCCCGGGCGAGCGAGCGAGCCTGTTTCGGCTCGCCTCCGGGCGTCCGCTCATGGTCTCGGCTGCCCAACGAGCGCCTTTCGGTGGCGAAGCGCGCTCGAGCCGGCTCCGCGCGGTCGAGCGCGGCGCGCCCTCGACGCCGCGCGCCGCTCCCCCCTCCCCTCACGACGGCGCCCCGCGCGACGCCCGCGCGCGCCGTCCGCCCGCGGCCGATCACATCCGTGCGAGAAGCGCCACGATCGCGACGACGAGCGCGAGGCCCATGACGCAGATCGCGAAGAGCACACCGATGAAGGGCGCGTTCCTGCGAGCGCCGGCGACGAGTCCCATGGCGTTCACCTCGACGCTGGCCGTTGCACTCGACGTGCCCGTCCGCGCGCCCGCGGCGCGCGTGCGGCGAGCGCCGCGGGCGCCTCCCGGCCCGGCTCAACCGCCGAAGCGGAGGAGCTCGAGGAGCTCGGCGGACGAGATCGGCTTCGGCGTCGCCTTCCCCTCGAGGACGGCGGCGGCGAGGCCGCGCTTCTCGGCGTGCATCTCGAGCACGGCCTCTTCGATCGTCCCGCGCGCGACCAGGCGGTAGACCGTCACCGGGCTGGTCTGGCCCATGCGATGCGCGCGCGCGGTCGCCTGCTCCTCGACCGCGGGGTTCCACCAGGGATCGAGGTGGATGACGTAGCTCGCCCTCGTGAGGTTGAGCCCCGTCCCGCCCGCGAGCAACGAGACGCAGAAGGCGTCGTACGCGCCGGCCTGGAACGCCTCGACGATCGCGCGGCGCTCGGTCGTCGGCGTCTCGCCCGTGAGCGTCGCGACGCGGAGCGAGGCGGCGGCGAGCGCCGCCCGGACCTCCTCGAGGAACCGCGTGAACTGGCTGAACACGAGCGCGTGGTTCCCCTCCGCCGCGAGCTCTCGCACGAGCTCGACGACCCGCGCGACCTTCGTCGACGGCCCGTCGTAGTCCGGATCGACGAGGCGGACGTCGCAGGCCATCTGGCGCAAGCGCATCAGCGCGGCGAGGAGCGCGATCTTGAGCTGCGACGGCGTCGCCCGGCTGCGCTTCCTCGAGAGCGCCTTCGCGCACTCGTCGCGGAGCGCGAGGTAGTGTTTCCGCTCCGGGAGGCTGAGCTCGATCCGCTCGGTGATCTCCTCGCGCGGCGGCAGCTCGTGGAGCACGCTCGCGCGCGTCCGCCTGAGCAAGAACGGGCCGACGAGCGCCCCCAGCGTGGCGAGCTGCTCGCTGTCGCGATGCGCCTCGATCGGGCGCCGGAAGCTCTCGCGGAACGAGGGCTCGTCTCCGAGCAGGCCGGGGAACGCGACGTCGACGACGCTGAAGAGCTCGCCGAGGTGGTTCTCGAGCGGCGTGCCCGTGAGCGCGATCGTGAAGTCGCGCGGCAGGCTCCGCACGGCGTCGCTCCGCTGCGCCTCGATGTTCTTCACGTACTGGGCCTCGTCCACGACGACGGTCGCCCAGCGCTGCTCGCGGAAGGCGGCGCTCCCGCGCTGGAGCAGGCCGTAGGAGACCACGAGGACGTCGCCGGCGCCGAGCGCGCCGAGCGGCGCGGAGCGGTCCTCGTTGTACCAGCGCACCGCGAGGCTCGGCACGAAGCGCGCGAGCTCGGAGACCCAGTTCGAGGACACGCTGGCCGGCGCGACGATCAGCGCCGGGCCGCGCTTCGCGCGCGCCTTCAGCACCGCCGCGGTCTGGACCGTCTTGCCGAGGCCCATGTCGTCCGCGAGGACGCAGCCCGGCGCCCACGCGGCCAGCGACAGCATCCACGCCACGCCCGCGCGCTGGTAGTCGCGCAGCGCGCCGCGCTCCAGCGCGGGGACGCGCACGCGGCGGTCGCGGCCCTCGAAGCGGCGGCGGTACTCCTCGAGATCGATCCCCTCGCCCACGACGCGGCCGAACACGTCGGAGGCGCGCGCGAGCAGGCCGCCGAACCCCTCGTGGAGGAGCGCGCCGTCCGCCGCGCCCTCCTCGCTCCTCCGCGGCGCGAGGCGCGCGGCCGCCGCGAGCGGCCCGAGCTTCGCGAGGGCGTCCTCGGAGAGCTCGAGGAAGACCCCGGCGCCGGCCCGGACGTAGCGCTGCGCGAGGCGGGCGGCCTCGAGCAGCTCGCCGAGCGTGAGCTTGGCGCCGCCGAGGTCGAGCGATCCGTCGACGCGCAGCCAGGACCCCGTCCTGCGGACCACCACCTCCGTGGCGCGCGGGATCTCGCGGACCGTCGGCGGGCGCCCGACCTTGACCTCGATCGCGAGGCCGAGCGGGTTTCGGTCCAGCCACGCCGCGAGCGCGATCGCGGGCTCGATCCCGTCGGCGACGCCGACGCCTCGCTCCCAACGGAGGCCTTCGACGTCGACGGCGTCGACGGTCGCGCCGGCGATCCGGAGCTCGCGCGCGAGCTCGCGCTCGACGAAGTAGCGCGCTTCGCCGACCGCGAACGTGAACAGCCTCTGCCCGGCCCCGGCAGGCGCGAACGGCGCGCGCGGGTGGACCTTGATCATCACCTCGACGACGGCCTCGACCTCCTCGCCGTCGGTCCTCCACGCCACGCGCAGCGCGGCGGACGGCTCGTACGGGAGCTCCTCGCCGAGGGCGAAGCGCGGGAGCTCCACGATCCCGGCGCTCATGAGCGCCTGCGTCGCGGCCGCGAGCTTCGGCGCCGCGGCGAGCGGGAACGCGAGCCGGTCGCCGAGCTCGATCGCGAGATCGACCCACGGCCGGAGCGGCGCCGGCACCTCGACGGCGACGATCCGACGCGCGTCGAGGTTCCAGCGGAAGAGCGCGCCGCGCTCGCCGCTCAGCGACTCGAGCGGCACGGGGAGCGGCTCGCCGTTCACCCGGAAGCGCGGCGTCAGCGCGTCGCCGCGCACGCGGTCGAGCGTCATCGTCAGGAGCCCGGTGACGATCTCGACCGGAGGCGCGCCCTCCGGGCTCCCGCGCGGCGCGTCGCCCATGTGGACGAGCGGGTGTCGCGCGAGCAAGCCGAGGACGTCGTGAGCCAGCGGCGTGCCCAGCGCGACGAAGCTCGGCTGCGGACGCGCGCGGCCGGCGGCGGCCGCCGGATCGCGGACCATCAGGCGGCCGATCTCCCGCTCGACGTCGGTCGCGCCCTCGGCGAGGAGCGCGTCGAGGCGCTGGCGCTTCCACCGCGCCGCGCCGCGCGCCTCGCCGGCGCGGCCGCGCTCCCGCGCGTACGCGGCGACCTCGATCAGCCGGTGCCCGCGCGAGGGGACGACGGCGAAGCGCCACTCGCGCGGCCTCGCGGCGGTCCCCTGCTGGTCGATCAGGCGCTCGAGGAGGTAGTCCCACGTCGGTCGGTCGAGATCGCGCGCGAGCTCTCGCACCGTCGGATCCGTCCGCGCCGCCAGGGCCGAGAGCATCGCGCGCAGCGCGAACAGGTCCCACGCGTCGGTGGAGGCGCGGTCGCCGAAGGCGCCGGCCTCGAACGCGACGCGCTCGCCCGGATCGAGGGCGAGCGTGACGGCGAGGAACCTGGGCTCGCGAAGGAGCGCCGAGGTCTTCTCGCGGATCTCGAGGACGCGGCGGCGCGGCGCGTAGGCGAACGCGAAGCCGGGGTGACGTTCGTCGAGCGGCCCCGGCGGCACCGAGCCGACCTCGGCGTGCGCCGCGTGGTCGGCGTAGACGCCGGCCAGCTTGGCGTAGAGATCGGCGAAGCCGGTCGCGCTCGGGAGCGGCGGCGGCGGCGGCCGCCAGGCGCGGAGCGTCTCGAGCGCCTCCGCGAGCTCCGGGACGTGCTCGAGGACGACGCCGGCCAGCGCGCGCGTCGTGGGGACGGGGGCGTGCATGGCGTCCCACCACCAGTCCGCGAGCGGCACGTAGTCCTCGGTGTCGTGCTCGACGGCGCGCCCCGCGTAGAGCGCGAGGCGCGAGAGGAACACGCCGGTCGAGTAGACCGACCGGAGGAGCGCGGGGAGCGGCTCGAGCGGCGCGCCGCCGGCGCTCCGCAGGCGACGACGGAGCGAGAGCGTCCACGCGACCGCGGCGATGTGCTTGCACTGGCCGGCGCGCTCGTAGGCAGGGCAGCTGCAGCGCGCGATCGTCCCCCCGCCCGGCGTCGCGTCGAAAAGCACCCGATAGGACGCCGATCCCGTGACGAGCGCGGTCACCCGCGCGTCTTCCTCGCGGAGCTCCGTCACCCGCCCCTCGGCCGCGTACACGCGACCGCGATCGAGGATGTGGGAGCGGTACGAGCGCAGGACGTTCTCGACGCCGGCGCTCGGGGTCATGGCGCGGACGCCGGCGCGACGACGGCGTGGAGCGGCGGGAGGCCGAGCACGACGCGGACCGGCCCGAACGAGCGACGGTGGATCGGGCAGGCGCCGAGGCGCTGGAGCGCCGCGACGTGCTCCTTCACCGGGTAGCCCTTGTGGCGCGAGAACCCGTAGCCCGGGTACTCCGCGTCGAGCTCGGCCATCCGCGCGTCGCGCGCCGTCTTGGCGAGGATGGACGCGGCGGCGATCGACAGGCTCCGCGCGTCCCCCTTCACGATGCGATCCTGCGGGACGTCGACGTCCTTCAACCTGCGCGCGTCGACGAGGAGGTGCGCCGGCGTGACGCCGAGCCCTTCGACGGCGCGACGCATCGCGAGCAGGCCGGCCCAGTAGATGTTGATCGTGTCGATCTCCTCGACCGACGCCCACCCGACCGCCCACGCGGCGGCCTTCGCGCGGATCTCCGCGGCGAGGCGCTCGCGCTCCCGGGCGTCGAGCTTCTTCGAGTCGTCGACGTCGGCGATGCGGCTGCCGGGCCGGAGGATCACCGCCCCCGCGCAGACGGGCCCGGCGAGCGGGCTCATCCCGGCCTCGTCGACGCCGGCGACGTGGACGATCGATCGCGCCCACAGCGCCTGCTCGAACGCGAGCATCTTGCGCAGGCGCTGGCCTTCGGCGCGGCGCGCGCGGCGGCGCCGCTCGACGGCGTCGAGGATGGCCCGCGCGCCGGGGCGCGGATCCGCGCGCAGCTCTTCCTCGACGGACCGCGGCAAGGGCCGGCCACGCTCGACGTAGCGCGCCCGCAGCGCGGAGAGCGTCATGAGGAGGGGCACGCCCACCGAGTTACGGTGGGCGCCGCGCACCGTCAACCGGCGGCCCCGATCGGCGGTCGAGATCCACGACCGTCCACATCGCGAACGAAGCGAGCCTGCCTGATTCAGTAGCAGTTCGGATACGAATCGATGCACGCCTTCGCGAAGCGATCGAGGTCGGCCTTCGACGGAATGAGGCAGCTTCCGTTGCCGTTCGTCTCGCTGATCCACTTGATGAGGCGCTGGTTGTAGAGCCAGAGCTTGCGGTGGCCGGCCATCCCGTCGCGCGCCGCGCCGGTGTAGTCGTTGTTCCAGTTGAAGAAGCTCGAGATGCCGTGCTTCTCGCGCAGCTCGAGGAGCGACCTCGGCGGGTCCTCGAGGATCCTCGCGAGCGCGCGCGTGCCCTCCGCCATGCAGAGGCGCGCCGGATCGCTGCCGGACGAGAACCCCCACTGGATCTTGTCGGGGTAGAGCGGCTGCGCTTCCTTGTACGGCCAGTACTCGTAGCCGCCGATGTAAAAGCCGTTGATGCTCGTCTGCGCCGGCAGCGTCTCGCCGCCGTTCTCGCCGTTGGGACGGAACCGCCGGAGCTCGTCGTCTTCGGTGGCCGCGTCGTCCTCGATCTCGGCCGAGCAGCCGGAGGCGAGGGCGGTGAGGGTGCCGACGGAGAACAGGAGTGCGAAGAGGCGACGCTTCATCGTGCACCCACTTATGCACACATCAAACCACCACCGTCCCGGAGCAGGCTGCTCGTGATCTTCGCGCGTTGGGAGCGCCGCCTCGGTCGTCGGGGCGCAGGGCTGAGGGGAGGTCGATCCACCAGGCGGCCCGCGCGGCGGCGATCTCGGCGCCACATGCGGTAGGGTGCCCGCGATGGCCACCGACGTCCTCCGCTACTCGCTCGAAGGCACCACCGCGATCGTCCGCATGGACGACGGCAAGGCGAACGCGCTCTCCGAGGCGATGATCGACGCCCTCCTCGAGGCGCTCGCGCGCGCGGAGAAGGAGGCGGGCGCGATGGTCCTCACGGGGCGCCCCGATCGGTTCTGCGCCGGGTTCGATCTGCGCGTGATGATGCAGAGCCCCGACGCCGCCAAGGCCCTGCTCACGCGCGGCTCGGACCTCCTCATGAAGCTCTACGGAGCGAAGGTGCCGCTCGTCATCGCCTGCACGGGCCACGCGCTCGCCGGCGGCGCGCTCGTCCTGCTCACCGGCGACGTGCGCATCGGCGCCGAGGGCGCCTACCGGATCGGCCTGAACGAGGTGTCGATCGGCATGCCGGTGCCCGTGCTGGCGATGGAGCTCGCGCGCGACCGCATCACGCCCGCGGAGCTGACGCAGGCGACGCTGCTCGCGCGCATCTACGATCCCGCCGCGGCCGCCAAGGTCGGCTACCTCGACGCGACCGCGGCCGCCGACGCCGTGCTCGATCTCGCGAAGGCCGAGGCCGCGCGCCTCGCCGTCCTCGCGCGCCCCGCCTTCGAGGCGACCAAGAAGCGCCTGCGCGACAAGACGATCGCGCACATCGTCGCGACGCTCGCCGACGACATGAAGAGCCTGATGACGCCCACGGCGTGAGCGGACGCGCGCAAGAGCGCGCCGCTCCCGGCGTCGCGTACCGTCCGACGGCCACGCGTAAGCATGCAGACGTTGGTCGGCGGCGCGCCGCGCAGGACGAAAAATCCCGGAGCGGCGGAACGAGCCGCGACGCACGCAGGAAATTCGGCCGCTTCTCCTTGCCGAAGCGGCATTCGCAGCGCATACCCACCGCGCGTGGACGTCTCCTACATCGCCCACTCCGAGCGCTGCGCCCTGCTCCTCGACGCCGACGGCATCTGCCTCTGGGTCGTGCCGAAGGTGGGGGCGGACGACGCCACGGTCGCCGCCGCGCGGCGGTGCGTCGGCGCGCAGTACGTCGCCGCGCTGGATCGCGACGCGCCAGGCTTCATGGGACACGAGCCGCGCGCCGGGACGAGCCTGCTCTTCGCGCTCGTCACGGACGGGCGCGTCGCGCTCGTGCGCTTCGGGCCGCTGCAGGCGTTCGAGAAGCTCGACGCGCCGCGCGCCGCCCCGGGCGCGACCGACAGGGAGTCGGCCTCCGCGCGGACCGCGCCGGGCGCGACCGCGCGCGAGTCCGCCGCCGCCGTGACCGCGCCGTCGCCCGGGCACGAGGCCGAGCCGCGCCCGAGCCACGCCGATGTCGCGCCGGAGGCCGCGGCGAGCGAGCCGCTCCCGCCGACCGTCGCGGATTTCCCCGACCTCGAGGACGTCATCGCGTCGTTCTCTCCGGATCCGGTCGCCGACGCCGCGCGCGCCGCCGCGCGCGCGGACGCCGCGCCCGCGCTCGAGCCGCTCGTCGTGATCGATCCGATCGCCTTCGAGCCGGAGCCGGCCGCGGCGGAGCCGAGGGCCACGGCGCGCAGCCTCGATCACGCGGCCGAAGCGGAGCCCGCCCTCGCGCCTCCCGCGCCGGGGCCGGACGACGCGGATCCCGAGATCGCGCTCCGCCTGGAGACGAGCGGCGAGCTCGACGTCGTCACGACCGCGTTCGCGCGCTCCGAGCGGTTCGTCGCGATGCTCAAGTCGGCGTCGGACCTCGAGCTCGACACGGGCGCGTTCTCGCGCGCCGATCGCCGCGACGGCGACGCCGAGCCGTTCGTCACGGAGGCGGAGCGCGAGCCGCTTCGCCCGTCCGGCTTCGTGATGCGACGCGCGCGCGAGCTCGTCGTCCCCGACGCCCCTCCCGCCCGCGCGCAGGCGGAGGTCGAGACGTTCGCGACCGACGACGAGACGCGGCGCTTCTCGCGCGCCGCCGGAGACGTCCCGTTCGAGGAGCTCGACGCGCCCGATCGCGCCGCCCCGCCGCGACGCGGGATGCTCCCGCGCCGCTGATCGCCGGCGGGCGCGCGACGCCGAGGCGAGACGCACCGCCGCGCGCCGCAGGCCCGAGGGCCGCGCGGCCTCGCGGCGGGAGGGTCGGCCGTATCCGTGGAGTCGACCCGAACGATCCGGGCTAGACTGAAGCCCATGCGTGCGCTCTCGCGACTGGCGCTGGCCGGCTCGACGGCGCTCGTCGCGTGCAACGCGATCGTCGGGTTCGGCGAGCTCGAGAAGGTGACGGGCGCGACAGCGCGCCCCGACGGAGACGCCGGCGAAGATCCCCCGCCGCGGGACGCGGCCCCCGCGGGCGACGCGACGGAGACCGACGCCGCCAAAGACCCCGGGTGCGATCCGACGCGTCCCTTCGGCACGCCCGTGGCGCTCGAGGCGCCGGTGAACAGCTCGAGCGGCGAGCAATCGGCGACCTTCACCGCCGACGAGCTCACGATCGTGTTCTCGCGCCGCGTCGATCTCTTCAACGAGTCGATCCTCATGGCGACCCGCGCTTCGCGGCAGGAGGCCTTCTCCACGCCGACGCCGATCGACGGGCTCACGCAGGGGCTGTCCATCGACGCGGTGGGCGTGCCCGCGATCACCGCCGACGGCCTCATGCTCTTCTACGCGGGGGAGAACGCCGACGACGCGGACATCCACGTGGCGTCGCGCGCGGTCTCCTCGGCGCCCTTCGCCGGCCCCCGGAGGCTCACGCGCGTGAACAGCGCGCAGGTCGAGGTGTACCCGGCGGTCATGCACGACGGCGCGGAGCTCTGGTTCAGCTCGGAGCGCCTGGGCGGGATCACGCGCCACCTCTTCCGCAGCGTGCGCGACAACATCGGCAACTACGAGGCGCCGGCGCTCGTGAGCGAGCTGAAGTCGTCGAACAACGAGGCCGGCGTCGCGTTCTCGGCGGACGGCCTGACGGTCTACTTCGGCAGCCAGCGCCCGGGGGGCCTCGGCGACAGCGACGTCTGGGTGGCGACGCGCGCGAGCCTCCAGGCGGCGTTCGGCGCCGCGACCCATGTGCCGGAGCTGAGCTCCGCCGGCGCCGACTACCCGTCGTGGGTGTCCCGCGACGGCTGCCGGATCTACCTCGCGAGCGATCGCGCCGGCTCGATGGACGTCTTCGTCGCCTCGCGCCCGTGACGCGCGCGCGTCTCAGAGCCGGTTCGCGGGGCGGCGGCCGCGAGGCCCCGCCGGGCGGGCGCGCGGGCGGACGCCCTCGAGGCCGAGCGCGACGGGCAGATCGCGGACGTCGTCGATCAGCGCCGTGTGCGGGTGGCTCGCGAGCGCGTGGCGCGCGTGCGTGCCGTACGTGACGCCGACGTTCCAGCGGCAACGCGCGTTCGCCCCCTCGCCCAGGTCGGCGGGCGTGTCGCCCACCTTCGCGACGGTCGCCACGTCGGTCACGCCGGCGCGCCGCATCGCCTCGAACAGCAGGTCCGGCGCGGGCCGCCCGCGACGCACCTCGTCGCTCGCGACGCGCGTGTCGACGAGCCCCTCGGCGATCCACCCCAGACGATCGAGGATCGCGTCCGCGACGACCGCCGAGAAGCCGGTGTCGATCGCGATCTTCGCGCCGTGCTCGCGGAGCTCGTCGAGGGTCTCCTCGACGCCGGAGATCGGCACGACGGCCCCGGGTGAGCCGTAGTGCCTCAAGATCGAGCGCTCGAAGACCGACGTCGCGCGAAGGACGCGCTCGGATCCGAGCGGCACGATCGGCAGCCCGTCGTGCTTCGCCAGGATCTGGGCGATCGCCACCGGCTTCGGCAGTCCCATCACGGCGTTCGCGGCCTCGCGGTCGACGGCGACGTCGACCGCGCGCACCGCCTCGACGAGGCAGCGGGCGACGACGTCGTGGTCCTCGATCGTGGTCCCAGCGAGGTCGAGCACGACGAGCGCGAGCGAAGACGACGGCATGGCGGTTCTCCTCGCCGGGCTCCTGCATTTTTCGAACGCGCGTGAGCCGGAGCCGCAGGAGATCGCGCGCGGCGGCGCCGCACGCGAGAGGAGGGCGATCGCCCTCCGCGACGTGTACGCGGAATGGACGCCCCGCCGAGATGGTATCCTCGAGACGTGATCTCTCGACGCCTCCTCTTCGCCGGGCTCGCCGGAGCTCTCCTCGCCAGCGCTTGCTCCAAGCCCGAGCCGCCGACGCTCGTCCCGAAGGAGGTGAAGGTCACCGCCATCGGGCCGCTCGGGCTCGACGTCCTCCTCCGCCTCGAAGCCACCAACCCCAACCGGGTGACGCTCTCGACCCAGAGCGTCACGGGGAAGGCCACGCTCGACGGGAAGTGGGACCTCGGGACGGTGACGGTGGCGCAGCCGATCGTGCTCCCGCCGAACGCGCCGACGATGATCGACGTCCCGATGAAGCTGCCGTGGAGCGACGTGAAGGCGCTCGGCGCGCTCGCGACCGCGACGGGGCCGATGCCCTACACGATCGAAGGCACCGTCAGCGTCGGCGGCGAGAAGCTCAACGTGCACCTCCCGTTCAGGATCGCCGGGACGATCACCCGCGAGCAGATCGCGGGCGCCGCGCTCAAGGCGATGCCCTCGCTCCCCGGCCTCGACCTCCGCGTCCCCCAGTGAGCGGGCGGCGCGCGGTCAACGCCTCCGGATGAGGCCTTCCTGCGCGGCGGAGGCGACGAGCCGGCCGTCCTTCGAGAAGACGAGCCCGCGCGCGAGGCCGCGGGCGCCGTACGCGCTCGGGCTGTCCATGACGTACAGGAGCCAATCGTCGATGCGCGCGGGGCGGTGGAACCACATCACGTGATCGATGCTCGCGATCTGCATCCCGGGCGTGAGCCACGTGACCCCGTGCGGGAGGAGCGCGGTGGTCACGAAGGAGAAGTCCGACGCGTAGGCGAGCAGGTACGCGTGCAGCGCGGGATCGTCGGGCAGCGGCGCGATCGCCCTGAGCCACACCATCCGCCGCGGCGGATGCTTCCGCGGGTGGAAGAGGTCGTCCTCTTCCTCGACGACGCGGAGCTCGATCGGACGCTCCGCGGTCGCGCGGTCCATCGCGAACTTCGGCAGGCGGCCGGCCGCGGCGGCGAAGCGCTCTTGATCGGTCCGCAGCGTCTCCGGCGCCGGCGCCTCGGGCATCGGCTCCTGGTGCTCGAAGCCCGGCTCCTCCTTCTGGAACGACGCGGCCAGGTTGAAGATCGCCTTGCCGCTCTGGATCGCGACGACGCGGCGCGTGGTGAACGACGTGCCGTCGCGGATCCGGTCGACGTCGTAGACGATCGGCTTCGAGACGTCGCCGGGGCGGAGGAAGTAGGCGTGGAGCGAGTGCACGTGGCGCTCGCTCGGGACGGTCTGCGCCGCCGCGGAGAGCGCCTGCCCGAGCACCTGCCCGCCGAAGACGGTCCCCCAGCCGAGATCCTGGCTCTGCCCGCGGAAGAGGTTCTCTTCGATGCGCTCGAGCGCGAGCAGCTTCACCAGATCGTCGAGGACGCCCATGACGCGACGAGCCTAGTCCTTCGACGCGTCGATTTCGATGCGTCGAAGGACGATCACGAAAAAGACACTCCAGGACGACGGGAGGTTCGTTCCGACCCCTCCCTCCTCGTGGGGCGGAACGAACCGCTCGAATCATGGCGGCCGGGTCCCGGTACCGCCCCGCGTGGCCGTCTCCGGCGACGGGTCGCGCGGACGACGCGTCAACGCCAGGCGAGGAGACGGGCCGCGAGGAGGATCTCCGTCGCGCGGAGGACGTCGCCGGCCGAGAGGACGCCGCCCTTGGCCGCGGCCTGGAGGACCTCGCGGAGGGTCACCGGCCTCTGGACGAGCTCGAGCAGGCCCGCGATCGGCGGCGGCCACGTCACGCCCTCGAACGAGAACAGAGCGTCGCTCGGCGACGACGGACCGAGGACGCGGTCGAGATCGGCGCGGTGCTCCGCGAGGAGGGTGTCGCCGGGCTTCGCCGTCTCGAGCCCGGCGAGCATCAGCGCAGGGAGCTCGAGGTCGAGCGGGAACTCGACGTGGGGCGCGGTGTGACCGCGGTAGAACGTCAGCGTCCCGCCGCGCCAGAGGAAGAGGTCCGCGACGCGATCGCGACCTTGCTCGCGGATCGCGCGGAAGATGTCGACCGGACCGACGAGGCCCATCGAGATGAGCGTGTCGCCCATGCGTCCGCTGTAACGAGGGAGCACGGCGAGCGCGAGGTCGAGCTCCTCGCGCTCGAGCTTGCCGCGGCGCACGAGGTACTCGCCGAGCAGCTCGCTGGCGTTGCTGGACGCGACGTGGTGGAGCTTGCCCTGGACGAAGTAGAGCTCCTTCTTCCCGCCGCGCGAGGCGGGCGCCCCGCCGAGCCCGTCGCCCTCGGCGCGCTCGACGAAGAGGACGCCGGTCTCGCTCTGCGCGAAGACGAGCATCAGCGTCTCGAGCATCGTCTGCGGGCCGATCTGATCGCTCAGGTCCGGCGTGCCGGGCCCCTGGAGCTGGCTCGTCGTCGCGCCGGGCGCCGGGAAGAAGCGCGCGAGCTCGTCGATCTCCTCGGCCGTCTGGAAGCCGCGGCCGACGAAGTCGATGCGGTCGCCGCGCTCGATCTGCCCCGTCGCGAGCGCCTCCATCAAGCGCGCGAACGTCCACGGCCCGAGCGTGGTGCCGTCGGTCTTCAGGACGTGGGACGGCAGGAGCTCGTACTCGGAGGTCTTCCCCTCGGCCGACGCCTCGTCCTCCTGGAGATCCGCCTCGTCGAGCGTCACGGGCTCGGCGGACGGCGCCGGCGGCGCGACGCGCGCGGCGGGGGCGCCGGCGATCGCCGGAGGAGCCGCGGGCGCCTGGACCCGGACCGCCCGCATCGCGGCGCTGCCCTGCTGCGCGGCGAGCTTGTCCGAGGAGCTCGCCGCCTTCACCCAGCGGACGCGCGCGGCGATCTCGCGCGCGGCGAGCCGCTTGTCCGCCTCGAACGGGGCGAGCGCCGCCGCGAACGACGTCGCGTCCGGGTAGCGCTGCGCGGGGCTCCGCGCGAGCGCGCGCTGCATCACCTCGAAGAGCCCCGGCGGCAGGCGCGGCTTGATCTCCGAGAGCGCGTCGATCTTGCAGTCGCGGATCGCGAGCAGGATCGCGAGCTGCCCGCCGCCGGGGAAGAGCGGGCGGTTGAGGAGCATCTCGGCGAGCACCGTCGCGAGGCTGAAGAGGTCGGCGCGCTGATCGCTCGTCTCGCCGGCGACCTGCTCGGGCGCGAGGTAGGCGAACTTGCCCTTGAGGACGTGCCCCGCCTCGCTCCGCAAGGTCGCGCGCGTCGTCGACCGGGCGATCCCGAAGTCGCCGAGCTTCACGGTGCCGCTCTTCGACAGGTAGATGTTCGACGGGCTCACGTCGCGGTGCACGATGCCGAGCGATCCTCCGGACGTCGGATCGAGCGCGGCGTGGACGCTCTCGAGGGCGCGGAGCACCTCGCGCGCGACGTGGACCGCGACGCCGATCGGCAAGAACTCCCCCTCCTGCCGGAGGCGGCGCAGGAGCCGGTAGCCGTCGACGCCGTCGATGTACTCCATCGCGAGGTACGGCTCGCCGCGATCGTCCTTGCCCGCGTGGAAGACGGTGACGACGTTCTCGTGCGTGACCGACGCGTGGAGGCGCGCCTCGCGCTCGAACATCGTCCGGCCCTCCGCGTCCGACGCGAAATGCGGCAGGAGCCGCTTCACGACGAGGCGCTCGGGGAGGTCCGGCGCGGGCGTGACGGGCCGCGCGAGATAGACCTCGGCCGTCCCGCCGACGGCGATCCGCGCGTCGAGGAAGAAGGGGCCGAAGCGATGCGAGGCTGCCACGCAACCCGAAATGGTAGCGATTCCGCCGTCGTATGTCATCATCGCATCCTCGTCGCTCGCCGATCTCTGCGGGCGCGGTGGTAAGCTCCGCGCCCGTGAAAATGCTGAGTGATTCTTCACGCTCGAGCCGACCCGCGCGCGCCCGGCGTCCGGCGAGCCGCGCGCTGCTCGTCCTCCTCGCGGCCTTCCTCGGTTGCTTCTGCCTCCTCTCGGCCTGCGAGGGGTGCCGGCCGTCGACGACGCCCGCGGACGGGACGACCGCGACGACGAACGAGGCGCCGCGGGCGCGGCTCTACCTCGTCTCGGACCTCGCCGGCGCGCTCGAGCCGTGCGGCTGCGTGAAGGATCAGCTCGGCGGGATGGATCACTTCGGCGCGCTCGTGACGGCGGAGAAGGGCAAGGTCGTCGACTACGCGACGCTCGCCGCCGGTCCCCTGTTCTTCATGGACATGGACATCCCGGACGAGAAGAAGAGCCAGGAGATCGCGAAGGCCGAGACCATCGCGGCGACGCTGAAGACGCTCAAGCTCGCCGCCTTCGCGCCCGCGAAAAACGGCTTCGCCGCCGGGGTCGAGACCCTCGCGCGGCTCCGCGACGCGAGCGGCGCCGCCCTCCTCGCGGCGAACGTGAGCGCCGGCGCGCTCGCCCCCGCGAAGACGAAGATCATCGACGTCGGCGGGATCAAGATCGGCGTCATCGGCGTCGCCGCGCCGGACAAGGCGGCGCCCGCGCCCGGGCAAAAGGAGACGCCGCTCGCCGACGTCACCTCGTCGCCGGCGATCCCGGCCGTCAAGGAGGGGGTCGCCGCGCTGAAGAAGGAGGGCGCTCAGGCGCTCGTCGTGCTCGCCGCCGTCGGGCGCGGCGAGGCGAAGCGCATCGCGGACGACAACCCCGAGCTGCTCGCGATCCTCGTCGGCTCGACCGGCGCCAGCGGCGACTCGAACACGAAGGCCGCGCCGCCGGAGAAGATCGGCGACGTCCTCGTGGTGGAGACGGCGAACCACCTCCAGACCGTCGGCGTGCTCGACATCCACCTCCGCGGCGACGCGCCGAAGGCAGGGCTCGTGACGCTCGCCGACGGCACCGGCATCGAGCGAATGCAGAAGCGCGAGGAGCTCACCGGCCGGATCGACGAGCTCCGGAAGAAGATCGCGACGTGGGAGACGGACAAGTCGATCAGCCCTCGAGACGTCGCCGCGCGCAAGGCCGACGTCGCGAAGCTCGAGGCGGAGCGCGACGCGCTCGACAAGGCGCCCGCGACGGCCTCCGGCAGCTCCTACCGCTACGTGATGCGCGAGATCCGCGACAACCTCGGCGCCGACGACGCCGTCAAGGCGCAGATGGGTGCGTTCTACAAGAAAGTGAACGACGCGAACAAGATCGCCTTCAAGGACAAGAAGCCCGCCCCCGTCGCCAAGGGCGAGGCGGGCTACGTCGGCGTCGAGGCCTGCGCGAACTGCCACGAGGACGCCAAGAAGGTCTGGGACGGCACCGGCCACGCGCACGCCTACGCGACGCTCGAGAAGCAGTTCAAGGAGGCCAACCTCGACTGCGTCGGCTGCCACGTCACGGGCTACGACAAGCCCGGCGGGAGCACCGTCACGCACGTGTCCGATCTCAAGGACGTGCAGTGCGAGGTCTGCCACGGCCCCGGCTCGCTCCACGCGGCGAAGCCGGACGACGTGAGGATCCCGATCGCGAGGCCCACCCCCGAAGCGTGCATCGCGTGCCACCACCCGCCGCACGTCCACACGTTCGACGCGAAGGCGAAGATGTCCGACATCCTCGGCCCCGGCCACGGCCGGCCGCTCACCAAGTAGTCGCGAGATCGCCCGAGCCCCGAGCCGGCGTCCGAGGCCCGCGCGTCAGTCGGCGTGGAGGTCCTTGTCGTCGTTCTCTTCGGGGACGTCCGCCGCCGACGGGAGCGCCACGCCGTCGATCAGCGCGTCGAGCTCGGCGCGCCGGCGCGCGAACGAGTCGCGGTCGGCCGGCGGCAGGACGCGGACGCCGTCCATCTTGAGCCCGAGCGGATCGACGAAGACGCCGTTCTTCTTCACGACGAAGTGGAGGTGCGGCCCGGTCACGCGGCCCGTCTGACCGACGTAGCCCACGAGCTGCCGCTGCTCCACCTTCTGGCCGGCGCGGAGCCCGGCGGCGAAGCCCTTGAGGTGGCAGTACGCGGTGTGGATGCCGCCGCCGTGATCGATCTCGACCATGTTCCCGCACGGCCCGCTGTTGCGCGCGCTCACCACCGTCCCCGCCGCCGAGGCGTACACCGGCGTCCCGGTCGACGCGCCGAAGTCGACGCCCTGATGCGGCATCACCGTCTTGAGGACCGGGTGGAGGCGCTTCGGGTTGAAGCGCGACGTGACGCGCGCGAGCGCGAGCGGCGAGCGGAACTGCCCGTGGAACGGCTGCCGCGCCTTCGCGTCGTAGAACCCGGGCGCCGGCGCCCGGCGCGCGGAGCCGAGGCCCTCGCGCGGGTCGCGCTCGTAGAAGTAGACGCGGAGCGGCGAGCCCGTCTTCGGCACGAACTCGATCGCCTCGACCTTCACGCGGGCGAACGCGCCCTCGACCCACTCCTCGGTGGCCGCGACGCGCATCCGCGCGCCGGCGCGGATCGACCCTGGCTCGACGTGTCCCTCGAGCGCGTCGTCGACGGCGAGGGCGATCTCGGGGCGCATCCCGGCGGCGGAGATCGACGTGGCCAGATCGGCGCTCACGACGAAGCCGTGCGCGACCCGACGGCGCTCGACGAACAGCTCGAGCTTCTTGACGACGACGCGACCGTCGGCGCCGTCGACGCGCGCTTGCCAGACGTCGACCGGAGACGTCGCGTACTCGAACGCCACGAGCGTCCCCTTGCTCTTGTCCCTCGCGAGGACGAACGTGTCGCTCTCGCGCGGGCGGTCGAGGCGGCGGACGCCTTCGAACGCCTGCGCCAGCCGGCGGATCTCGGCGCGCGGCAGCCCCGCCTGCCCGAGCGTCGCGACGAGCCCGCGCTTGCCGAACGATCCGTCGGACACCTCGACGCTCGCGTCGCCGGCGAGGTTCGAGACGCGCCAGACCGGCGGCGGTCGAACGACCGGCGCGCCGGCGTCGGCGACCGCGGCCTCGGACGGCGTGGCCTTGCCGGCGTTCGTGTTCGCGGCGACGCCCGCGCTCGTGAGCGAGAGCGACGGCGTGTCGGCGTCTCCCGGACGGCGAGGCGACGCGACGATCAGCCCGAGCCCGACCGCGACGAGCGCGCCGATCGCTCCGAGGCCGAGGAGGCGACCGCGATCGCCTCCGGCCGCGCCGCGCCGCGCGTCGACGAACGACGCGTGGCGCGCCCCTCCGTCGATCGACTCCGGCGGCGCGTCCTCGCTCGACGCGCCGAGCGCGTCCGCCCTGCCGGCCTCACGCTCGTCGAGGAGAGCGTCCTCGGGCGGAGGATCTCCGATGAAGGCTTCCTCCTCGGGAGGATCGGAAAGGCGACTCGGCTGGACCATCGGTTCTCGGACGGCTCGTCCCGACCCCGCGAGCCGTCGCGTCTTCGGGCGTTCCTCTCCCCGCGCGAAGCGAGGAGCCGTGAAGCGCGCGGTCCATAGCCTCTGATACCGTTCGACGCAACCTGACCGCGGTCGGTCGGATGCTTGGAGCCCTCACTTTCTCGGACGCGAGCAAGAGCGATGCCCGCGCGCGCGCCGGCGCTTCACCCTTCCCCGCGCGACGAAAAGACGAGTAATGTTCATCTCCGTGACCGGTGCGCCACGCTCCCGCCGCATCGGGCGAGGCGATCGGCGGATCTGCGAAGGAGGGATGCCTTGAATGAGCGTGTGAAGCAGCTCCTCGTCCTCGGCCGCGAGCACTACGCCAAGCGCGAGTTCGAGAAGGCCGAGCAAATGCTTCGCATGGTCCTCGAGGAAGAGGACCGCTACGCCGACGTGCACGACATGCTCGGCGTCATCGCGCACTCACGAGGGAACTTCCTGGTGGCCGAGCGCCACTTCGAGCGCGCGCTCGAGATCAACCCCGCGTACACCGAGGCCGCGCTCAACCTCGCCGTCACCTACAACGATCGTGGCAAGTACGAGAAGGCGCGCGAGGTCTACGGGCGCATCAAGGTCGGCCCGTCGGGGACCGCGCAGGGCCTCGACCCGTTCGCGCGCGGCAAGATCGCCAACATGCACGCGGATCTCGCGCAGGCGTACCACGACGCCGGGCTCGTCCGCGAGGCCATCGGCGAGTACGAAAAGGCCGTCGGCCTCTGCCCGCAGTTCGCCGACCTCCAGACGAAGCTCGGCGCGCTCCTCCGCGAGATCAACGATCTGCCGAGCGCGCGGGCGCGCTACGAGGCGGCCCTCCAGGCGAAGCCGAACTACGTGCCGGCGCGCCTCCAGCTCGGCGTCCTGCTCCTCGCGGCGGGGGACTCGGCCGGGGCGGAGGAGCACTGGAAGCACGTCATCCTCCTCGAGCCCGACAACTCGCAGGCGAAGATGTACCTGCGGATGCTCGAGCGCGCCCAGCCGTCGAAGCCGCCGGCCGGCTGACGCGGCGCCTCGCGCGCGGGCGGGCGGCGCCTCGCTCGCCGGCGGACGCGGCGCCTCGCGCGGGCGGGCGGAGCGGGCGGAGCGGGCGGCCTCACGCGCGCGGCGGCTCGTTCGACGCCTCGGCGACGAAGCCCTTCCAGCGGCGCATGTACTCCGCGAAGCGGAGGCCGAGGCCGCGCGCGCAGAGCTCGTCGATCGTGACCGGCGGTCGCCGCGGCGACCAGCCGTGGTCCGCGGCCCGGAGCGGCCAGTCCGGGTTGACGATCGCCGAGCGGCCGAGCGCCACGCCGTCGGCGCCGAGCGAGAGCAGGCGCTCGGCCTCGGCGCGCGTCCACACCGCGCCCGCCGCGAGGAGCTTCACGTCGCGCGGGAGGGCGGCGCGGAAGAGCGGGACGGCGTGCTCGTCGGGGCGCTTCGTCGTCGGGAGGTCCGCGCGCCAGAGCGAAGCGTGGATGAAGTCGGCGCCGTCGTCGGCGAGCCACCGCGCGGTCTGCAGGCTCTCGTCGAGATCGAGGCCCTTCGCGTTGCCGAAGTCCTCCGGCGACAGACGCACGCCGACGGTGAACGAGGGCTTGGTCCTCGCGCGGACGGCGCGCGTCACCTCGCGGATCAGGCGCGCGCGCCCCTCGAGCGCGCCGCCCCACCGGTCGCGGCGCCGGTTCTGCGTCGCGCTCAAGAACTGCGTGAGGAGGTAGCCGTGCGCGCCGTGGATCTCGACGCCGTCCACGCCCGCGGCCTCCGCGCGCGCCGCCGCGGCGGCGAACTGGCCGACGACGCGCGAGAGATCCTCCTCCGTCGCCGGTCGGGCGCCCTCGTCGTCGCTCGCGCTCCACGCCGGCGCCCCGCTCACCGTCACGTCCGCGCGGAGGCCGCCGTGGAAGATCTGCACGATCGACGCCGCGCCGCGCGCGCGGAGCGCGTCGGCGAGGCGGGCGAGCCCCGGCACGTGGGCGTCGTCGAACACGCCGAGCTCGCCCGGCCACCCCTGGCCGTCCTTCGCGACGTGCGCGGCGCAGGTGATCACGGCGCCGAACCCGCCGTCGGCGCGGGACGCGAGCCACGCGAGCTCTTGATCGGAGAGCGTCCCGTCCTCGTGGCTCTGCTGGTTGGTCATCGGCGCGAGGAGCACGCGGTTCTTGGCGCTGAGCCCCGTACGGAAGACGAGCGGATTGAAGAGCGACGTCATCGGCGACACCCTACGCCGAGCGGCGGCGCCGTGTCATGCCGCGCGAGACGCCGTGTCATGCCGCGCGGATCGACGCGTCGAGGTCCTTCGGATCGGCCTCGACCACGTCCGCGTCGAGGACGTCCGCGAAGTGACGACGCGACGCGCGCGCGACGTCCTCGATCGACGGGGCGGCGACGCCGAGGCGCGCGAGCGACGTGACGTCGAGCTCGCGGATCCCGCAAGGCACGATGAGGTCGAAGCCGGAGAGGTCGGTGCTCACGTTGAACGCGAAGCCGTGCATCGTCACCCACCGCGAGAGGCGCACGCCGATGGCGCCGATCTTCGCGAGGCGCGCGCCGTTGGGCACTCCGATCGACGCGTCGCGCGCGCGGTCTTCGTCCCACTCGCTCGGCGCGGCCTCGTCGACCCAGACGCCGACGAGCTTCGAGTCGCCGGGGACGACGCCGGCGGCGACGCCGTGATCCTTCGCGAGCCGGACCATCACCTCGGCGAGGTCGCCGATGTACCGCCGGACGTCGCAGCGATCCGGCTTGAGATCGACGATCGGATAGGCGACGAGCTGGCCCGGCCCGTGGAAGGTCACGTCCCCGCCGCGGCCGGTCTCGACGAGCTCGACGCCCTTGGCCGCGCGCTCGTCGTCGGCGGCGAGCACGTTGTCGGCCTTCGCGCTCCGGCCGAGCGTGATCACCGCGTCGTGCTCGAGCAGGAGGACGACGTCCCCCACGCGCCCGGCGACGCGCGCCTCGACGAGCCTCTGCTGGAGGCGGTGCGCGGCGTCGTAGCCGATCCGTCCGAGCCAGTACGCGGTGAGCTTTCGCCTCATGACGCCTTACTTGGACCCGAACGGCCGGCGAAGACAAGCCCCACGCGCGCGTGGCCTCGAACGCAAGAGCTTGTGGCCGTCACTCCGCCGCGTTGCGGTCCGACGCGTCGTCGCTCGCGCTCGGAGCGGTCAGCGGCAGCGCGTCCTCGTAGTGGTGCGGGCGGACGACCGGCGGCTCGCCGCTGGACGACTTCTTCGTCTTCGGGCGCTCCTTCGGCGCGTGCAGCGCGCTCGCGTCGGCGGACGCCGGCGCGCCCGTGAACCCGAGCGCCACGATCAGGATGCCGGCCGCCACGGCGAACAGGTCGTACTGGAGCCGGGGCGCCGACTTCACCGCCAGCCCCGCGCCGACCGCGAAGGCCGCGAGCTTCGCGAAGCGAAGCGTCGCCCAGCGGGCCTCCGCGGCGTGCCCCGCGCCGGCGCCGAGCGCGGCGCGCACGATGTTGCCGGCGAGATCGGTCGCCGGGCCGGTGAGGTGCGTGACGCGGATCTTGTTGTCCGTCGCGACGCCGAGCGACGCGTTGACCATTCCCATCACGGCGGCGAGGAGGCCGAGCATGATGAAGGCCCGCTCGTTGTCGTGGTCGTCGACGCCGAAGGCGCCGAAGATCCCCGTCTTCCCGGCGACGGCGATGCCGAGCAACGTCACGAAGGAGGCGAGGAGCGGCAGGGCGAACGCGGCCTTCGGTCTCGCGCGCATCATCTCGCCGATGAGGACCGCGATCATCCCGCCGCCGATGAACGAGGCGATGACGAACATGTAGTCGGCGGCGCGCGGCGCGTCGGCCGCGAGGTTCGTCACGTTCCCCGTGATGTGCGTGACGAAATTTTGGCACGCCATGACGGCGCTGGCGTTCACGAATCCCGAAGCGAGCGTAAAGAGGACCCACCCCAGCACGTGACGTGGGGCGAAGATACGCTCTTCGTTCGCGAATACACCCATCGGACAGTTCGATACGGCTCGAGGATCCTCCCTGCCATTCGAAAGTCTCGAAGTCAATGTTCGGTCCGACGAGCTTCTCGTCACAGCGCCGTCCGCCGACCTCGACGGTTCGTCGCAGCGCGCGCCGGCGGCGCCTCGACCGGCGCCGGCGAGAGCACATCGTTCCGCGGGCCGTCGTTGGTTTTTGCGAACGCTGTGTTCTTCTCGTCGGCCAACACCAACAGTGTCCGCTCCAGCCGACAGAGCCGCATCGGCGCGGACAAGCGCGACCGCGCGCCGTCGCGTTCTCTGCGATGCGTTTTGCAACGATCGCGCCTCGCTGGGAGGCAAGGATCTTGCGAGTCGGCGGCCCGCGTGAACTACCAGCACCTCCTTTACTTCCGAACCGTCGCCGTGCTCGGCGGCGTGACCGCGGCGGCGCAGCGGCTACGTCTCACGCCGCCCACGCTGAGCGCCCAGATCCGCACGCTCGAAGAAGCGATGGGGGTTCCGCTCTTCGACCGCTCGGCGCGCGGCATGACGTTGACCGACTCGGGGCGGGTCGCGCTCCGCTACGCGGATCGGATCTTCGCGCTCGGCGCCGAGCTCGAACAAGCGCTGCGCGGCGACGTGAAGCGCGTCGTGCGCGTCGGCGTCGAGTCGTCGATCGTCGCGGCCACCGTGCGCCCGCTGCTCGCGCGCCTCGCCGGGGCGAGCGACGGCGAACGTGTGGTCTGCTCGTTCGGCTCGCACGACGAGCTGCTCGCCTCGCTCCGCGCCCTCGCCCTCGACCTCGTGCTCACCAACGTCCCCGTCACGGAGGCGACGGGCGCCGACATCGGCTCGCGCCTCGTCGTCGAGACCGAGGTCGCGTTCTTCGCCGACGAGAGGACGGCCGGGGCCCTCCGCCCCGGGTTCCCCGCCTCGCTCCAGGGCGCCTCGTTCGTGGCCCCGCCGAAGACGGCGCTGCGTGAGTCGATCGAGCGCTGGCTCGCGCGCGTCGGCGTGCGGCTCGCGACGAACATCGAGCTCGGCGACGCGTCGATCGCCGCCGCGCTCGCCGCCGACGGCGTCGGGATCGTGGCCGCTCCGCTGTCGGCCGAGGTGGAGCTCCGGAAGCGCTACGACCTCGCGATGATCGGCGTCGCGGAGAACGTGCGGTCGCAGATCCACGCCGTCGGCTCGACGGAGTCGCTCGCCACGCTGCTCCCGGCGCTCCTCGCCGACGAGGCGCGCCCGTCCAACGAACGACCGAACGGCGCGCGCGCGGCCGACGAGCCGCCCCCCGCGCGCGCGGACCGCGCGACGGGCCCCGCGGACGACGACGACGACGCGCCGAGGGCGCGGGCGTCGGCGCCAGAGCTGGCCACCGTCAACGCGAGTCAGCGCGAGTCGGTGCGGTAGTTCGGCGCCTCTTCGGTGATGATCACGTCGTGGACGTGGCTCTCCCGCAGGCCCTGAGAGGTCGAGCGGATGAACCGGGCGTGCGTCCGGAGCTCCTTGATGGTGCGTGAGCCGGTGTAGCCCATCCCCGAGCGCAGCCCGCCGATGAGCTGGTGGAGGATCGACGCGAGCGAGCCGCGGTGCGGGACGCGCCCCTCGATGCCCTCGGGGACGAGCTTCTCGTCGGCGGTCCCGCCCTGCCCGTAGCGATCCTTGCTCCCCTTCTTCATCGCGCCGAGCGAGCCCATCCCGCGGTAGACCTTGTAGCTCCGCCCCTGGAAGAGGACGAGGTCGCCGGGGGACTCGTCCGTGCCCGCGAAGAGCGAGCCGATCATGACGACGGCGGCGCCGGCGGCGATCGCCTTCGTGACGTCGCCGGAGTACTTCACGCCGCCGTCGGCGATGATCGGCACGTCGTGACGATCGGCGACGCGCGCGCAGTCGCTGATCGCGCTGATCTGCGGGACGCCGATCCCCGCGACGACGCGGGTGGTGCAGATGCTGCCCGGGCCGATGCCGACCTTCACCGCCGACGCTCCGGCGTCGATCAGCGCCTCGGTCGCGTCCGCGGTCGCGACGTTGCCGGCGATCACCGGCACGCCGTGGCGCTTCGTGACGTCGCGCACGGCGTCGATGACCCCCTTGGAGTGGCCGTGCGCGGTGTCGACCACGATCACGTCGACGCCGGCGGCAACGAGCGCGTCGACGCGCTCGTCGCGATCCGGCCCCGGGCCGATCGCCGCGCCGACGCGGAGCCGGCCCTTCTCGTCCTTCACCGCGAGGGGGTTGCGGTCCGCCTGGAGGATGTCCTTGATCGTGATGAGGCCGACGAGCTTCCCGCCCTCGACGACGAGCAGCTTCTCGATGCGGTTCTTGTGGAGCAGCTCCCGCGCCTCGTCCGTGCGGACGCCCGGCGAGACGGTCACGAGCTCCTTCGTCATCAGCGCGCTCACGGGCTGATCGAGGTTTCGCTCGAAGCGGATGTCGCGCGCCGTGAGGATCCCGACGGGGCGATCGCCCTCGACGACGGGGAGCCCCGACACGTCGTGCTCGCGCATCGTCGCGAGCGCCTCGCGGAGCGACTGGTCCGGGCGAACCGTGACCGGCGCCAGCACCATGCCGCTCTCCGCGCGCTTCACCTTCTCGACCTCGCGGGCCTGGTCGGCGGGCGAGAGGTTCTTGTGGAGGACGCCGATGCCGCCCTCGCGCGCCATCGTGATCGCGGCGCGCGCCTCGGTGACGGAGTCCATCGCCGCGCTGACGAGGGGGACGTTGAGATCGACTCCCTTGCAGAGCCGCGTCCGGACGTCGACGTCCTTCGGGAGCACCTCGCTGTAGGCCGGAACGAGGAGGACATCGTCGAACGTGAGGCACTCCCGGAGACGGTCTTCGAGCATGTGCGGCACTTAGCGCGCGCACCCGCCGAAGGGAAGCCACGGCCGAGCGCGAGCCGCCGCCCGCGCGCGCCTCGCGCGAGCTCGACCGCGAACCGCGGAGCGGCCGCCGCGCGCGCTCCGCGGCCCGCCGGCCGCGCGCTACTCCGGGACCTCGTTCCCCTTGCCGATTTCGCCTTCGCGGTAGTCGTCGAGGCCCTCGCAGAAGCTGTGCGAGACCTCGGGATCGAACTGCGTGCCGGAGCAGCGCTCGATCTCGGCCACCGCCACCTCGTGCGGGAGCGCGCGACGGTAGGCGCGGTCGCTGGTCATCGCGTCGTAGGTGTCGGCGACGGCGATGATGCGCGCCATCAGCGGGACGTCCGGGCCCTTGAGCCCGAGCGGGTAGCCGCGGCCGTCCCAGCGCTCGTGGTGGAGGTGCACGCCGGGGATGAGCGGGTGCAAGAAGCGGATGGGCTCGAGGATGTCGCGGCCGTAGCCGGGGTGCCGCTTGAACGCCTCGTACTCGTCCTGCGAGAGCTTGCCCGGCTTGTTGAGGTTGAAGACGCAGCCGATCTTGCCGATGTCGTGCATCAGCGCGCTCTGACGGACGATCTCGACCTGCTCCGGCGACAGGCCGAGGCGCGTCGCGAGGTACATCGCGTACGTGGCGACGCGCTCCGAGTGGCCCGCGGTGTAGCGGTCCATCTTGTCGATCGCCTTCGCCAGCCCCTCGATCGTCTGCTGGAAGGTCGCGCGGAGGTCCTCGTAGAGGCGCGCGTTCTCGATCGCGGCCGCGGCGCGCGAGCCGACGATCGACAGGAGCTTGCGCTGCCCCTCGTCGAAGCGCTTGCCCTTGGTGAAGCTCGCGACGGAGATCCAGCCGAGCAGCCGCTGCTTCATGCGGAGCGGGACGGCGATGAGCGACTCGACCGGGAGCTCGGGCTCCTTGTCGAAGTAGCGCATCACCTTGTCGCGCCCGTGCTCGAGGAGCGTCGAGTCCTCGCTCAGGTGCGCGGCGATCGCCTTCGGCGCGAACGATCCGAGGCTCGTGTCCTTGATGTCCTTCAGCGTGACGCTGCGGAGGTGCTTGGGCGGGAGCAGGCGCTGGCGCTCGAAGTAGCCGCCCTCGCCGTCGTCGAGCCACGTCGACGCGAGGTCGGCGTGGATCTCGTGGATGGCCGTCTCGCCGACGGTCGCGAGGACCTCCTCGAGCGAGAGGCTCGCGGCGATGGCCTCGCTCACCTTGTAGAGCGAGAGCGCCTCCTTCAACCGGAGGTTCTCCGCCGCGAGCCGCTGCTTCTCGAGGCCGCGCTGGACGACGTGGATGACCTCTTCGACCTTGAAGGGCTTGAGGATGTAGTCGTAGGCGCCGCGCTTCATCGCGTCGATCGCCGTCTCGACCGTGCCGAAGCCGGTCATGATGACGGTGAGCGCGTTCGGGGCGGCGTTGCCGATCTGCTCGAGCAGCTCGATGCCGCCCATCCGCGGCATCTTCAGGTCGCTGATGACGAGGTCGTAGTGCGCGTGATTGAGCTCGCTGAGCGCGGCCTGCCCGTCCTCCGCGGTGCGGACCACGTAGCCTTCCATGCCGAGGAAGTCCGCGAGGATGTCGCGGATGAACTTCTCGTCGTCCACGATCAAGACGCGAGGTCGTTCTTCGTTCGTCATCATCTGCGGTGGTCTGGGGTCGCCCCCGAGACGGCATCCGACTTTACCAGACCCGCGCCAGGACCCCTCCAGACTTTCGTCGGGACCGCCGCGCTCGACCGGCCGGCGGCGCTCCGCCGTACCGGCTCGGCGGCCGGCGGCGCTCGACCGACCGCGGCCCGCGCGAGCCTCGACCGACCGCGGCCCGCGCGAGCCTCGACCGACGCCGCGGCCCGGCGCCTGCCGCGGAGCGCCGCGACGGCGCTCCGCGGTCGAACCCGAGCTCCCCCGCCGTTGCCGTCCAGACCCGGCCGTGCAACGGTTCGAGAGCGACCATGGCCGTGCGCGCTGTCCCGTCCCGAGCCCGGGCCCTCGCCGCTCCGCGAGGCGGCGCGCTCCGACGCGGTCCGGCCCCGCTCGCGCTGCTCGTCTACGGGGCGCTCTCCCTCCTCACGCTCGGCGTGGCGTTCGCCCGTGACACGAGCCCGATCGCGACGGACGCGTGGCTCGACCTGCCCGACTGGTCGCGCCACCTCGTCAGCGTCTCCGGCGGCGCCGTCCTCGCCGTGGCGACGGTGCGCGCGACGCGATCGTTCGTGAAGCGCTGGGGCTGGGCGCGGATGCTCCACGCCGATCTCCGGCCGGCCGTGCGGGGCGCGGGCGACGCGACCATCCTCGTGCTCGGCCTCGCGAGCGGCGTCGCCGAGGAGCTGTTCTTCCGCGGGCTCGTCGCGCCGGCGCTCGGCCTGGTCCTGTCGTCGCTCACCTTCGGCGCGCTCCATCAGCTCCGCGGCCGCGTCGGCTGGATCTGGGCCGGGTGGGCGACGGTGATGGGCCTCCTCTTCGGCGCGCTCTTCTTCGCGACCGGGAGCCTGCTCGGCTCGATCCTCGCGCACGTCTCGATCAACGTGATGAACCTGCGCTTCCTCCGCGACACGGACGTCGAGCCGCCGAAGCCGCGCCGTCTCGGCGGGTTGCTCGGCCAGGCCTGAGCGCCGCCACGCGCCCGCGCTCAGCCCGTGGGCTGCAGCATCTCGATGCCGTCGGCGATCGAGCGCGCGACCTCGTGGGTCAACGTGCGCAGCGCCGAGAGCGCCCCCTCGAGGGCGCCCGTCGCCCGCACGAGCTCCTGCTCGTGCGCCTCGTTCTTGTCGTCGAGCTGCCTCTGCAGCGTCTCGATCTGGAAGCCGAGGTCCTCGACCACGCCGGCGGCGCGCCGCTCCTCCGCCTCGAGCGCCTCGCTCTCCCACGGCCCGGGGTCCGTCCCCGTCGGGAGGCCGGCGAGCACCGGCGGCAGCGGGCCGTCGGAGGACGGCAGCGCGTCCCCCTGCGCCCGCTGCAACGCCTCGCGGCGCGCGCGGAGCGCGTCGAGGTGCGCGCGCTCGCGCGAGCGGTCGTGGACGAGCACGTCGATCGCGTGCCCGAGGTTGCCGCGGAACTCGCGCCCGACGGCCTCGAGGCGGTCCACCCGGGCCTGCAGCTCCGAGGCCATCCTGGTCGCGCGCTCGACGCGCGGGAGCATCTCGCCCGCGACGAGCGCGAGCTCCGCCGCGCGCCCCGCGAGGACCGCCGACTCGCCGCCGGCGCGGCGCGCCCGGGTGATGTGCGTCTCGAGCTCGGCGAGCGACGTCGCCCACCGCACGCCCATGTCGCTCGTCACGAGCTTGCCGACGTCGGCGGTCGCGAGCTCGACGACGAGCCGCGGCTGGCTGGTCCGGTCGATGATGGTCTCGAGCGGCTCGCGCGCGCTCCCGGCCATCGGGCCGGGCGGGCCGCTCCCCGTCGCCGGGTCCGCGCCCGGCGCGACCGAGCCCGCGCCGAAGCGGCGGAGGATGTCGACGAGCGCGTCGTGGAGCGCGAACGCGTCGTGCGGACGCTCGTCCGGATCCCGCGCGAGGCAGCGCAAGAGGAGCGACTCGAGATCCGGGGGGAGCCCGCCGACGCGCTGGCTCGGCGGGATGGGCGCGCTGGTGAGGGGCTTGAGGAGGAGATCCGACTGCCCGCGCCCCTCGAACGGGAGCTGCCCCGTGACCATCTCGTAGAGGACGACCGCGAGCGAGTAGATGTCGGCGCGTCCGTCGATCGGGAGGCCGCCGACGTACTCGGGCGCGATGTAGCCCGGCGTGCCGAAGAGCTGCTCGTTCAGCGTGAGCGTCGGCTCCCCCATCATCTTCGCGATGCCGAAGTCGGTGAGCTTCACGAGCTCCGACGACGCGGCCGGCTCGATCGCCAGCGTCTTGCGCGGGACGAGGAGGATGTTCTCCGGCTTGAGGTCGCGGTGGATGATGCCCGTCTGGTGCGTCCGCGCGAGCGCGCTCGCGACCTGGATCGCGATCCGCGCCGCGCGATCCCACGCGAGCGGGCCCTTCTGGATCTGCACGAGGAGCGACTCGCCCTCGACGTACTCCATGACGAGGTACGCGACGCCGTCGGACTCTCCGACGTCGGTGATCTCGACGATGTTCTCGTGGTTGATGCGGTTGACGGCGCGCGCCTCGCGGAGGAACCGCTCCCGGTGCTCGGGGATGCGCGAAAGCTCGGGGCGGAGGATCTTGAGCGCGCTCAGCCGGCTGATCAGCTCGTGCCGCGCGAGGTAGACGACGGACATGCCGCCCGCCCCGAGCTTCTTGATGAGGCGGTAGCGCGCGGCGACCGTCTTGCCGAGGAAGCGGTCGGTGCTCTTCTGCAGCTCCGCCCCGTCGAACGGGCAGAACGCCGCGTCGTCCGGGAGCAGCTCGGAGCAGCGCGGGCAGAGCTTCGACACGGCCGAGAGCCTACCATCTCGCGCCCGCCGACGGCGGAAGCCGAACGGCGCCGCGGATCGTTCGCGGTCCTCAGACGGGGACCGGACCGCCGAACGCCCCGAAGAACCGGACGATCCAGAGGAGCAGCTCGAGCCCGAAGAGCGCCAGGATCCCCCGCTTGAGCACGAACCCGAGCCGCCCCTCGCCCGCGCCGCGGAGGTCGCCGTGGACGAGCACCGAGACGAACGCCTGGACGGCGAAGATCCCGATGAACAGGGCCATGACCGGCCCGACGGCGTTGTAACGGAGGACGCCTTGGAGGTCGCCGCGCGCCAGCGCGAGCACCGCCCGCGTGGAGCCGCAGCCGGGGCAGGGCGCGTGGAAGAGGCTCGCGAACGCGCAAGGGATCGCCTGCGCGTAGAGGAGCGCCCCGACGGCGCCCGCGAACGCGACCGTCAGGCCCGCCCGCCGGAGGCGAACGGGGAGCGGCGCGGGCGGCGCCGAGGAGAGCGGCTCGGGTCGGGAAACGTGCACGGACGAGAAACGTTTCGAATTGGCATCCGCAACGGTCGATGCGATTCTCCGATTCCCGAGGCCGAGGGCGGAACCCGTCGGAGACGACGCGCGGCTCGGATTACGGCGGCTCGGATTACGACGGAGAGACCTCATGATGATTTCGGACCCGACGAGCGCAAACGGAAATCTTCACGCCGCCGGTGGCTACGGTCCTCCGGGTGGCGGCTATCCCCCGCCGGGCGGAGGTGGAGGTTTCGGTGGACCCCCGCCGGGCGGCGGCTACGGCGGCCCCCCGGGCGGCGCTCCCCCGGGCGGCTACGGCGGGCCTCCGGGCGGCGGCCCCCCGGGCGGCGCTCCCCCGGGCGGCGGCTACGGCGGTCCCCCTCCGGGAGGGGGCTTCGGCGGACCGCCGCCGCAGGGCTTCGGTCCCCCGGGCGGCTTCCCGCCGCCGGGCGGCCCCATGATGCCGGGCGCCGGCGGGGACGTGAACACGACGCTCCCGCTCGTGCTCAGCATCGTCCAGCTCGTCGTCTGCTGCAACCTCATCTTCGGCGGCATCGGCCTCCTCTTCGCCATCCAGGCCGGCACCGCGAAGAAGGCGGGCGATCTCCAGACGGCGCGCGCCAAGGCGAAGACCGCGATGATCGTCATCATCGTCGGCGCGGTGCTCGAGACGATCGGCGTCACGATCAACGTCCTCCTCAACGCGATGCACTGAGCCTCGAGCGCGCGCGAGCGCGTCCGGGTGAAACGAAAGAAGGAGAGCCGACGGTCGGCTCTCCTTCTTCGCGTTCGGGGCCCGCGTTCGACGCGCCGGCGGCGTCCTCGCCGTCCCTCACGGCGACGGGGTCACCACGCTGCAGTCGAGCGGCTGACGCCACTCGATCCCCTCGGTCACGCCGACGCGCGCGAACGTCCCGCCCACGCCGACGAGCCACGTCGCGAACGTCACCTGCTCGTAGGCCCCGCCGCTCGTCTGCGGCACGCGCAGGCTCGCGTTCGGCACGCTCACCTCGAGGCCCTCGAGGCAGACGCGCCTCGGCGTCCAGCGGACCCGCGCGATCATCGGGGCGTCCTCGACGCGCAGCTCGGGCGTCGCGATCCGGATCCACGGCGCGGCGATCTGCAGCGTCGCGCGGTAGCCCCCCGCCTCGGCTCTGCAGGCGGGGTCGTCCGCGAGCCGGAGCTCCGACCACGGCGCGAGCGGCGCCGGCGGCTTCGACGGGACGACGACGAACGCCGGATCGAGCGCCGAGGGCGGATCGCCCCCGCTCGGCGTGCGGAGGATCGCCAGCTCGCCCTTCGCGCCCACGGCGAGCGCGTCGGGGTTGGCCGGGTAGAGCGACTCGGCCGCGATCCCGCCGAGGTCGAAGAGATCCGTCGCCCCGGCGAGCCCGACCTTGAAGACGTGGCCCGCCCCGCTCGGCTCGACCTCGAGCAGCGCGTGCTCGTCCTGCGGGAGCGCGACGCCGGAGATGACGCTGGCGCCGGTCTGCGAAGGCCGGATCGCGAGGCGGGCGCGCTCGCCGCGCATGATCGCGACGAGGCCGTGCTCGACGTTGTGCAACGCGATCTCGGACGACGCGGAGGGATCCCAGGGCGTGAGCGGGATCGCCGCGGCGCTCTCGGTGAAGTCCTCCGCGAGGATCTCGTCGCTCGTCATCCCCGCGCGGCGGCCCGCGGCGACGACGTCGCGCATCTCGATGCCGGCGCGGACGACCTTCGCCTGCGGATCGAACGGCGCGACGTACGCGACGTTGCGGCGCAGCGAGAGCGCGCTCTTGTTCGGTCCGGTGACCGTGAAGACGTCGCCGCCGCTGGACGTCCCGAAGCCGGAGAGGAGCGCGCGGAGCGAGAGCGTCGCCTCGTACGCGCCGGGCGCGGGCTCGTGGATCGGGCTCACGATCCCGCGGGGGATGGGGCTCCGCAGGTAGCCCCAGCCGTCGCGATCGCCGGCGACCGGGAGGCGGACGGCCCCGAGACCGAGGTCCTCCGGCGAGTCGTCGGTGCGCGCGACGACCTTCGAGGAGACCTCGCCCCGCGCGCGGCACGACAGCTCGAGCGCGCGCGCGCGACGGACCTCGGGGGCCGCGGGGGCGAGCACCTTCGGCGCCTCGACCCGCGGCGGAGCGGCCGACCAGCCGACGCGGTAGAACGCGCCGAGATCGCACCCCGCCGACGTGCAGCCCACGAGATCGACCGCCTCGGCGCCGGCCGGCGGCGCGGCCACCTCGACCCACGACGCGCCGTGGTCGCTCGACTGGTAGAGACGCCCGTCCTTCGAACGTCCGAGCCCCATCGCTCCGGCGAAGACGACCTCGAAGGCGTAGGGAGACCGGACCAGCTTGCCGCCCTCGGCGATCGCGACGCTCTCTCCGTGACGCTGCCAGCCGTGGAGGGCGCCGTCGGCGCCGAACGACCAGCTCCCGTCGACGACGCCGACCGTCATGAGGCCGCGCCGGAGGCGCGAGGGGCGGCCGCCCTTCGCGAGGCCCCCCGCGTAGGGCGCGCCGCGCGCGACGACGTCGCGCGCCTCGTCGGCGAGCGGCTGGAAGCTCGCCGCTCTGGGATCGTAGACGCCCGCGTTCGGCTCCGTGACGAGGGCGACGACGTGCCCGTCGGCGCGCGGCACCCAGCGCGCGACGACGACGTCCGGCGCGCCGGCGTCGGCGGCGAGCCCGGAGAGGTCGAGCTCCTCCCAGGCGCCGCCGGGCACGCGGACGCAGACGACGGGCGTCGAGCTCGGGCTCGGCGGCGCGCCCTGGCACGATCCGGCGTAGGCGAGCCCGCCGTCGCCTCCGGCGTAGAACTGCCCGCCCCCCGCGAACGTCTGCTCGACGCCGGGCGTCTCCGACGAGAGCGTACGCGACACGACGAACGCGCCGCCGGCGCGCGACGCGCACGCGAACAGGACGTCGCCGGCGACCGGGACGGCCTCGCACTGCGCGTCGGGCGGCAGCCGCCCGGGGACGAGCGACAGGACCTCGCCCGTGTACAGGTCGACGCGAGCGACGTCGCCCGACTCGACGACGATCGCCGTCGCGTCGTCGATCGCCGCGCCGCCGTGGAAGGCCGCCCGCAGCGGAGGCACGCTCCCGCGCCAGCGCGGGTCCCTCGGTCGGAGCTCGATCGCCGGGTCGGACGGCGCCCGATCGAACCACGAGAGGCCACCGTCGAGCTCGAGGCGGTACGCGCCGGAGGACGCGTCGAGGAGAAGGAGCTCGCCCGCGACGATCGCGACCCGCGAGGGCGAGCTCCTCAGCTGCGCGGTGACGTCGGTCCAGCGCTCGCCGTGATCGACGCTCGTGAAGACCGACCCCTGGAGGTCGAGCGCGACCGCCCGCCCGTCGTCGAGCGCCTGGACGTCGGCGACCCCGAGCGGCGCGACGGCCGCGCGCTCTCCTCCCGGCAGGCGGAGCGCCCACCGCGCGCCGCTCTGGGTGCGCGCGAGGAGCGATTTCGGCCCGAACGCGATCGACTCGACGGGATCGGGGACGCGCGCGAGCGGGACGAGCTCGCCGTCGAACGCGTCGGCTCGGTAGAGGGTGTTCGCGGTCCAGAAGACGAACCCTCCGCCGAAGCGGCGCGGGACCGCCGCGGCGCCGGCGATCGGCTCGGAGGTCGCGTCCGGCGCGACGCGCGGCTCCCCCCGCCCGACGACGACGCGGCGGGTGTCGACGACGAGCCCGTGGACGCCCGGCGCCCCGAGGGCGAGCGCGACGCCGGCGCGGGCAGAAGACGGATCGGCGACGAGGTACTGCGCGCGCCCGAACGACGAGGCGCGCGGCTCCGGCCCCGGCTCGCGCGCGCCCCCGGGCCCGAGCGGCGCGCGGCGATCCTCGTGCGCGCAGGCCGCGGCGGCGATCACGATCGCTACGAGGGTCGCTGTCCGAGCGCGCATGGTAGGCCTAACCGATCGAGACGCCCGTCATAGCGGATCCTTGGCTCGCGCGGCGTCCCCGTCCCGGGCGCCGCCGGCCTTCAGGCCGAGCACCGCGAGGTACGCCGCCCGCACGTCGCGCGTAACGGCGCGGTAACGCTCGAGCAACGCCTCGGACGCGGTGCCGGAGGGCGTGTGGGCGCCGTCGCGGACGCCCATGCGGCGGGCGAGCGCGGCGAGCCCGGGCGCGCCCTCCTCGATCAGGCTCGCGCTGGTGCCGTGCACGATGCGCAGCGCTTGCTCGAGCCGCCGCAGCATCGCGTAGCCCTCGCGGAGGACCGCGGCGAGGGACGGATCGAGGTAGCCGCATGCCTCGAGCGCGCCGATCGCGGTCTCGGTGTCCGTCGTGCGCACGCGCGGATCCGCGCCGTACTTCATCTGCAGCCACTGGACGGCGAACTCGACGTCGACGATCCCGCCGTGACCGAGCTTGACGTCGTACCGGCGCGGCGCCTCCCTCGCGAGCTCGCGCTCCATCCGCGTGCGGAGGTGGTTCACGATCGCGGGGTCGGGCGCGCCGCGCTCGTAGGCGACGCGCGCCGCGAGCGCGATCACCTTGCGCCCCAGCTCGGCGTCGCCCGCGCAGGCCCGCGCCTTCACGAGCGCCTGGCGCTCCCAGTCGGCCGACTTGCGGCCGTCGTCCGTCGCGCCCTCCGCGCCCGCCGACTCCTCGCCGGCCGTCCCGTCGCGCGCGAGCCCGTGGTAGCGCGCGAACGCGTCGAGGCTCACGACGAGCAGGCCGTAGCTGCCCGACGGGCGCAGCCGCGTGTCGAGCTCGTAGCCGGGGCCGGCGCCGTGCGGCGTGCTCACGAGCGAGAGCACGCGCTGCGCCGCGCGGACGTACTTCTCGGCGAGCTCGTCTTCCCTCCCCGGGGCGTCGTAGACGAAGAAGACGTCGAGGTCGGAGCCGTAGCCGATCTCGCGGCCACCCAGCTTGCCCATCGCGATCACGGCGAGGCCGCCTTCGAGGCCCCGCTCGGCGAGCGCGCGACGCGTCGCGTGCTCGAGCGTCGCGTCGGCGAGCGCGCTCAGCACGATCGTCGCGTCGCGGGTCTTGAGCTCTCCGGCGAGCTCGGCGAGGCCGACCTCCATCGTCACGCGCGCCTTCGCGTGCCGGAGCGCGCCGACGAAGGCCTCCTCGTTGTCGACGCGCTGCTCCGCGAGGCGACGCCCGCTCGGCGACGCCGCGCCGGCCGCGCGCGCGGGATCGCCCGAGGACTCGAGCGCCGTCGCCTCCTCGATCTCGACGTCGACGTCCAGGCGCGTGCTCTCGGCGGTCGGAGGGACCTTGGTGAACAGGACGCTGTCGACGAGCTCCGGCCGGTAGACGAGCGCCTCGCCGAGGAACGAGCTGGCGCCGAAGAGGCCGACGAGCCGGCGCAGGACGTGCGTGTCCTCCGCCATCGCGCGCGCGTACACGCTCGGGGTCGAGAGGCGCGAGAAGAACGACGCGAGCAGGCGCGCGGCCTGCTCGGGGTCGGCCGCGTCGGAGAGCGCCTCGAGCAGCGTCGCCGCGAGGACCGGGTGCCTGTCCCGCGTGCTCGCGCCGAGCGGGAAGTCGGGCCGGCGCGCGAGCGCGAGCAGGTGCCGCGCGAGATCGGGTGAGGCGCTCGACACGAGCTCGAGCCCGCCCGCGCCCTCGGTGATCGCGGTGAGGACGATCATCTCCTCGCCCGACTCGATCGCCGTGAGCAAGAGCTCGAAGCGCGGCGCCCCCGCGCGATCCCACGAGCCGCCGCCGTCCTTCGTCAGCGACGCGAGCCGCGCCGCGACGCGGCGCCGGATCTTGTCGACGTCGCGCTCGAGCTCGTGACCGGACGCGTGACCGAGCGAGCGCGCGACGATCTCGAGCATCTCGCCGCGGGGGAGCTGGTGCGTCTGGATCCCGGTCGCGAACTGCACGCGGTGCTCGAGCCGGCGGAGCGCGAGGTACGCGGCCTCCACCTCGCGGCTCTCGCGGTCCGTCACGAGCCCGCGCGAGCGCAGCCGCCGCAGCGCCTCGAGCGTGTTCGTGTCGCGGAGGCTCGGCTCGCGCCCGCCCCAGACGAGCTGCAGCGACTGGACGAAGAACTCGGCCTCGCGGATCCCGCCCGTGCCGAGCTTCAGGTCGCGCTCGGGGTCCTCCGACAGCTCGAGCCGCGCGCGCTGGACGAGCTGCGCCATCTCACGGGCGACGCGCGGGTCGATCGCCTTGCGCCAGACGAACGGCGCGAGGGCCTCGATGACGCGCGCGCCGAAGCCGGGGTGGCCCGCGACCGGACGCGCCCGCACGAGCGCCGCGCGCTCCCAGGTCCGCCCCCAGGTCTCGTAGTAGCGCTCGGCGGCGGCGAGCGCGTTGACGAGCGGCCCGCGCGAGCCCTCGGGCCTGAGGCGGAGGTCGACGCGCCAGCACATGCCCTCGTCGGTGACGTCCTCGAGCGTCGCCGTGAACCGCTGCGTGATCCGCGCGAAGTGCTCGTGCAACGACTGGTCGACGGCCACGCCGTCCTTGACGACCTCGCCCTCGTCGGTCTCGTAGAACGGGAGGAGGTCGACGTCGCTCCCGCAGTTGAGCTCGCGTCCGCCGAGCTTGCCCATCCCGAGCACGGTGAAGGCGCAGCGATCGCCCGTCGACGTCATCGGGACGCCGAAGCGCGCCTCCGCCCAGCGCTGCGCCTCGGCGAGGGCGATCTCGATGCACACCTGCGCCAGGTCGGAGAGCTCGCGCGCGGTGACGTCGACGTCGCCGGCCTCGCGCGCGCGGAGCTCGCGCGCGGCGACGCGCAGCCGCTCGCGCTGCGCGAAGAGCCGGAGGCCGCGCCGGACGGCCTCGTGATCGCCCAGGTCGTCCACGAAGCTCGCGGCGAGCCTGCGGTAGGCGCGGAGGTCCTTCGCGATGCGGAGCCTCCCCTTGCCGATGGCGACGACGTCCTCGGGCCGGTGCAGGACCTGGGCGCGGAGGCCCGGGTACGCCGCCAGCAGCGCGCCCGCGAGCTCGAGCGTCGCGTCGTCGAAGGTGAGCCCGCGCGCCCTCGCCGCCTCGGCCCAGGCGTGCGCGACGCCTCCGCTCTCGCCTTGGCCGGACGTGGGCGCGCGCTTCATCGAGGGGCCGATGTTAGCTCACGGCTCGCCGTGGGCCGCGCCCGAGATCGGCGGACGCGCGTCCTCGAGGACGTCGCCCGTGTCGGCGTCGACGACCCAGCGGAAGAAGTAGAGCTGCGGCGCCGCGCCGGGCGATCCTCGATCGAGCTCGTCCTCGCCGGGCGCCGCCGGCTTCGCGATCTCGACGAGGTACGCGAGGCGGTACGCGAGCCACGCCATCGCGGGCCCCGTCGAGGCGTGGATGACGAGCGCCACGCGCGTCACGTCCTCCGCGCGGACCTCGCCGAGCGGGAGACGTCCGAGCTCGCGCGCGGCGCGGTCGAGCGCGCCGGGCGCGCGGCCGTCGAGCGCGAACACCCTCCGGCCGAGCAGCTTGGAGAGGACGCGCGGGTCGTCCTCCGCGAGCGCGGGCCTCGTGTCGATCGTGAGGTGCGGGTGGACGCGCGAGAGGTTGACGAACGAGCTCACCTCGCCGTCGTCGTCGACGAGCACCTCGACGTCGGCGACGTTGTCGATCTCCCTGAAGCCCTCGTAGCCCTTGCTCGCGAACGGCGCGTCGAAGCGGACGGCCCAGCGCGCGCGCGGCAGGGCGTGATCGCTCGGCTGCACGGCGCGGACGCGCTCGGCGAGCCCGGGGACGACGTGGCGCGGCAGGCCGAGGACCTCGGCGTTGTGCCTCACGAACGCGCGCGCGCGCTCGGCCGCCTCGGCCGAGTCGATCGGGGCGCCCTCGCGCGGGGGGCGCGCGACGGCCTCGCGACGCGCGCGACGGAGGAAGCCCGCGAAGGGATCGACGACCGTGAGGCTCACGCTCAGCGCCTCCTCGTTCACGGTCCAACGCGAGCCGGGAGGCGTCGGGTTCTTCTCGCGGAGGCGATCGACCAGCGCGCGTCGCTCGGGCGTGGTCATCGCGCGGACGATCTGCAGATGACGCGGCGCCCCGGTCGCGGCGAGTGGCCTCGCCCGGCCCGTGCCCCCGCCGCACCCGAGCGCGGCCGTCGCGAGGGCGACGGCGCACACGCGGGCGAACGCGCTCAGATGCTCGGCCCCCACAGCCGGAACATCATGATCACGGTCCAGTCGAAGAGCACGTGCGAGAAGACGCCGGGGAGCAGCCGCCCGAAGGCCCGGGCCATGCCGCCCCAGACGAGGCCGCAGCCGAGGGCGGCGAGGACGATGACGGGGTTCAAGCCGGCGACGGGATCGCGCAGCGCCCAGATCGTCGGCGCGTGGGCCACGGCGTAGAGGACGGCCGCCCAGACCCACGCCCGGCGCGATCCGATCTGCTCCTCGAGCAGCGAGACGACGAGACCGCGCCAGAGGAGCTCTTCGGCGATCGCCATGACGATGATCGCGACGACCACCGCGCCGACGCTCTTGCGGAGGACGGTCGGGTCGCCGAGCTGGAGGTAGAGCCTCGCGAGCCAGCTCGCGCGGATCGACTCGGGCGGCGCCACGGTCTTGGTGAAGGCGTAGGCCGCGCCGAAGAGCACGACGGCGGCGGCGAAGCCCCGGCTGAAGTCGCCGCTCTTCACCGAGACCCAGCTCTTCAGGATGCCGTCGTGCCGCGCGCGGAGGACGCCGAGGGCCGCGAGCGCGACGGTCGGGACGGCCATGACGAGGAAGAAGGCCGAGGTGCCGGCGCGCGAGAGCTCGAACGCGAAGTGCGAGGCAGCGGCGATCGCGAGGACGATACCGGCGAGGTAGGCGACGTTTCGCACGACGCGGGCCTTCTAACACGGCGCGCGGAGCGCGTCGCGAGGGGCGAGCGCGCGCCGACGGCCGCGGATGAGTTGGCCGGGGGCGTCGCTTTTGTGCACGGACGGGACCTCGACCGGCGACGAGAGGACATGCTCGGACGACGAACGTGCGTGGCGGTGGCGTGCGCGGCCCTCGTGACGGCGTCGCTCTCGGCGTGCGGCGACGACGCGGCGACCGCGGGCGACGCGGGGCCCGGAGCGAACGGCGGAGGCGGGGCGCCGAGCGACGGCGGGGGCACGCCGCCGCCGCCGATCGTCGACGGGGGCGACTGCGCGAACGGCGCGTTCGAGGTCCGGCGGCTCGGCGCGACGCGCTACGAGGAGAAGGACTACGACGTCGTCATCGCGACGCCGTGCGAGTACGTGCTCTCGTACGCGCGCCGCGGCGTGACCTACGCGATCGAGGAGACCGCGACGCACTACGTCGTCGACAGCAAGTTCGAGCTCCCGTACATCCCCGGCGTCATGGACGCCGTGGCGTTCACGCCGGGCGACCAGAACAAGGGCTGGGCGAACGGCCTCGACGTCGAGGCGCTGGTCGCCGAGGTCGGCCCGCTGCCGCTCCTCTACCACGTCACCCCCGGCTACGAGTACGGCTACTTCACCGACTACAACGACGGTCAAGGGGACATCTTCGGCGCCTTCCGGCCGACGTGGCGCTTCGAGAAGAGCGGGGCGGACGTCGCGATGAGGGTGTTCACTCCGCCGGACACGGCGTGGCCGCGTCACCGCGGCGGCTGGAACCCGAGGGAGATCAACCAGGAGATCGGCTTCGGCTTCTTCGTCGACGAGCGCGGCAGGGTCTACGTCCCCAAGGATCTGCCGCTCGGGAGGCAGCGATGGACCACGCCGCCGCGCTGCGTGATGATCAACGAGGCGAGCGCGTCGGTCCCGATCACGCGGACTCAGTTCCCCGGCGACGAGTCGTACTACCTGGCGGAGACGCTCTTGCCGGGCTACGCGAGCGTCGGCTCGCCCGGCCACAAGTACTGGGGACACAAGTCCAAGCCGATGCGCGACGTCGCGAAGTGGGACGACACGCTGCCCGGCAACTTCGACAAGCCCTTCGGCGGCGGCTGCGACGACGAGGGCTACAGCGTCGCGCACGCCGAGGGCTTCACGTGGCCCGAGCTCCGCGAGAAGCAGCGGCAGCGCGAGCTCGCCGGCGAGATCCCCGCGATCCCGAAGGAGCACCTCTACCGCGTCAAGGTCTACGAGCAGCCGAGCGCGGGCGCGGCGCTCGAGCTCAAGGGCGAGCTCTGGTACGAGTGGGACGGCGGCGTGTGGCTCCCGCGCGCTCGGGGCGACGCGCTCATCCCCCTGGACACGTCGCGCGGCACCTACCGGATCAGCGGCCACCTGCCCGAGGGCCGACGCGCGTTCGTCGTCGTCGAGGATCTCTAGGTGACGCGAGCCCGCGCTCCCGGCGCGGCCAGCCGGCCCGTTGCCCTCGCCCGAGCGGACGGGACGCGCTCGAGCGCGCGCTCAGGGCGCCGACGGGCCGCGGGCGTGGAGCGTGCGCACGGCGCAGTCCGTGAGCGCCTCCTCCCAGACGCGGACGTCCGCGTACTCCGCCGCGAGGTGAGGATCGGCGGCGTACTGCGAGCGACCGAGCCACGCGTTGTGATCGACGATGCCCGAGAGCGGCACGGTCCGCGGGACGCGCGCCACGAGCGCGCCCTCGTGGAAGAGCGAGACCGCGCCGCTCGAGACGGTCACGACGACGAGGCGCAGCTCCTCGTCGAGCGCGACGTCGCTCAGCGCGACCGCCTCGCCGGCCGCGCCGTCGGCGCTCATGAGCACCGCCAGCCCCGACGGGACGTTGCCCGTCGCCGGGGTGACGGCGAGGTACGAGCGGCCGACGGCGGGCGTCCCCGCGGGCGGATCCTCGCCGAGCGACCCCGTGCCGAGATCGAAGATCCGCGTGTACGCGGGGCCGCCGAGGCGCCGCACCCAGACGGCGACGCTCACCGCCGAGAGGTTCGCCAGGACGCCGTTCGGGAGATCGACGTAGTCGTCGACGCCGTCGAGCCGGAGGACGCCGCTGCCGTCGAGCGCGGCGCCCCCGACCACGCGCCCGCTGGGGCCGCCGCGCAGGTCGATCACCTCGGTCCCGACGCCGTCGAACGCGAAGTGCCGCGCCGGGGGCGGAGGCTCGCACACGTCGCCGGGGCCGTCCGCGCCGTCCGCGACGCCGCCCGCGTCGTCGCCGGCGATCACGCCGTCGTCGAGCCGGCCGAGCGCGAGCGGCCCGGAGCTGCACGCGGCCGCCAGGAGCAACCCCGCGCACGGACCCCACATGTCGCGGAGCGGAGCCCGCCCGACGCGCGTCGTCGCTCCCGAGCCTCCGGCGCGACGCGAGCCGACCATGCCTCTCGATAGCACGGGAGAGTCGCCCCGGCGGCGGGAGCGTCGCTTTCGAGGCACGGACGAGGCGGCTTGCGGCAACATCACCCGTGTGAACGTGGACTCGCCGGAGAGACGGGACGACGCGGCGGCGGTCGTCGAGGCGTCGGGGCCGGCTCCGCCGGGGCTCGACTTCCTGGCGGTCTACGAGGAGCTCTTCCCGTTCGTCTGGCGGCTCGCCCGGCGGCGCGGCGTGCCGGAGGCCGCGCTCGACGACGTGTGTCAGGACGTCTTCGTGATCGTGCACAAGCGCCTCGCCGAGTTCGAGGGACGCTCGTCGTTGAAGACGTGGGTGTACGGCATCCTGAACAACGTCATCCTGACGCGCCGCCGGACGACGATGCGGCGCGATCCGGGACGCGCGGAGATCGACCCCGAGCTCCTCGTCGACGGCTCGTCGAGGCCGGACGACGCCGCGACCGGCGCCGAGGCGGCGCGCATCGCGCGCGCCTTGCTCGCGCAGCTCGGAGAGGACAAGCGCGCGATCTTCGTCCTCGTCGAGCTCGAGGGGATGACCGTCCCCGAGGCCGCCGAGGCGGCGCAGATCAACCTCAACACGGCGTACGCGCGGCTCCGCGCGGCGCGCGCCGAGTTCGCGACGGCCGTGGCCCGGTTCCAGGCGAAGGAGAGGAGGGCGTGATGGACGAGCTAGGTCCCGACGAGCAGAAGTGGCTCGACGTGCTCCGCGCGGCCGACGAGCCGACCACCACCGATCGCGCGCGCG
>JAHBWF010000250.1 GCA_019637105.1 Labilithrix sp.
GCCGCACGGCGCTCATCGCGCAGAGCACGATGAGGAGCGCGTAGCCGGCGAACGCGGTGTGAAGGACGCGGCTCTGATCGTGAAGCGCGAGGAACGGCTCGATCGCGAACGGATAGCCGAGGAGCGCCAGCATGCTGCCCGCGTTGCTTGCAGCATACAAGTGATAGGGATCGGTCTCGCCGAGCTCGGCGTACCACCGCTGGAGCAGCGGCGACGTCGTCGAGAGGACGAAGAACGGGAGGCCGACCGTGCGGAGCAGCACCACGAGCAGGCCGAGCGTCGGGTGCCCGGACGTGAGCCGCTCGACGGAGCGCTCGTCGAGCGCGATCGGCAGGACGAGGAACGCCGCCGCGAGCGCGGCGAGGTGGACGAGGAGCTGCGCGCGGAGCGGCAGCCGCGTCGCGAGCACGTGCGCGTAGCCGTAGCCGGCGAGCAGGAGCGCCTGGAAGCAGAGGGAGCAGACGATCCAGACGGCGGGCGCGCCGCCGAGCGACGGGACGATCATCCGCGCGACCATCGGCTGGCACGCGAAGAGGAGCGTCGCGCCGACGAAGATCGTCAGCGCGAACCCCAAGGACCTCGTGACTTCGGCGCGGCGCAGCGGGCACCTCCCGGGCGACCGAGATCCGGAGCAGAGGCCCCGGACGAGAGCGGTTCTCTCACGCCGAATCTTCTCTTGTCAAGTCGCGGGTTTGACTTGATGCGACAGGAGATTCCTGCGAATGACGCGTCGCTTCATCCGTGGGGGACGAGAGGACGTTCTGCCTGTGGATGCATTGTCGTATCAGTCGATCGGAACGGGCGCGGTGGCGCTCATCGTGGCCCGCGCCCTCTACGTGCGCGTCAAGAAGGCGCCCGAGGGCAACGAGGCGATGGCGCGCATCGCGCGCTACGTCCGCGAGGGAGCGATGGCCTTCCTCGCGCGCGAGTACAAGGTGCTCGCGGTCTACGCCGCCGTCGTGTTCACCCTCCTGACCGCGACGCTCGGCGCGTTCGCCGGCGGGGCGTTCTTCGCGGGCGCGCTCCTCTCGCTCGTCGCCGGGTTCTTCGGGATGAAGGCCGCGACCTACGCCAACGTGCGGACCGCGGAGGCCGCGCGCGCGCACGGCAAGCCGACGGCGCTCCTCACCGCGCTCGACGGCGGCGCCGTCATGGGCCTCTGCGTCGCGGGCCTCGGGCTCGTCGGTCTCGGCGCCATCTACGCGCTCTTCCGGGACGACGACCACCTCGCGACGATCGTGCATTCGTTCGCGGTCGGCGCGAGCTCGATCGCGCTGTTCGCGCGGATCGGCGGCGGCATCTACACCAAGGCGGCGGACGTCGGCGCCGACATCGTCGGGAAGGTCGAGGCGAACATCCCCGAGGACGATCCGCGCAACCCGGGCGTGATCGCCGACAACGTGGGCGACAACGTCGGCGACATCGCCGGCATGGGCGCGGACATCTACGAGAGCTACGTCGCCGCGGTCGTCGCGGCGATCGCGCTCGGGCTGACGATGCCGGTCGCGGCGCTGCAGAAGCTCGCGCCGCAGGTCGGCTCGGAGACGGCGCTTCGCGCGATGGCCGTCTCGCTGCCGCTCTTGCTCGCGACCATCGGGCTCGGCGTGTCGCTGATCGGCATCTTCATCACCCGCATGATGAAGAACCTGCCGCCGGCTCGGGTCCTGCGGCTCGCGCTCCTCTTGCCGCCGGTCCTCGTCGTGATGGCGGCGGCGGTCGTCCTCCCGACGCTCGGCTTCAGCGTCGGCGCCGTGATCACGCTCGGCGCCGGCGCCGTCGGCGGAGGCGTCGTCGGGCTGGTCACCGACTATTACACGTCGATGGGCCCGATCCACAAAGTCGCCCAGAGCTCGGTGACGGGGCCCGGAACGAACGTCATCCGCGGCATCGCCGTCGGCCTCGAGAGCGTCGCGATCCCGCTCGGCACGATCTGCGCGGTCGGCTGGGTCGCGAACCGAGAGCTCGGCCTCTACGGCATCGCGCTGGCCGCGGTCGGGATGCTCTCGGGCACGGCCATCGTCATGACCGTCGACGCCTACGGCCCGATCGCCGACAACGGCGGCGGGATCTCGGAGATGGCGGGCCTCGGCAAGGAGGTCCGCGAGATCACCGACGAGCTCGACGCCGTCGGCAACACGACGGCGGCGGTCGGCAAGGGCTTCGCGATCGGCTCGGCGGTCCTCACGGTCGTCGCGCTCTTCGCCGCGTTCAACATGGAGGTCAACGCGGTCCGTCGCGCGCGGGGCGCGGAGGACCTCGTCCTCTACCTGACCGACGCGAAGGTCCTGATGGGCATCCTCTTCGGGGCGATGCTCCCGTGCGTCGTCGGCGCGATGACGATGACCGCGGTCGGCCGCGCAGCCGGCGCCATCGTCGAGGAGATCCGGCGTCAGTTCCGCGAGATCCCCGGGCTGCTCGAGGGCAGGGCGGGCGTCGATCCGCAGCCGAAGGTGATCGTCGACATCGCGACCTCGGCCGCGATCCGCGAGATGATCGCGCCCGGCGCCGTCGCGGTCCTCGCGCCGGTCGTCGTCGGCTTCGCCGCGGGCCCCGAGGTCCTCGCCGGCATGCTCGCCGGCGCGCTCGCGGTCGGCGCGGTGCTCTCCCTCGTGATGGCGAACGGCGGCGGCGCGTGGGACAACGCCAAGAAGCACATCGAGAAGGGCGGGCTCGACGGCCACGCGAAGGGCTCGGACGCGCACAAGGCGGCCGTCGTCGGCGACACCGTCGGCGACCCCTTCAAGGACACGTCGGGGCCGGGCATCGCGATCCTCATCAAGGTCATGGTTCGATAAGCCGCCCTCATCGCGCGCCGCTCATCGCCTGGGTCGGCGCGCACGGGAGCCTACGGCGCGCGGGCCTACCGCGCGCGGGTCAAGGGCGCGGGCCGCGCGGTAGAGATCACGCGACGCGGGAGCCGTCCCGGGACGGGCTACGGGCTCCTCGACCCGAAAGACAGGAGCGCGCTCGCCTGGGGGTCCGTGTATCATGTCCCGGACATGATCTCCGGATCGCTCCGCGCCTGTCTCCTCGCCTCCGTCTGCGCGTCGTTCATGGCGTGCGCCGCGACCGGCCCCTACGTGTGGGCCGACAGCCTCCCGCCGTCGGCGACCGGGTCGACCGAGGGCGTCGTCATCCAGGACGGCGACACGGTCAACGTCCGCGTCTTCAACCAGGAGCCGCTCTCCACCCACGAGCGCGTCCGCTCGGACGGCAAGATCTCGATGCCCGTCATCGGCGAGGTCATGGCCCGCGGGAAGCGCCCCGCGCAGCTCGCCTCCGAGATCCAGGACCGGCTGAAGTCGGTCGTCGTCGCGCCGTCGGTCACGGTCACGCTCGACGCCGGCGCCGAGCTCAAGGTCTCGGTCCTCGGCGAGGTCAGGAACGCGGGCGTCTTTCAGCTCGACCAGGGGTCGAACGTCCTGCACGCGCTCGCCGCGGCCGGCGGCCTCTCGGAGTACGCCGACGCGGACAAGGTCTTCGTCGTCCGCAGGTCGCTCCCGCAGCGCGTGCGGTTCCGCTACCAGGACCTCCGCTCGGCGGACGCGAAGAGCATCGCGTTCACGCTCCAGGGCGGCGACGTCGTCGTCGTCGAGTGAAGCGCCGCGGCCTCGCGATCGTGCCTCCGGGGACCGCGCGCCGCGTCGGAGCGGCGCTCGTCGTCGTCGCGTCGCTCCACGCGGGCGCCGGGCTCGGGTGCGGTGACGACGAGCCGCCCCCGCCCGAGCCGGCGAGCCGCGTCCGGAGCGACGCCTCGCAGGGGTGCGGGAGGACCGACGCGCCGAAGGGCGTGCTGAGCGACCAGTCGATCACCGTGAAGGGCGACGCGCGGACGTACCTCGCGGTCGTCCCGGACGCCCACGACGGCACGACGCCGCTGCCGCTGGTGTTCATGTTCCACGGGAGCGGGGGCGACGGCGCGCGCTTCCGCGGCGCCTACGACCTGGAGCTCGAGGCGCGCGGGCAGGCGATCTTCGTCTACCCGACCGCCGATCCGACCCGCAAGACGTGGGACCTCGAGTCCGGCGCGGACAGCAACGTCGACGTGCTCCTGTTCGACGCGATCCTCGCGTCGCTCTCGGCCAGCCACTGCGTCGATCGGAAGCGCGTCTTCGCGACGGGGTACTCCGCCGGCGGCTACTTCTCGAATCAGCTCGCGTGTCATCGCGGCAGCGTCCTCCGCGCGATCGCGTCGCACGCCGGCGGAGGGCCCTTCGGCCAGAGCGGCGAGTACGGCGACGACGGCAAGCTTCGCTGTCCGGAGCGTCCGATCGCGGCGCTCATCGCGCACGGCGCCGCCGACACCACGGTCGACCTCGAGGAGGCGAAGAAGTCCCTCGAGCACTGGCGCCGCGTGAACGGCTGCGCGAGCGGCGGCGGGGTCCCACGCGAGCCGTCGCCCTGCGTCTCGCTGGCGTCGTGCGCCGAGGACCGCCCGGTCGTGTACTGCGAGGTCCCGGGGCTCGGCCACTCCGTGTGGCCCGAGAACGGCGCGAAGGTCACCTGGGAGTTTTTCGCCTCGTTCTGAGGCGCGCGCCGCGCCGCTCCGTCGTGGAGCACCTCCGGCCCGGCGGCCGCGCCCGGAGCTCGAGACACGAAAGCGCCACGGCGTTCGAGCCGTGACGCTTCCGTCCTCGCCCCGGAGCGCGCCGGGGGCCGTGCTACTGCGCGAGGCCGGCCAGCTTGGTCTTCATGTGCCAGATCTTGACGCCCGTGGTCGTGATGTAGAGCGTCTTCATGTCCTCGCCGCCGAACGAGAGCCCGGTCGGCTTCTCGGGGACGGCGATCGTGCCCCACGGCTGGCCGTCGGGCTTGAACACCTCCACGCCGGCGGCGGTCGCGACGTACACGTTGCCGACCTTGTCGACCGCGAGACCGTCCGGCTCCGACTTCTCCGGCCCGATGTCGGTGAACTTCGTCCACTCGCCGAGCGTCCCGTCCTCGTTGACGATGTACTTGCGGATGAACGGGAGCGTGCCGGCGACGGGGGCCGAGAAGCCGACGTAGAGCGTCTTCTCGTCCGGAGACAGCGCGATGCCGTTGGGGCGGGGGATGTCGTCGAACGCCTCGACGACCTGCACGTTGCCCGCCGGATCGATGCGGTAGATGCGGTTCACCGTGGGCGTGGCGAAGTAGCCCGGATCGGTCACGTAGAGCGTCCCGTCCTTGCGCGCGACGACGTCGTTGAGCGTGTCGAACTGCCCGTCGCCCACCGCCGGCGGCGGCGCGTTCGGATCCAGCGGATCCGGCGGCGGCGCGTCGACGCCGGTGTAGCTCGCCGCGATCAAGATCGGGTCGCCGCCCTCCGCGGCCTGGCGCACGATGCGCTTGGCTTCGACGGTGACGATCTCGCCGACGGCGTTGACCGTGTTGCCGATCGGCTGCGTGCCCTGCGCCAGGACGCCGTCGCGCACCTTCAGGACGCGGCCGTCGGGGAGCATGCGGTACAGCGCGCCCTCGCCGAGCGGCGTGGAGAAGAACAGGACGCCCATGCCGGCGTGCCACACGGGGCCGTCGGTGAAGGCGCCGGCTTCGAGGATCGCCGTGGGCGGCTCGAGGCCCTCCACCGGGTTCGTGTTGCGCTCCTCTTCGCTCGGGACGTTGGGATCGCCGGGCTCGCCGGGGCCGGGATCGGCGCCGGGATCGGCGGAGTCGCCCGGGTTCTTGTTGCCGTCCTTCGAGTCGTTCTTGCAGCCGAACGCCGAGGCGCCGAGGGACAGGACAAGCAGCAGGGGCAGAATGCGTTTCATCGTTCGCTCCGGGATCCGAAAGTGGTGAAGATGGAGCTGCCTCGATCGAGAGTATCGAGGGCGACTCGCTCCGGCCTGTGCGCGAGGCTCAAGCAGGACGCGTACCGCAGCGCGAGTGCGCGCGAGACGGCCGCTTACACCGTGATTTCCTGGCTCCGAGCTGTGGCGAAGGCGGACATGGATCAGAGCTGTCACCGCGCGCCTGCCGCGAGCGCGGGTCCCGGCGCCGCGCGGTCGGGCGGCGCGCGCTGCGTCGCCGGCGCCTCGCGCGCGCCTCGCCGGCGTCGAGGAGCAAAGCGGCGCCGACGCGAGCGTGTACGACGCGCGGGCATGTCGGAGCGACGGCGACGCGAGCGCGAGCGTGTACGACGCGCGGGCACGGTCGGGGAGCGACGGCGACGCGAGCGCGAGCGTGTACGACGCGCGGGCACGGTCGGGGAGCGACGGCGACGCGAGCGCGAGCGTAGCGCCGGGGCGCCCGTCAGTCGGCGCCGTTGGTCGACGAGCCGCGCGCCGCGGGGGCGCCGTTGCCCTGCTCGTGGATCCGCGCGGGGATCCCGGTCGCGACCGCGCCCGGCGGGACGTCGGTGAGCACGACCGCGTTCGCGCCGATGAACGCCCCGCGCCCGACGCGGATCGGCCCGAGCACGCGCGCGCCGCAGCCGATGACCACGTCGTCTTCGATCACGGGGCAGCCGTTGTCCTTCGCGGTCCCGATCGTGTTGTTGCCCATGAGCTTCACGCGCGAGCCGACCTTCGACGTCCCGCCGATGACGGTCCCGAGCGTGTGCGTGAAGTTGATCCCCTCGCCGAGCTCGATGTCGTTGCCGATCTCGATGCTGTAGAGGACCGTCGTCGCGAGGCGGAGCGCGTGGTTCACCCCGGGGACGCGCCATCGTCGCGCGGTCTCGCGGACGCGGCTCATGAGCAGGACCTTGTACCCGTCCTGCGTGAGCGCGGCGCGCACGGCGTCTCTCATCGACGGCCGGTCGGTCGTCGACGGACGGCCGGCGGACGGATCCGGCCGCTCGTTCCGGAGCGCCCGCGCGAGCTCGACGGCGTCCGCGGCGATCTTCCTGAGGAGGCCCATGGGCGAGATGGTAGCAGCCGCGGGCGCGCCGTGCGCCGTCAGACGCCCGAGCCCTTGATCACGACGCCGAACGTCTTGGCGAGGATGTGGATGTCGAGCCAGGGCGACCAGTTGCGGACGTAGTAGACGTCGATCTGTACGCGCTGCGCGAACGAGGTCGCGTTGCGGTCCGAGACCTGCCACATGCCGGTCATCCCGGGCGGCGCGCGGAGGATGATCTTCTCCTGGCCGCTCATCTCGGTGAGCTCGCGCTCGATGTACGGGCGCGGGCCGACGAGGCTCATGTCGCCCTTGATGACGTTCAAGAGCTGCGGGAACTCGTCGAGGCTGAACTTCCGGAGGACGCGCCCGATGCGCGTGACGCGCGGGTCCTTCCGGAGCTTGTGATAGACCTCGTACTCCGCGCGGAGGGCGGGATCGGCGTCGAGGATCGCCTTGAGCCGCGCCTCGCCGTCGCCGTGCATCGTGCGGAACTTGTAGGCGGAGAAGTACGTCCCGTCCTTGCCGAGCCGCTTCTGCGTGTAGAAGATCGGGCCCTTCGAGTCGAGCTTGATGAGCGCGGCGATGAGGAGCAGAAACGGCAGGACGAAGATCCCCCCGAGGCACGTGAGCGCCACGTCCATGATGCGCTTCGCGAGGCGCGGCCCGGGGAGGAGGAGCTGCTGCCTGACCTCGACCCCGAGGATGCCGCCCAGGCTCTTCGCCGGGACGCCCATCGTCGCGAAGCCGAAGAGGTCGGGGATGATGAGGAGGTGCGTGAATTTGCCGCCGATGCGCTCGACGATGTGGAGGAGCTTCGCCGAGTCGACGCCCGGCATCGCGAGGACCGCGTACGGGATCTTGAGCCGGGCCGCGAGGATCGGCGCGAGCGACAGGTCGCCGACGAGCGGCACGCCGTCGACCTCGGCGAACTTGCCGCGCGGGAACTGCGACGCGTCCTTCGTGATCGGCGAGCGGGAGAGGCGCTGGCTGTCGGGGTTGAAGAAGTCGGCCTCGCTGGTCCGCTCTTCCGTCTTCTTCGGCTCCGGCGGGCGCTGCGAGCCGGGCGTGTTCGACACCTCGACCTTCGTCTGCGCGGCGATCGGGATGTGGTCGGAGCTGATCGGCTGGCCCGCCCGCTCGGCGTCCTCGCCGAAGATGTCGCTCGCGAGCTCGGCGCGCTGGGACTCCGTGAGGAAGTGCGCCGCCGAGAGGTTCACCGAGTAGACGTCCATCACCTCGTTGGTGAAGCTCGCGCGGAGCGTGCCGTGCTTGTTGATGTCGTCGTCGAGCATCATCACGGGCTTGAGGCCCGAGCGCGGCTGCGCCTTGAGCGTCCGCACCACGAGGCGCCCGGTCTTGGCGGCGCCGAGGACGCACACCGGGATCCCCCACCATGGCTGCACCGAGAGGTAGCTGCGCACGAGCGAGCGGATGACCGGGACGAGGAAGAGCGTCGCCGCCCACCAGACGCCGCGGACGAACACGCCCCACTTGACGATCGGGAGATCGCCGAGGGTCGAGAGGATCGACGCGCCGAGGTGGACGAGCGACGCGGCGAACGTGATGTCGCGGATCTCGTCGGGCGTGCTCTTCGCCATCGGCGAGTAGAGCTCGAGCCCGAGGAACGTGAGCATGCACAGCGCGACCGCCGGGCCGACGACGAGCCACGCGGTCCAGTCGATCTCGCCGAGCTCGGAGTACGTACGGAGCCAGTGCACGCTGGTCGCCAGCAGCGCGGCGAGGACGAGCGAGAACAGATCGGTGAGGAAGAGCGTCGCGATCGTGCGGCCCGGACGCGTGAGCACCTTGAGGCCGACGACGTCCTTCTGCTCGCGCGCGGCGGCCGAGATGTCGCTGAGGTGCCCCTCGTCCTTGCGGATCTTGAGCTGCTCGATCAGCGCCCGCGCGATCGCCTCCTCGGTGCACGCGCCGAGCGAGACGAGGATGCGGCCGATCTGGCCGCCGCGCTCCTCCTGGAGGGCGAGCGCCTTGCCGACCATCTCCTCGGTCACCGCGCCGTTCTTGACCAGGATCTCGCAGATGAGCGTGCCGGCGTGCTTCGTCGTCGACGACGTCGAGCCGCCGAGGAGGCCGCCCTGCGGGATGCGGATGATGGGAGGCGGGATCGAGAGGCCGGGCTCCTTCTCCTTGACCACGACGCGCTCGGACGCGACGAGCGGCTCCGCCGGCGCGCCGGCGGCGGGCGTGATCTTGGGGATCAGCGTGCCGGCGATCGGCGTGACCTTCGGCGAGAAGGAGGCCGCGTTCGCCGCGGGCATCCCCTGCGCCGGCGTGCGGCGTCGCGGGACGATCGGCGCGGGCTGGCCGGTGATCGCAGGCGGGGGCGCGGTGCCGATGAGCGTCTTGGCCGCGGGCCTCGGGGCGCCGTCGGGCCCGACGCTCGCGCTCCGCCGCGTCGCCGCGAGGGGGTGATCGGCGGTCGCGCCGGCGTCGATCGGCGGAGGCGCGGCGGCGACCAGCGTGTCCGTGAACGCGGC
>JAHBWF010000251.1 GCA_019637105.1 Labilithrix sp.
TTCGGGCGCGAGGCGGCGGTGAAGGTCGCCCCGCGCGCGAAGGAGGCCGCGCGCGCGCTCGCGCGGATCGCGGCGGCGCCGGACGAGCCCGCCCTCGCCGCGGCGCTCGACGACGCGGCGCGCTTCGATCCGCGGCTCGCGTCGCTCCACGCGCGCGCGCGCGACGTCCTCCGTGGTCGTTACGAGGCGCCGCCGGCGAGCGCCGAGGCGGCGCCGGACGACGCCGCCCTCCGTCGGGCGTTCCGCGGGTCGGAGCTCCTCGACGTCGTCGTCGCGATGCGCGATCGCGCGCCCGCGCGCGCCGCCCGCGCGCTGCGCTCGCTCGCCGAGGCCGAGGCGTCGGGGGAGCGCCTCCCGGCCGAGGCCCTCGGCGTGGCGCAGGCCGCGCTGGCGTACGACGACGCGGAGCTCCGCGCGGTCGCCGTGGAGCTCGTCGCGCGGCGCCTCCGCGAAGCGCGCGCGGGGGCGCCGCCTCGAGGGTGGGCGCTCCTCGCCGACACGCTCGCGAGCCTCGGCATGACGGAGCTCGAACGGAGCGCGCGCCGCGCGGCCGTCGTGGCGAAGGAGCCGGGCGCGGCCGAGTCGCTCGGCACGTCGCTCGCGCGCGAGGGCTGGGAGCTCGCGAAGCGGGGCGAACGGCAGCGCGCCATCGCCTCGCTCCGCGAGGCGAAGGAGCTCCTCGAAGCCGCCCGATGAACGAGGGCGGTGCGTGTCGGATGAACACCCACGCGAGGGCGGCGCCGCGCGGCGCGCCCCTGGATCCATCGGGGAAAGCATGATCCAGGATGCAGCGGTTCGAGCGCCCGAGGTCCGGCGCGCTCGTCGCCGTCGCGCGCGGAAATTCCCCGCGAGCGCGAGGCGGGCGTCGTCGGAGAGCGTCGTTTACGCGCGGGCATGACGAGTGCAAAATGGCAGGCACGCTGGAACGAAGGGTCTCAGCGCCTGAAGGGGAGCCGGCTCGATGCGGACGACCGTGGTGGTGTTTGCGCTCGCGGCGCTCGGAGGCGCGCTCGCGTGCTCCGACAAAATCGACGCCGGGACCTTCACCGGTTCGATCAACGGGAGCTGCAACCGCGCCCGCGCGATCACCGTCGAGGAGCACGCCGGCGCGGCGATGGACGAGATGTCCCTCGCGCTGACCTTCGACGACGGGCCCTCCGAGGCGACGATCGAGCTGTCGGAGTACCTCAAGGCCCAGGGCATCGCGGCGACGTTCTTCGTCAACGGCACGCACGTCGACGGTCGCGAGGCCGTCCTCGATCGGCAGATCGCCGACGGCCATCTCCTCGCCAACCACACGCATACGCACGCCGCGCTGACGACGCTCTCGCACGGCGAGATCGTGACGGAGGTGACGGAGACCGACCGCGTGCTCGCCGGGCGCGTCGCGCCGGACAAGCTCTATTTCCGCCCGCCGTTCGGCGACTGGAACGAGGCGGTGGCGACCGCGCTGTCCGGGAGCGCGATGAAGAAGTACCGCGGTCCGGTCGGCTGGGACATCGGCGACAGCCTGACCGACGAGGGCGCGGCGGACTGGGACTGCTGGGACGATCAGAACGGCACGCGCACCGTCGAGGAGTGCGGCGACCTCTACTTGAAGGAGATCCGCGCGAAGAAGCGCGGCGTCGTCCTCCTCCACGACGGCCCGCCGGGCGGCAGCGGGATCAAGACGGCGAGCATGGTGAAGTACATCGTCCCGATCCTGAAGGCCGAGGGCTACACGTTCGCGCGGATCGACGAGGTCGAGCTGGTGCCGCACGGCACGAAGCCGCCCGTCAGCGCGCCGCCGGCCGCCGGCGCGGGACCGACCCCGCCCGATCCGTGCGACTGACGCGCGCGGATCAGGGCACGCAGGGCGCGTAGAGGCTCTTGTAGTTCGTGTAACGGACGCGGAAGACGCTGCCGGGGCCCGAGGGGCGGACCTCGACGCCGTTCACCGTGACGAACAGCTCCACCACGGCGTCGACGTACGCGCCGCTCGGGTCGGCCGGGACGCCGAGCTCGAAGGCGGGGCAGTCGTTCGCGTCCTGGATCGTGAAGTGACCCGGGATCGGGTCGAGCGCGCGCAGGTCGATCGCGTAGCGCGCGTTGTTGCCGACGCGCTTGTCGAAGGACACCCAGCTCGACGTGAAGGCGCCGCTCGCGCCGACGCGCGCGTGGACCTGGACGTCGAGCTGCCGCCAGAGGTCGGGGTTGTCGCGGTCGGTGACGCCCTCCTTCCAGACCTCGAACGTGACGGCGCGGACCGCCGCGCGCTGCCGGGCCCAGGTGTCGTACGGGATCTCGCCGGTCACGGGGCGGAGCGAGCCGTCGCAGATCCCGCCGCACGTCGCGCGGTCGATCGCGTAGCGCACGTCGCCGACCCAACCCGGCTCGTGCGCCGCGGGCGCGACGACGAAGCGGTAGTTCTGACCGAGGTTCGAGTCGTAGGCGCTGCAACCCCAGCGGCTCGTGTTCTGGAACCAGAGCTCGAGGTCACCCGAGGCGTCGAGGGTGAAGCCCTGGTCGGCGCCGGAGGCGGCCGCGAGCCCGCCGGCCCCGAACGAGCGGACCGGTCCCCCGCCGACGCGCCAGTAGCCGGTGATCGACCAGCCGGGCCCGCCTTGGATGTCGCCGCGGCAGGTGGTGAGGCGCCCGGCGTCGTAGACGACGCGGACCTTCTTGCCCTTCTGCAGGTCGCCCGTCACGCGGTGACGCCACCCGGCGTCGAAGGTGATCGTCGCCGAAGCGCCGAGGGCGGACTCGCTCGACTCCACGTCGTCGGCCTCGTCGGCCGGCGCGCAGCCGCCCGCCAGCGCGAGCGCGCCGGCGACCACGGCGGCTCGCAACAGTCCAAAAGAGAACGAATTCGAATGGTTGCGAAGAACGGCCGCGGCCCCTGCGTGACTCATGGCTGAGTCACTAGCGCAGGTCTGTCGGGAGTCAAGGGTGAGGGTGCGAGATGGGCTCACCTCGGCTCGCGGCGACGGACTCCGGCGTCCGCTCGGAGCTCGGGACGGTCAGGCCCTCGGTCTTCGGCGGGAGCGCGGGCACCGTGCACGCGAGCTTCCTGGCGGCGGTCGGCTCCCAGCCCGTCGAGGTGATGAGGCGCGCGCCGCGCTTGTACGAGAGGTACGACCAGAACCAGTTGAAGAGGACGACGAGCCGGTTCTTGAAGCCGATCAAATAGAAGATGTGGATGAAGAGCCACGCGAGCCACGCGATGAAGCCCGTCATCTTGAGCCCGCGCGCCCACGCGATCGCGCGCGAGCGGCCGATGGTCGCCATCGAGCCCTTGTCGAAGTAGCGGAACGGGGAGCGCGGCGGGCGCCCGTCGCTCTCGGCTTCCCACGCGATGATCCGCGCGACGTAGCGTCCTTGTTGCATCGCCACCGGGCTGACGCCGGGCAGGAGCTGCCCCTCCTCCTCGAAGCGCGCCATGTCGCCGATCGCGAAGACCTCCGGGTGATCGGGCAGCGAGCAGTCCTGTCCGACGACGACGCGGCCCTGGCGATCGCGCGGGACGTCGAGGCACTCCGTGAGCGCGCTCGCGCGCACGCCTGCGCCCCAGAGGACCGTCGCCGCGTGGATCCGCTCGTGCTCGCGGCCCGAGCCGAGCCCCGGGACGTCGTCCGCGCCTTCGCCCTCGAGCACGACGCCGTCGTCGTCGATCGCCACCACGCGCGAGCCCGTCCGCACCTCGACGCCGAGCTCGGCGAGCTGCTCGACCGCGCTCTGGGCGAGGTCCTCGGGGAAGCTCGGGAGGATGCGCGGGCCCGCCTCGATGAGCACGACCTTCGTCCCGCGCGGATCCGCCGCGCGGAAGTCCTGCGCGAGGACGTAGCGCGCGAGCTCCGCGACCGCGCCGCTCATCTCGACGCCCGTCGGGCCGCCGCCGATCACGGCGAACGTGAGGAGCTTCTTCCGCTCGCGCGCGTCCTCGGTCTTCTCCGCGCGCTCGAACGCGACGAGGACGCGCCGCCGGATCTCGAGCGCGTCCTCGACCGTCTTGAGGCCGGGCGCGTGCGGTTCCCACTCGTCGTGTCCGAAGAAGCCGTTGCGCGCCCCGGCCGCGAGGACGAGCCAGTCGTAGCCCTCGACGAGGTCGTCGCCGGTGCCCGGATCGGTGACGTGGATCCGCTTGTCGGCGAGGTCGACCCCCGTGACCTCGCCGAGGACGACGCGCACGTTCTTCTGCTCCGCCAGGATGCCGCGAATGGGCGAGGCGATCTCGCTCGGCGCGAGCCCGGCCATCGCCACCTGATAGAGCAGCGGTTGGAAGAGGTGGTAGTTGACGCGGTCGACCAGGAGGACGTCGACGTCGACGCCGTCCAGCGCCTTCGCGACCTCGAGCCCGCCGAATCCCCCACCCACGATCACGACCCGGCGTCTGGCTTTGCTCATCGCGTCGCCAGGAGATGGGGTCGCGCCGCGGCATGTCAAGCCGGTGGGACTTCGCACTGCGACGCACGGACTCTTCGCCGGCCCGCGCGCGGTTTTCCACAATCGACACACGGAGCGCGCCGGACGGCAACAGGACCCTGGCACCGTCATCCTCACGGCCGAGCGGGTCTCGGCCGGGGGCAGCGCCCCGATTGGAGGATCTTCGCATGGGCACGCTCGAGACGCTCGCCATCGTCGCCGCCGTGTACGTCCTCGCCTTCGTCGCTCATCGCACCACCGCAGGGGTCGGCGATCGCTCGGCCTCCGACGAGGGCTGAGCCCGCGCCGGTGCGGCGTTCGCGCTATCGTGGCGCGATGTCGAAGAAGCGCGCTGCGGCGAAGCGAGCGAGGACCGAGCGCCGCGAGGCGGAGCGCGCCGGCGTGAAGCTCGGCGAGGCGCGGCTGCGCCTCGCGTCGCTCGAGGCCGGCGGATCGCCGGAGAGGCCGATCGAGGTGACGAGCGCTTCGATCGTCGAGCCGCACGCGGCCGGCCTCGGCTGCGCCGCCTGCGGAGGGAGCGCGCGCGTGGAGGAGCACGCTGCGGTCACCGTCCCCGACGCGAGCGGCGGCGGGCGCGCGCTGCGCGTCGTCCGCGTCCGCTGCGCGCGCTGCGGCGTGGCGCGCGACGTCTACTTCCGCCTCGGGACGACGCTCGCGAACTGAGCCGCCGCGCGCCGGCCGCGCCACGGGCGAGGCCGGCGGCCCGGAAGCGCTCGGTGCTCCGGTCGAAAGCGACTAGCATGTCTCGTCGATGCGCCGCTCGCTCCTCGCATGCTTCGCCGGCGGGCTCTCGGCCGCCGTCCTCGTCGTCCTCGCGTCGTGCGGCGGCGAAGAGGACGGCGCGAAGCCGCGAGAGGACGCCGGCGCCGACACGGCGCTCGTCGGCGACGAGACCGCGCCGCCCGAGCCCGACGCCGAGCCGCCCCCGGGCGACGTCTGCGGCGACGGCGCGGGCCTCCAGCCCGGGGCGCCGTGGCCGCTCCGCGGGGGCTGCGCGACGCGGGCGGGGTGGTCCGAGCTCCCGGGCCCCACGAACGCGCAGGTGTCGTACAGCGTCGCGGCGCCCGTGGGGGAGAGCTCGCCGGCGGTGAGCGCGGTCGGCGTCACGTGGGTCGGCGCGACGGACGGCCGCGTCCTGGCGATCACGAACGCCGGCGAGATCCGCTGGGAGCACCGCACCGGGGCCGCCGTGAGGTCGTCGCCGGCGATCGACGCCGACGGCAACGCCGTCGTCGGCAGCCTCGACGGGTTCCTCTACGGGATCGCTCCCGACGACGGCGAGGCCGACGCCGGCGCCGGCGACGCGGGCGACGTGCATCCGCCGGCGAAGGTCGTGTTCGCGCTCGAGGTCGGGCCGATCGCGTCGTCCCCCGTGATCGGCGCCGACGGGACGATCTACGTCGGGACGACCGACGGCAAGCTCGTCGCGGTCCGGAAGGACGGCGGCGCCGTGTCGTGGAGCGGCGCGACAAGCGACACGCGCGGCTCGTCGCCCGCGCTCGGACAGGACGGGACGATCTACGTCGGCAGCACCGATCGGAAGCTCTACGCGTTCTCGCCGGCCGGCGCGACGAAGTGGGCGCTCGATCTCGGCGCGCCGGTGCACGGCTCGCCCGCGGTCGGCGGCGACGGAACGGTCTACGTCGGCACGGCGGACGGCAAGCTCCACGCCGTCGGCTCGAGCGGCGTCGCGCGCTGGTCGTACGCGACGGGCGGCGCCATCACCGGCACGCCGGCCGTCTACGCCGGCGTCGTCTACGTCGGCTCGGAGGACAAGAGCCTCCACGCCGTCTCCACCCCGGACGGGCAGGCGCGCTGGACCTACGCCACGCTCGGCGCCGTCGGCACGCCGGTCATCGGGCCCGACGGCACGGTCTACGTCGGCGCGACGGACGCGCGCGTCTACGCGATCACCGCGAGGGGCGACCTGTTCTACGCGGTCAACGCGCGGGGCTCCGTCACGACCGCCCCGGCGATCGGCGCGGGGCCGGCGCTCTACGTCACGACGGACAACGCGCTCGTCGTGATCTCGCCTTGAGCGTGGACCCGCGCCGGGCGCCGCGCCTCGTGTGGTAGCGTGGTCGGGTCGATGGTGAAGCCCGCGTTGTCGCTCGTCGCGTTCGTCTCGGTGCTCGGCTGCGGCGGCGGTCCGCCGGTGAAGACGGCCTCGGGCGAGCGGATCGAGCGCGTGACGATCGAAGAGCGCTTCGCGACGAGCGAGGAGGTGAAGGAGACGACCCTCCGCGGCGAGCGCCTCCGCACGGCCGTCGAGCTCATGGACGAGCACGACGTCACGAGCCTGAACGGCACCTTCGAGTCGAAGGCGGTCGTCCACACCGGGAGCGTCACGGTGATCGTCAAGCCGGTGACGGGCGCGGAGCGCCGCATCTTCGTCGAGAGCTGCGCCCACAAGAAGGTGTGCCCCTTCCTCGAGGCCGCCCAGGCCAAGGGGCTCATCGAGCGCAAGCCGCTCGCGTGCAAGAGCGAAGCGCGCTGCGGGAGATGAAGCGCGCGCCTCCTCAGTGCAGGACGAAGTTGTTGATCGCCTGGACGACGACGCCCACGATGCTCTCGCCGGCGATGCCGCCCGCGGCGATGGCGACGAGGTACTTCTCCGCCCAGTCCTTCTTCCATGCCGTCGCGACCGCGCCGAAGAGCGCGCCGAGGAACATCGCGAGCGGGTAGAAGAACGGCAGCACCATCCCGAGGCCGAGGCCCGTCGGAGACGGCAAGAACCTCTTTATGCGCTTCGGCGCGACGATCTCCGCGAGCGCGAGCGCGACGCCGACCCCGGCGCCCCACCAGATCGCCGTCTGCGACATCGGGTGGAGGTTCGCCAGCCCGAACTTGAACACCTCCGCGACGGCCTTCCACTGCTGCGCCGCGACGGCGGGGAAGACCGCCGGCCGCGTCTCGGTCCCGGTCAGCGGCAGCGCGTTCGGGACGAGGAGCAGGTAGCCGAGGCTGCTCGCCACCGTGCCGGTGAAGATCCCGAGCGCCTGCGCGATGAACTGGCGCCGCGGGTTCGCGCCGAGCAGGTAGCCCGTCTTCAGATCGTTGAGCAGATCGGCGCTCGCGTGCGAAGAGCCGGCGGTGATCCCGGCGGTCTGCAGGTTGGCCGTCGAGCTCTGCGGGATCAAGATGCCGTAGGTGAGCTGCATGATCTTGCCGAGCGGTCCGCCCGGCGTGATGTCGCTCTCGCCGGTCGCGCGGCACGCGACGATGGCGAGGACGAAGGTCATCGCCACCGCGAGGACGCCGTAGTGCACCGGGATCTCGAAGTAGAGGTGCGCCACCGTGATGATGCCGGTGGCCGAGACGGCGAGCCCGCCGACGAACCAGCTCGTCGGCACCTCGACGTCGTGGGAGAGCACGGCGCTCCCGTCCCCGTCGCGGCTCGCGGACTTGCCGGGCAACATCCCCGCGATCGCGCGGCCGATCGTGCGCCACTGCGCGGCGAACGCGACGAGGCCGCTCGACACCAAGAGCGGGGCGCCCGTCCAGATGCCGATCTCCTTCCACGCCGACTGCGGTCGCGTCGCGGCGCCGATCAGCTTCCCGGCCGCGTTCTCCCACTCCCAGTCGAGGGCGGGCGGCGCCAGGAAGAACGCGACGACCAGCCCGCCGACGACCATCCACGCCGTGACGCGGAGGCCGATCAGGATGCCGGCGAACGCGAGCGCCACGCCGTGATCGAGCTTGATGTGGTAGTCGCTCGGGAGGAACGGCTTGCCGTCGGGGTGGAGCCGCGCGGGCCCGGCGTTCGCGAGGCGCTGCCAGAGCGCGGGGACGGCCGCCGCGATCCAGTCGAAGACGTTCGACTGGCCGGGGAGGATCGTGTCGCGCACGATCGCGCCGCCCTCGCGCAGCACCTCGCCCGTCTTCGGGTCGCGCACCTTCAGGATCTCGAGGTCCTTGAGGACCGGGACGAGGCCGCTCACGGCGGCGGTGACGAAGAGCGCGCGCGCCTTCGCGAGCGCCTCCTCTCCGCGGCTGTAGAGGCCCTGGAGCGTGACCGCCGCCGCCGTGCCCGAGGGGAACTTCAGCTTCTCGCGGTTGATCATCCCGCGCTTCATCGGGATCGCGAGCGTGACGCCGAGCAGCGCGAGGAAGAACACCCACGCGGCGACGACGGCGGAGGGGAGCTGCGTGCCCTTCGGGTTCGCCTCCGTCACCGTGAGGAGGAGCATCGCCGGGATGGCGGAGATGAGCATGAAGCCGGTCGCGTAGCCGGCGGACGACGCCGTCGAGACGGTGGTCGTGTTCTCGAGGATGCTGAGCCCGCTCCGCGGGACGCCGAGCTTGTTCAGCACGACGCCGAGCAGCCAGGGCCCGGGCAGGAGCACCTTCTTCCAGGTGGGCCAACGCGGCGCCTCGCGCGCGAGGTTCGTCAGCCCGGTCCACACGGCGTACGAGAGGATCGCCGCGGTGAGGTTCACGCCGAGGAACCAGCCGGTCTTCAGCCCGATGTAGATGTTGGTGAAGGAGAGGAAGAAGCCGAGCACGCTCCCGAGGAGCACCGCGCGGACGGTGAGCTGCGCGGCGCCCGGCCGGTAGATGCGGGCGTACCACTCGGGCTCGTCCATCTCGAGGACGCGCTCGGGGGAGATCTCGAGCGGTCGGCTCGCGTCGACTTCCTCCGGCGTCACGGCCGGTCGCTGGAACAGGCTCACGCCTCCTGCATACTAGAAGGCGCGGGCTCGCGCGTTCCAGAACGCCGAGGGCTCCCGTCCCGGGCCGGGTCACCGCGACCGTAGCAACAGCCAGCCCGCCAGGCCCGCGACGGCGAGCACGAGGAGCGCGAGCACGCCGATGACGAGGCCGGGCCCGCTCGGCTGAGGTCGCGCGAGCGGCGTCGGGACGCTCGGGGGCCTCG
>JAHBWF010000252.1 GCA_019637105.1 Labilithrix sp.
CCGAGCCGTCCGGCGCGCTCGCCGCGCTGATCGCGCTCGCCGCGCGCAGGCTCGCGGCGCTCGAGTCGGCGCGCCGCGAGGCCGCCGAGGCCGCGCGCGCCGTCGTGAAGGTGCGCGCGGAGCTGGACGATCGCGTCGCGGCGCGCCAGCGCGACGAGGCCGCCCTGGCGGAGGTCGCGACGAAGCTCACCCCGCTGATCGCGCCGCTCGGCGTCCCCGTCGACGCGTCCGCCGAGGAGGTGAACCGTGCGATCGAGGCCCTCCGCGAGCTCTTCGCCCTCGCCGACAAGCGCGCCGACGCCGAGGCCCGCGCGCGGGGCCTCGACGCCGAGGCCCGCGAGTTCGAGGCGGACCTGGCACGCGCGGTCCACGAGCTGGCGCCGGACCTGACGGAGCGCGATCCGCGCGAGGCCGCGGAGGCGCTCTTCGCCCGCGGCGCCGAGGCGCGCGACGCGGCGCAGGAGCTCGAGCGCGTCGCGCGGGAGCTCGAGGCGGAGGGCGAAGCGTCGCCCGCGCTCGTCGACGAGGACGAGGAGCGCCTGGCCGCCGATCCCGACGCCCTCGCGCGGGCGCTCGACGCGCTGACCGAACGGATCGACGAGGTCGACGCCGACGTGACGCGCCTGACGGAGCGGATCGGCGGCCTCCGCAAGGGGCTCGAGGAGATGCGCGGCGAGTCGCACGCCGCCGAGGCCGCCGCGGCGGCGCAGCAGAAGCTCGCGCGCGTGCGCGAGGCCGCGGAGCGATGGTGCCGCGTGAAGCTCGCCGCGGCGCTGCTCTCCCGCGAGATCGAGCGCTACCGCGAGGAGAACCAGGGGCCGCTCCTGACGTCCTCGTCGGCGCTCTTCGCGCGGCTGACGCTCGGCGCGTTCTCCGGCGTCAAGGCGGGCTTCGACGACAAGGACCGCCCGTGCCTCCGCTGCGTCCGCGCCGACGGTCGTGAGGTCGACGTCCCGGGGCTCAGCGACGGCACGCGCGATCAGCTCTACCTGAGCCTCCGCCTCGCCAGCCTCCTCCGTCGCGCCGAGGTGGCCGAGCCGATGCCGCTCGTGCTCGACGACGTCCTCATCCAGCTCGACGATCAGCGCGCGTCGGCCGCGCTCGGCGTCCTCGCGGAGGTGTCGCGGAAGATGCAGGTCCTCTTCTTCACGCACCACGCCCGGCTCGTCGATCTCGCGCGGGCGTCCGTGCCCGCGGGTGAGCTCTGCGTCCACGAGCTCGTGAGCGGTCCGTACGCGGTCGAGTCGATCGCGGCCGCGCCGGGCTGAGCGCGCGCCATCGGCGCCGCGACGCGGTATGGTCCGTCCGGTCATGCGTCTCCGAGCCGTCGTCGGCCTCCTCGTCGTCGTCGCGTCCTTCGTCGCGTGCGGCGCGCCCCCGGGCGTCATCCGCGACGAGATGGCCACGACCTCCCGGGTCAAGTCCGGCGCGGCGACGATCGTCTTCTTCACCGATTTCCAGTGCCCGTACTGCCGCAAGACGCACGCCGCGCTGGCTCCGATCGTCGAGGCCCGGCGCGATCGACTCCGCGTCGTCGTTCGACACGTCCCCTTGCCCAGGCACCCCGACGCGCGGACCGCGGCGCGCGCGGCGGTGTGCGTCGAGGCGCTCACCCCCGCGCTGCTCGACGACTACACGCACGCGTTGTTCGAGGCGCCCGACCTCTCGGAGGCCGCGTGCGAAGCGCTGGCGATCGAGCGCGGCGTCGATCGCGAGCGCTTCCGGCGCTGCCTCGCCGACGCCGCGACCGACGCCCGCGTCGAGCGCGACCTCGCCATGTTCGACGCCGTGCGCGGAGACGGCGTGCCTCTGCTGTACGTGGGCCGCACGCGGATCGACGGCGCCCCGTCGCGGAGCAGCCTCGAGGCCGCCGTCGACGACGCGATCGCCGGAAATTAGAGCTCGACCTGGTGTCCGCGGACCGGCGCTCCGAGCTCGGCTTCGCGCGGCGCCGGCGTCGTCGAAGGTGGGATATGAACGAGTCGCGATAACGTCTCGTCATGGAAGGAATACGAGCGGAGCGGAATGCTCACGCTAGGCTGGCCCAGCCATGAAGCGCCAGGTCACCGCTCTCTTCGTTCTCGTCCCACTCGCCGGTCTCGTCGCCCTCGTGGGCTGCGCCGAGGGGGACGAAGCCGATCCCTCGGAGGCCTTCCTCTCGGCGACCCCCGTAGAGGCGGGCGCCGAGGAAGAGCCGGACGAGAGCGTGAAGCTCCCCGCGCCGTCGAACCCCGCGCCCGAAGACGACGCGGACGACGAAGAAGACGCGGGCGCGGGCGACGCCGACGCGGGGAAGGACGCGGGCGCCGACAGCGGCACTCCGCCTCCGCCTCCGCCGCCCCCGACGGGCGGCGCGTGCGCGGCGCCGAACACGTGCGCCGCCGCGACGCACCTCGGCTCGGTCAGCGGAGACACCGGCTCCGACGTGCAGAGCGCGCAGGGACACACGTCGCAGTGGTTCACCGTCCGTGTGACCGAGGACGACAGCGGCATCGCCGGCGTCCAGCTCTGGATGACCGCGACGCTCACGTCGCCTCCCGGCACGAACTTCGACCTCTATCTGTACGTGCCCTCGAGCGACACGCGCGAGTGCAGCGCGGTCTCGTACCAGTCGACGAGCACGACCGCGAACGACACGGCGACGGCGAAGTTCGGCGAGAGCGGCCTCTTCTCCAACGGCTCGAACGACGACCGCACCGTCACGGTCGAGGTCCGCCACGTCTCCGGCACGTGCGATCCTGCCAGCAAGTGGACGCTCAACCTCTACGGCAACAAGTAGCCCTCGTCGCGGCGGCGCTCCTCCTCGCCTGCGGCGGCTCGGCGCCCGGCCCGACGCGTGAGGTCAAGGCGCCGCTCCACGCCGAGCCGGCGCGCGGAGCGAGCTCCCTGCGCTTCATCGAGGACGACTACCCCAGGGCGCTCGCCGAGGCGAAGCAGCGCAAGAGGCCGCTCTTCGTCGACGCGTGGGCCTCGTGGTGTCACTCGTGCCAGAGCCTCCGCGCGTACGTCCTCACCGATCCGACGCTGGCGCCGCTCGCCGACGCCTTCGTCTGGCTCTCGATCGACACCGAGCGCGAGGCCAACGCCGAGTGGGTCGCGCGTCATCCGCACGCCGCGCTCCCGACGCTCTGGGTGATCGATCCGGTCACCGATCGGCCGATCCTCAAGTGGGCCGGCACCGCGACCGCGGGCGAGCTCCGCGAGCTGCTCGAGGTCGCCGTCGTCGACGCGCGCCGCGGCGCCGAGAGCGCGGCGACCGCGGTGACGGCGGCCTTCGTGCGCGGCAACCACGCGCTCGCCGCCGGCGACGCCGAGACGGCGGAGAAGGAGCACCGCGCCGCGCTCGCGGCGGCGCCGAAGGACCACCCGCACCGCGCGCGGATCGTCGAGGCGCTCGTCACTCAGCTCGCGCTCCGCAAGGAGGCCGCGCGCTGCGCCGAGGTCGCCGCGGCCGAGGCGAGCGGGATGGCGCCGGGCACGTCGCGCGCGAGCGTCCTCGTCGCCGGGCTCGGGTGCGCGCGCGACGCCGAACGCAGCGCCGACGTGGATCGCCTGCTCGACCTCGCGCTCCACGACGCCGCGCTCCGCGACGACCGGCTCCTGCCCGACGATCGCTCGGCCCTCTACGAGGAGGCGTTCACGACGAAGTCGGAGCGCGGCGACCGCGCGGGCGCGCGCGAGCTCGCGCGGGAGTGGTCGGCGTTCCTCGAGGGCGAGGCGGCGCGGGCGAAGACGGACGAGGCGCGCTCCTCGCTCGACCCGCTCCGCCTCGGCGCGTTCCTCGCGCTCGGCGAGCCGGCGCGCGCGATCCCGATGCTCGAGCGGAGCGAGCGGGATTTCCCGGAGGACCACAACCCGCCGGCGCGCCTGGGGCGCGTCTACCTCGAGATGAAGCGCCTCGACGACGCGGACCGGGCCGCCGATCGCGCGCTGGCGCGGGTGTACGGGCCGCGGGTGATGCGCGTCTTCGCGCTGAAGGCGGACATCGCCAAGGCGCGGGGCGACCGCGCCGGCGAGGCGAGGGCGCTCGAGCAAGCGCTCGCGCGGAGCGAGCGGGCCGTCCTGACCGAGGGCCAGAAGGCCGTGCGTGAGGGCCTCGCGAAGAGGCTCGCCGCCCTCCGGTAGGCGCGCCGATCGAGCTCGACCGCAGACGGAGCGCCGCGGCCATGGCACGCGCCCGTCCCCGCGCTAGAATTCCCGTGGTGCCCTCGTTCCTCGTGGCGCTCGTTCCTCTCGCGATCGTGCTGGCGACGGCGCTGGTGGTCGTGATTCGTGCGCGCCGTCGGACCAAGAAGCCGCGAGCGGGGCGAGAGGCGAGCGCGTTCGTGATCCTCGAGGAGAACCTCTGGGAGGCGTGCGCCGTGGATGACCTCCGCGAGCCGTGGGGGCGCTACACGACCGAGCCCGTCCGCGGCTTCTGCGGGGTCCCCGCGGGCAGACACCGCATCCGGACGACGACCGCGTCGGGCGAGGCCACGCTCGACTTCGTCGTGTACCCGGGTGAGGTGCTCGCGTTCCGGCTCGACGCCGAGCGCGCGCGCTGGGAGCCGCATGACCTCGACGCCGACACGCGCAGCGCGCTCGAGGCCGCGCCCGTGAGCTCGTTCGACGTCTCCGCGCGCCCGAAGCTGCCGGGCTGGCTCGTCCACCTCCGGACGACCATCGGCGTGAGCGGCGGCCGGCTCGGCGGCCCGCGCCTCGGCAGCGCGACGACGAAGGCCGCGCTCGCGCGCTCCTCGGACGACGGCCTCGATCGCCTGCGCAAGCGCCTCGCCAAGCTCGTCGCGATCGCCGACGACGAGTCCGCTGACTCCGACGTCGACGCGCTCGCGGAGGCGCGGGCGATCGGCGAGGCGGTCATCGGCCGCTGCCTCACGCGCAAGGAGATGCGCGCGCTCGTCGGCTCGGTCCACGACCTCGGCGCGCGGCTCGCGGCCAACGGCGACACCGAGCGCGCGATGCGCGTGCTCTCGCTCGGCCTCGCCGTCCTGCCGGGCGATCCCGAGCTGATGGTGATCGCGGGCTGCGCCCTCGCGGCGCGAGGCGAGCCGGAGGAGGCGCTCCGCGTCCTCAACACGGCCCTCGAGCGGGATCGCTGCCTCGAGGCCGACGACGTCGCCCGGGCGATGCGGGCCCGGATGGAGCTGCGCTCACGGCTCGGGCGCAGCGTGCGCGTCTAGCGCATCGGGCGTCACCGAGACGCGCTCGTCGAGTCGGGGACGGAGGCGGCACGGACTCCGGACGTCGCGAGCGCGACGCGCTCCAGGCGTCGCGCTCGCACCTTCGCCGGTATCGTCGCCTCTGCGCGCCCTCGCGGCGGACCGCGCGCCGGTGGCCACGATCTCGCGGCGGCTCGCGGTGCGCAAAGAACGGACCGTATCTGACACGTCTCATTTGACGGGCGATCCGCGCTCCATCGCGATCCACCGACGCCGGCATGGGCTGTGCTTGACGGACGCGAACGATGACCTTGGCGCTCCGCGCGGCGAAGTGGGCGACGTTCGCAGGACTCCTGGCGGCGTGCGCGGGGGCGGCCACCGGCTGCTCCGCCGCGGACGACACGGCGACGTCCGATTCGTCGATGAACGAGTGCGTCGGCACGACGTCGTCGGCGCTCAAGGTCTGCGCCGGGCCGACGACGCTGCGCGGCATCGACGTCTCGTACTACCAGGCCGACGTCGACTGGGCGAAGGTCAAGGCGGCGGGGCAATCGTTCGCGTTCGTCCGCGTGAGCGACGGCATCTCTCACCCCGACACGAAGTTCGCGCAGAACTGGCCCGCGACCAAGCAGGCCGGCCTCGTGCGCGGCCTCTACCAGTTCTTCCGCCCCGCGCGGGACGTCACCGCGCAGGTGAACCTCCTCGTCGACATGCTCGAGGCGGCCGGAGGGCTTCAGCCCGGCGATCTCCCGCCGGTGCTCGATCTCGAGAGCGACGGCGGCCTCCCGGCGGCCACGGTCGTCGCCCGCGCGAAGCAGTGGATCTCGCTGATCGAGGACAAGTACGGCGTGAAGCCGATCGTCTACACGGCCGCGTTCATGTCGAACGTGATCGGCACCCACTTCGCCGGCTACACGCTCTGGGTCGCGAACTACCAGACCTCGTGCCCGACCATGCCGAGCGGCTGGACCGACTGGACGTTCTGGCAGGACTCGGACAAGGGCAAGGTCGACGGCGTCAACACGCCCGTCGACACGAACTTCTTCAACGGCACGCTCGCCGAGCTGAACGCGCTCACCGCGCAGGCGCCGAAGTCGCCGTCTCCGCCGTCGTTCAAGGACGGCACGGAGGGCTTCCTCCCCGCCGATCCGGGGACCTGGACGCTCGACGACGGGCCGGATCAGGGCGCGACGATCGGCAGCTCGCACCCGAAGGAGTCGCAGTCGACGCCCATCGAGCCGTGCCGCTGAGCCGCCTGCGCTGAAGCGCGCCGCTCGAGGGCGCGCGACCGACGACGTGGGGCGCGACGGCGCGGCCGGCGGCGTCCGAGCCGGGTTCCACGCCCGCTCTGCCGTCGTGCGTCAGGGCGCCGGGCGCGTCTCGGCCGTGTCGCCAGGCTGCTCTCGCTTCTGGGCGGGGACCCTTTGGGGTAATGTCCCGCCGCCGTCATGGGACCCCACACCACGCCCCACCACGAAATCCCCACGAAGCACCTCCCGCCCGCGCTCCGTCGCGTGCCGAAGCTCGAGGCCGCGAAGTGGCCGCCGGACGACGACGCGCTCCCGCCGGGCGGCGGCTTCCCGGGCGCGCCGAGCTACTCGGGCGGCGGGGGCGACGACGGCAACTTCAAGCGCGGTCGCTTCGCGCCGGCCGCGATCCTCGTCGGCGTCCTCGCCGTCGGCGGCATCGCGGCGGCGATCGTCTTCGGCTCGCTGAAGGACTCCGAGCGCATGGACCCGAAGCGGGTCGCGATCGAGAAGAAGGAGGTCGCGCTCCTGCCGATCGCCGAGTCGCTGCCGACCTACCGGAAGTGGGCCGAGCAAGACGACGAGATGAAGCTCAAGGAGGAGGGCTTCACCCAGCTCGCCTGGGCGAAGGACCCGTCGGGGATCCCGATCATCACGAAGGGCCTCGAGTCGGTCGACCGCACGATCCGCGGGACGGCGGCCCAAGCGCTGCTCGAGTACGGCTCGCCCGCGGCCGACTCCGCCAAGCCCGCGCTCCTCAAGGCGCTGAAGGATTCGACCGAGGCCGACCGACCGCAGATCGCGTGGGCGCTCGCGGCGCTCGGCGAGGGCGCGGCCTTCGACGACGTGATGAAGGAGTACCGCGCCGGCAAGCTCGCGACCGTGCAGCGGCTCGACAAGAGCCCGGCGTTCGACCCGGAGCAGCTCGCGTCGATGGTCTCGCTCGACAAGCTCGCGACGCTCGCGGGCGACGAGAGCGAGAGCGTCCGACAGCTCGTCGCGACGGTGCTGTCGCGCAACGCCGAGGCGAAGTACACGCAGACGCTGATCAAGCTCGTCGAGGACAAGAGCGTCGAGGTCGCGCGCGAGGCCGCCGTCGGCCTCGGCAAGATCGCGAACGAGGAGGCGATGCAGCCGCTCCTCGGCGCGCTCGCGAAGGCCGACAAGGACTCGCGTCAGAAGTTCCTCGAGGCGCTGCGCGACGGCGTCGGCGGCAAGGGGCTCGTCCTCGCGCTCCGCAGCGTCGACAAGAGCAAGTACGACACCGAGAAGTACCAGACGAAGCTCCTCTTCGACATGCTCCGCTCGCTCGAGGACCCGCGCGCCGGCGACGCGCTCGTCGAGTTCATCGGGACGAACCCGCACCCGCACTGGAAGACCGAGGCCGCGCTCCGCCTGGCCGAGATCGGCGATCTCCGCGCCGTGCCCACGCTCTCGTGGCGCATGAAGCAGGACCCGCTCACGCTCTACAACAAGGACACGGATCCGGAGTACCGCCAGGACGACAACGAGCGCGTCGTCGCCTCGCGCATGCTCGCCGACCTAGCGATCCTCTTCCCCGACAAGCGCGCCGACATCCGCGCGCAGGCCTACGAGGGCGTCTACTTCTGGGTGACGGACAAGCCGCAGCCCCACGCGAACGGCCTGCGCTTCCTCGCGGCCGCCGAGGCGCGCGACGCGCTCCCGCAGATGCGCAAGTGGGCGAACCCGAGCGTGCCCTTCCCGAAGGAGGGACAGCAGGACTTCCCGCCGGTGTGGGCGACGACGCAGAGCGCGCTCCGCTACGTCGGCTGGATGCAGGACCAGCAGAGCTGGCCCATCCTCGAGGCGCAGCTCCGCCGCCGCCCCGAGAAGGTCGACGCGACCATGGAGGCCCTGCTCCAGGGCGGCATGGCCGTCATGGGCATGACCCTCCGCGCGGTCGGCGTCGGCGCGTCGTACGGCTTCGCGCAGTGGGGCGATCCGAAGGCGTACCCGCTGCTCGTGAAGTACATCGAGGACAAGCAGAACAACGAGCAGTCGCGCCTCGACGCGTGCTTCTCGCTCGGCTGGGTCGCGACCGACGAGCAGATGGCCGAGGTCGCCAAGAAGGTGCGCGAGCTCGACAAGCCGGATCCGAAGGTGCAGCTCATCCGCACCTGCTACCTCGAGACGCTCGTGCGCCGGCCGGTCCCGGCGGCGGCGGCGACGCTCGTCGACCTCATCAACGGCAACACCGACCTCGTCGTCCAGCACCAGGCGGCGCGCGCGATCGGCTTCGGCGGGATGACGCCGGAGACGGCGAGCAAGCTGTTCGAGAAGCTGAAGGACCCGGGCACGCGCAACGACGCGGCGCTCGCGCTGCTCATCGGCGCCGACGCCGACACCGCGCGCCGCGCGCTCGCGTCGTACGCCGACGTCGACAAGGCGGCGCTCGAGGAGCTCAAGGTCATCTACGATCAGACCTTCGGCTACTGGAGCGACAAGAACTACGAGAACGGCGACGTCGCGCGCTGGATCGCGAACGCGCAGACCGCGTCGCGCGTGAAGCTCGGCGACGCGATCCAGGACTGGCCGCGTCTCATCCTCGCGCGCGCCGTCCAGGGCATCGACTACGACAACGGCCCGCACTCGGTCACGCGCGTGCAGATGCGCGTCCGGCTCCTCCGCGACGCGCAGACGGGCGACGAGAAGAAGCGCGCAGAGGCCGTCCAGATCCTCAAGTTCATGAACGAGAAGGGCGCGCTGATGGCGCTCAAGGCCGAGCCGGGCCCCTCGCAGGAGATGGCGCGCCAGGCGTTCTTCGAGCTCATGAACCCGAAGATGTCGACCGACGCGATCCCCGAGGCGCAGAGCGGCTCGGGCGGGAACGTCGT
>JAHBWF010000253.1 GCA_019637105.1 Labilithrix sp.
ACATAGTTCTTGACCATGTCGGCGTTCTGCTGGGTGTAGACCCGGAAGTAGCAGAACTTGCACCGCTTCCGGCAGAAGGGAATGTGCAGATACATCCCGAGCGGCACGGTCCGGTCGGGATCGCGGTCGAAGGCGGAATAGATGTCCGGCGTCCGCTCGGTCCGCCACTGGGAAAAGGGCGGGTAGTTCGAAACGAAGTAGCTGCCGATTTCGGTCTTCGCATCAGTCGACATGGATGAATTTTACCTCCGGCTGCGTTGCGGTGGCTACCCTTCGCCCGGGTGAAATTCATTGCAGAGTTGCCGCAGGGCCGGTGAAACCGGCCCTGCGGGGAACAGGACATTCCCACAACACGGGCCGACCGGCATCCGCCGGTTGGACGCCCCGGCGTGCGAAACGAGGCAGAATCTGCCGCTTCGTCCGAAGATTGCGATTGAAACGGCCTGCCGACGCCGATGACACTGATACGGCAGGCTGTGTTCGAGGCCGGGCGGAGTTCCGACCGTGCGCACCGCAGCCGTCTGAGGCTCGCTTCACCTCCGGAAACCATCGCCAGTCAGCGTGTCTGCTGTTCCGCCCATCGCCGACAACGACGCCGCATCCGCTTCGGGCGGGATTGCCGCTTCGATTGGCGTATCGATGGTGCTGCACCTGGCGCTGCTGGGAACGTTCGCGGCCGTCGGCGGGTTCGACTCGACGCCCGTTTCCGAGCCGCCCATCGAAGCGGTCTGGCAGGCGCCCGATGAAGAATTCATGCCGGTCAACCTGGTGATGCAGCCAGTGGCCGCCCACGGGCCGTCCACGCCTGGCAACCTCGACGACCCGCTCGCCCCGCAGTTCGAGGTGGATGTCTCGGCAGCGTCGCTGACGGCGGGGGGCGGGCAGGGCCAGGGGCTGCCAGGGCGATCGGTGTCGGCGTCCGACCTGCGGCGTTCCCTGGGTCGCGGCCTTGCCGGAACGGGCGCCGGAAGCGGCGAAGGGAAGGGAGACGGTGGAGGACGGGGCTTTTTTGGGCGGGGAGTCGCTGGCCAGCGCGTGGTTTATGTGGTCGATTCCTCCCGCAGCATGAACCATCCCCATCCCGGCGAAGGCAAGACGCGACTGGGCCGCGTGAAGCTGGAACTCATCAACGCCATCAAGGCCCTGCAGCCGGAACAGAAGTTCTTCATCGTTTTCTTTAACGATGCACCGATTCCAATGCCTTCCGACCGGCTGGTGGAGGCGAACGACGCCACGAAACTCCAGTTTTTGCGATGGATGGTGGATGTCCCCGCCAGCGGACAGACCGATCCGGCGATGGCGCTGCTGCTGGCGCTGAAGCTCAACCCGGACACGATCTACTTTCTGACCGACGGCGATGTCGAGGAAGAGCAGACGGACGGGCTCCTCGCCGTTCACGCGCAGCGTGGCGACGCTCTCGGGCGGCCGCGCGGGGCCGCCGTACTGCTGGACGACGAACGTGGGCCCCGGGCACCCCGGCACGGCGAGCGCGGCGGCGAGACCGAGGCAGAGGAGCGCGAGCGCGCGTGCGGCGGACCGACGGATCACACGGATGACCATACTCGAAAGACGCGCGGACGCCCGCCGAGTTCGGCGTGGTCCGCCGACGCGCCGGGGCGACGGCGTGGCCCGGCGTGAACCGCGAGGGGCGCCGCCCGATTGTGGCGCGCACGCAACGCCGGCGCCCTTCCGTCTCGTGATCGCACCTCGTCAGGCGGCCGCGTGGACCGCGGCGTGGTGTCCGCCGCGCCTCACGCGGAACGCGAGCACGAGCAGCATGACGCCGAACGCGAGCGAGTACCCCGCGAGCATCGCCAGGAGCACGACGGCGGTCAGCCCAGGCACCACGAACGCGAGGACGCCGAGCAAGAGCGACGCGAGCCCCGCCAGCCCGTAGAGGATCGGCGTGTGGAGCTCGTGCCGCATCTGGATCGCTGCGGCGATCTGGAGCGCCCCGGTGAAGGCGAAGCGGATGCCGATGACGAAGATGAGCGCGAGCAGGGTGATCCCCGGCCAGAAGACCGCGACGATGCCGGCGCCGATGCCGATGAGCCCGTCGACGACGAGCAGCCAGCGGTGCCGATGCGCGCCGCGCTGCACCGCGACCGCGAGCGCCGTGACGCCGTCGACGAAGGCGTAGGCCCCGAAGAGGAGCGTCAGGGCCGCGAGGGTGATCCCCGGCCACGCCAGCGCGACGATCGCGAACAGGATGCTCGCGACGCCGCGGAACGCGAGCGAAGACCACCTCGGCAGCTGAACCGGTTGTCTCTCCAGAGTCGTTTCCATGTCGTCCTCCAGGACTTCATCGAGCCATTGCTTCTTCTTCCGCCGGCTCCGCCGGCTCTTCCTCCGCCGGGCGCCCCTCCGGCGGGAGGCGGATGGTCACCGTGGTCCCGCGACCGCGCGCGGAGTCGAACCGGACCGTACCGCCGTGGCGATTGAGGATCGCGCGCGCGAGCGCGACGCCGAGGCCCGAGCCGCCGCGACGGAACGTCCGGTGCGGGACCCCGATCTGCGCGAGGACGTCGCGGCGCATCCCGACGCCCGAGTCGTGGATGCTCCAGACGTGGTCGCCCTCGGCCGTGACCTCCGTGCGGACGAAGACGGTGCCGTGCTCCGGCGTCGCTTCGATGGCGTTGGAGATCAGGTTGAACAGCGCCTCGCGGAGCTCGCCCTCGCACGCGGTGAGGCGCCCGCCCTCGCAGTCCACCACCAGGTTCACCCTCGCCGCCTCGGCGCGATCGCGGAGGCTCTCGCAGACCGCGTCGAACAGGCGCCGCACCTCGACGTCACGGCTGCCGCCGCCCGACTCGTCGAGGTCGGCGTCGATCAGGTCGCGGATGCGGTGCGCCGCCGCCCGCAGGCGCTCCATCCGCGCGCGGCTCCCGTCCGAGAGCTCCGGCGTCACGAGCGAGGCGACGGCGAGGATGATCGACAGACAGTTCTTCTGCTCGTGCGCGCGAGCCGCGCTGTCGGACACGGGAGCCGCTGGACGGATGGGCGCTGTCATTCGGTTCTCCCACGGTGCGAAGGCCCGACGTCTCTGTCGATCATCTCGACCGACGCTCGGCGTTGCTCGTTCTGCGCCGACGCTCTTCAGTGAGGCTCGCTCGCGCTCTGCGGCGGCGTGCTCTGTGACGGCTGGCTGCTCTCCGCGTGGACCTCGGCCTCGTGCTCGATCGGACGCGCCTGATGCGTCTCCTGGGACGTCACCGCGATCTTCTTCGGCTGCGTCTCCGGCTTCTTCGGCACGACCACGCGCAGCACGCCGTTGGCGAGCGTCGCCGTCACCTGCTCGGGATCGACCCCGTCCGGGAGCGTGAACGTCCGGACGAAGCTCCCGTAGAGCCGCTCGGTGGCGAAGTAGCGGTCCTTCTTGTCCTCGACCTCGGCCTCGCGGGAGCCCGAGATCGTGAGGCGGTTCCCCGTGACCGTCAGCTCGATGTCGTCCTCGGCCACGCCGGGGATGTCCGCCCTGAACTCGTACGCGTCCTTCGTCTCCTTCACCTCGAACGCCGGCATGAACGTCAGGCCGGCCTCCTCGGCGGCGACGAACGGCGCCATCTCCTGGAAGGGATCCCAGCCGAGTAGCCGGCGCATCATGCGGAGAGGCGCCAGCGCCTCCGCGGACGGGACGGCCTTCTCGCTGTGCTTCTTGATCGAAAGGTTGCTCATGATCCTCACTCCTCTCTCGCGCTCGAGCTCGTCGAGGCGCTCCGGCGGAGCGGCCGCGCCTCGTTCGAGGCACCGGTCGCGACCCGCGCGAGGGAGCAGCCGGCGTGCCACGACCGAGCCCGGAAGACCCAGCAATTTCAATCACTAAGCGCAACGCGCGCGCAGCCCGACGCCGCAATCTCGTTTAACCCCCGCCGCGCTCATGTGCTAACCCAGCGTCGAGTCCTCCGCCCGACGGGCTCACGCCGTCGGATCCCGGAGGCTTTCTTTGCACGACGGCGCGTTCCGCGCGATCATCAACGCAAAAGGGGGGGAAGTGAACGAATCCGCGAAGGACGATGAAATCGTCCCGATGTTGAGGGCGTGCATTCGCGACCTCGCAGCGCTGAGCGCGCTGCCGTCGCTCTGGGTCGGTCGCGAGCCGCCGCAGGTCGTCCACAGCCTGCTCGACATCCTCTCGGCCGCGCTGCGCCTCGACCTGGCGTACGCGCGCATCGAGGATCCGCGCGGCGGAGAGACGGTCGAGGCGGCCCGCGTCAACGGCGCCGGGAAGGAGCTCGCGCGAGCGCGCGTGCGCGAGCTCGGCGAGCTCCTGACGCCCCTCGTCGGCTCCGCGACGTCGGCCGAGATCGTGAGCCCGATCGACAACGCCGCCCTCCGCGTCGCGGTCCTCCCGCTCGCCACGGGTGAGGGCGCCGTGTTCGCCGGCTCCACGCGGCCCGACTTCCCGACGCCGCTCGAGTCGATGGTGCTCAGCGCCGCGCTGAACCACATCATCCTCTGGCTCCGCCTGACGCGCCTCGTCGTGGACACCCGGCGCGTCGAGGCGAAGCTCGCCGAGCGCGAGAGCAGCCACCTGCAGCTCGAGGACGAGAACGCGTACCTCCGCGAGGAGGTCGAGGTGGCCCTCGCGTTCGGAGGCATCGTCGGCCAGAGCCAGGCGCTCCGCGACATCCTCGCCGAGGTCGAGCTCGTCGCGCCGACGGACGCCACGGTCCTCATCCTGGGCGAGTCCGGCACGGGGAAGGAGCTCTTGGCGCGCGAGATCCACGAGCGGAGCCGGCGCGCGGGCCGGCCCCTCATCAAGGTCAACTGCAGCGCGATCCCGCGCGAGATGTTCGAGAGCGAGTTCTTCGGCCACATCCGCGGCGCGTTCACCGGTGCGGTCCGGGATCGCCCCGGGCGCTTCCGGCTCGCGGAGAAGGGGACGATCTTCCTCGACGAGGTCGGCGACCTCCCGCTCGACCTCCAGCCGAAGCTGCTCCGCGTGCTCCAGGAAGGGCAGTACGAGCGCGTCGGCGACGACACCACGCGCTCCATCGACGTGCGCGTCATCGCGGCGACGAACCGCGACCTCGCCGCCGACGTCAGCAAGGGGCGCTTCCGCGAGGACCTGTACTACCGCCTCAGCGTGTTCCCGATCCGCATCCCGCCGCTGCGCGACCGCAAGGAGGACATCATCCCGCTCGCGGCGCACTTCATCGCGCTCGTGTCCAAGGAGATCGGCGCGCCGCAGCCCCAGCTCCTCGACCACCAGGCGGCGGCCCTCCGCGGCTACGAGTGGCCGGGGAACGTGCGCGAGCTCCAGAACGTGATCGAGCGCGCGGTCATCCTCGGACGCGGCGGCGAGATCCGGCTCGATCAGGTCCTCGGCACCCGCGTGGAGCAGCGCAGGTCGTCCGTCCCGCCGACGCCGATCACCGACGAGGTCGTCTCCGACCAGGAGTGGCGCCGCCGCGAGCGGGCGAACCTCATCGCGGCGCTGACGCGCTCCGCGGGCAGGATCTACGGCACGGGCGGCGCCGCGGAGCTGCTCGGGATCAAACCGTCGACGCTCCAATCTCGGCTGCGCGCGCTCGGCATCCGCGCGCGCGAGCGCGTCTGAGCCTCCCCTCCCCGTCGCGCGGCGCGCACGGACGCCACGCCTCGCTCGGAAAAGCCGGCGCTGGCGAGCGCCTTGCACGCCGTCCGAGCCGATCGCCCATGGGCGAAAATGGAAGGGGTCCGTCCGATGCTCGACATGATCGTCCGCTACCTCCACGAGGCCATGATTCCGTTCCGGCTCTCGAGCTACCCGAGTATGGAGCACCTCCCGAAGGCGGTTCAGCCGCTCCCCAGGCACGCCGTCATGGTGGAGTCGAAGCTGGTGCTGATCGGCGACAAGCTCGCGCTCCTGTGCTTCGTCGCGAGCGATCTCGCCGATCTCTCCGCGCTCGCGAACCAGCTCGACGCGGGCGTGCTCGACGCGAGCGACGACGACCTCCCCGAGGCGCTCAAGGGGCGGGAGGGCCCGCCGCCGCCGCTCGGTCAGCTCTTCGGGCTGCCGATCATCGTCGACGAGAAGATCACGAGCGCGCCGAGCATCGTGTTCCAACCGTTCGGCGAGAGCGACTTCGTCGAGCTGCCCTACGACGACTTCGCCCGCCAGGAGCAGCCGCGCGTCGCGTCCTTCGGGCGCGCGGGGGAGCTGCCCGAGCACGCCGGCGCGGAGGCGGGCGCCACCGCGGGCTGAGACGCTCCAGGACGCATGCCCGCGCGACGACGGGTGGTTCGTTCCGACCCCTCGCTCGTCGTGGGGGCGGAACGAACCGGTCGGAGTCATGGCGTCCGGGGACTAGGCTCGGACCCGCCGGCTCGCGGCGTCGTAGAGCGGACGGAGCGACAGGATCGCCGGGTAGCTCCTGCCGGCGACGTCGACCTCCCACGAGCCGGCGTCGAGGTACCCTTGGTCGATCGCCTCCCCCGCGTCGATCATCGCGAGCCCGACCGCGCCGCCGAGGGTGAACCCGTACGACGCGGCGCGGACGTAGCCGAGGGGCACGCCGTTCCGCTTCACGATCTCCGCGTGGAAGAGCAGCGGCTCGGGATCCTTCAACAGGACCTGGACGAGCCGCCGCGCCGGCGGCCCGCCGGCCTTCTCCGCGAGCACCGCCTCCTTGCCGAGGAAGCCCCCGGGCTTGTTCAGGTCGAGCGCGAACCCGAGTCCGGCCTCCAGGACCGAGTCGGTGTTGTCGATGTCGTGGCCGTAGTCGCGGTAGCCCTTCTCCATGCGGAGGCTCGCGAGCGCCTTGAGGCCGGCGTGGACGAGCCCGAAGCGCTCGCCCGCCTCGACCAACCGGTCGTAGACGTGCGTGGCCTGCTCCGTCGGGACGTAGAGCTCGTAGCCGAGCTCTCCCACGTAGGTGATCCGGAGGCAGAGGACGCGCGCGAAGCCGACGTCGATCTCGCGGGCGTCGCGGAACGCGAAGGCCTCGTTCGACATGTCGGTCGTCGTGAGGGACTGCAAGAGCTCGCGCGAGCGCGGCCCCTGGACGTTGATCTGCGCGTACGCGCCGGTCACGTCGGTCACGAACGCGTGGGCGTCCTCCGGGAAGCGCCGGCGCATCCAGGTCTCGACGTGGCGGTGCGCCGTGTCGGACGCGACGACCATGAAGCGCTCGTCGTCGAGCTTCGTGACGGTGAGGTCCGCCTCGAGCTTGCCCGCCTCGTTCAGCCACTGCGTGTAGGTCACGCGGCCGCTCTCGCCGTCGACGTGGCCGCCGGAGAGCCAGCTCAAGAGGCGGCCCGCGTCGCGGCCCTGCACCATGAGCTTCGCCATGAAGGACATGTCCATGAGGACGACGCCCTCCCGCGCGGCCTTGTGCTCGGCCTCCCACCGCGGCGTCCAGCTCGGCTTGCCCCAGGACAGCGGGCCCGGATCCGGGGTCGTCCCGGCGGGCGCGTACCAGTCGGCGCCCTCCCAGCCGCTGACGTCGCGGAAGTACGCGCCGCGCGCCGCGAGCCGATCGTAAATCGCCGATCGCTTCGCGCCGCGCGCCGTGGTCATCGACCGCGTCGGATAGTGGCACTGGTAGACCATGCCGAGCGACTCGACGGTGCGCGTGCGACGGTACTCCGGGTTCGACTGGTAGGCGTGGAGGCGGTCGACGTTGAAGCCGGTGACGTCGACGTCCGGCCGACCGTTCACGATCCAGTGCGCGAGCACGCGACCGAGCCCCCCGCCCGTGAGGATGCCGATCGAGTTGAGACCGGCGGCGACGAAGTAGTTCTTCATCTCCGGCGCCTCGCCGACGCACGGCTGGAGATCGGGCGTGAAGCTCTCGGGTCCGCAGAAGAACTTCTTCACGCCGACCTCCAACGAGGCCGGGACGCGCGACATCGCCCGCTCGACGTAGGGTCCCATGCGCTCCCAGTCGGGCGTGATCTCGCCGAAGGAGAAATCGTCCGGGACGCCCTCGACCCGCCAGGGGGCGCAGATCGGCTCGAAGAGACCGACCATCAAACCGTCGACCTCGCGGCGGATGTAGCCGTACGAGGCCGGGTCCTCGAGCACGGGCCAGTTCCCGATGCCGGGGATCTTGTCGGTGATGAGGTAGTAGTGCTCGGCCGACTGCAGCGGGACGTTCACACCGGAGCGCGCGCCGAGCTGGCGCGCCCACATCCCGGCGCAGTTGACGACGTACTCCGCCTCGACGTGCCCGCGCGTCGTGTCCACGCCGGTCACGCGGCGGTGGCCGCCGAGGCCCTTCGCGGTCACGTCGGTCACCGCGACGCCCTCGACGATCGTGGCGCCCCGTTGCCTCGCGCCCTTCGCGAGCGCCATCGTGACGTCGACCGGGTTCGCCTGCCCGTCCTCCTTCACGTAGAAGCCCGCCAGGACGTCGTCGACCCGCGCCAGCGGGAAGAGCTCCTTCACCTGCCCCGGCGAGATCTCGTGGACGTCGACGCCGCAGTGGCGGTTGAAGGCCGCGACGCGGCGGTACTCCTCGAGGCGGTCTCGATCGGCCGCGACCTCGATGAACCCGACCGGCTTGAAGCCCGACGCGAGCCCCGTCTCCGCCTCGAGGCGGCCGTAGAGATCGCGGGTGTACTTGCGCATCTCGGTCGACGTCTCGGAGGTCGATCCGAACGTCACCATCAGGCCCGCGGCGTGCCAGGTCGTCCCCGACGTGAGCCGGTCCCGCTCGAGGAGCACCACGTCCCGCCAGCCCATGTGGGCCAGGTGGTACGCGACGGAGCAACCGATGATGCCGCCGCCGACGACGACCACGCGCGCGTGCTTCGGCAAGACCTTGTCGGGCATCGCGCCACCATACTCGCGTTCCGGCCGGCGTCGAGGCGAGCCGGCTCCGTCGCAGGCTGGGCGCGAGGCCCCGCCTCCGCATCGAGACGGGGCGCGTCTCCGGCTCGACCGTACGCCCGGCGCGGCCGTACGGCCGGCGCGAGCGACGCGGCCGTGTAAGCTCGCCCGCCCGTCCCGCGTTGGCGCGTGGCAGCATGCGTACGTCGATCCTCCTTCGCCGGGGCGCCGCGCTCCCGTGCCTGGTCTCGAGCCTCGCGCTCGTCGCCGCCTGCGCCGCGCCGCGCCCGCCCGCCCGGCCGCCGAGCGACGCCGTCCTCGCGCCGGCGCCCGCC
>JAHBWF010000254.1 GCA_019637105.1 Labilithrix sp.
CGAGCGCGGCGGCGACGTCGAGCGCGTGCACGGCTTTCGCGCGGGGCTCGCCGTCCTCGCGGCCCGGCCGGAGGACGTCCTGCGCGTCGCGTGCACGAGGGAGGTCGTCGGCGACGTCGAGCGCGCGCTCGGACGGCACGTCGAAGACGTGAGCGTCGGCGTCCTCGCCGATCGCGACGTCGAGAAGCTCGCCCGCTCGAGCCAGCACGAGGGCCTGGTCCTCGAGGCGCGCGCGCGCCGGTGGGCGACGCCGCAGGAGCTCGGCGAGCTCCTCGCCTCGGGCCCGAGCCGCGCCGCGATCGCGCTCGATCGCGTGAGAAACTCGTACAACGTCGGCGCCGTCCTGCGCAGCGCGGCGTTCTTCGGCGTCGACGCCGCGCTGCTCGGCGCGCCGGCGCCGCACCCGGGGCTCGATCCGAACGCGGTCCGGGTCGCCGAGGGCGGCGTCGAGCGGCTCGTCATGGCGCGCACGACCGACCTCGCCGACACGCTCGCGCGCCTGCGCGACCGCGGCGTGAAGGTCTACGGCGCCGACGGCCACGCCGACGCCGACGCGCTCGGGTTCGACTACGCGCGGCCCGCCGTCCTCGTGATGGGCAACGAGCGCGAGGGGCTCGGGCCGCGCGTGCGCGCGCAGTGCGACGCGATCCTCGCCATCCGCGGCTCCGGCCGCGTCGAGTCGCTCAACGTCGGCGTCGCGGCCGGCATCCTGATCGCCGCGCTCGCCCGACGGCGCTGAGACGCCCGCGCCGCGCGTACGGATCGCTGCGGCCCGGCCGGCCGCCGCCGGGCGAGCGTTTCACCGCGCCGCGCCGGCCGCGGCCCCGTGGTAGCCTCCGCCCATGGAACCCAAGGTCGCCAAGTGCCTCCTCGTCTCCAAGGTCCTCGTCGCCGACGGAATCATGACGGAGAACGAGCGCATCTTCCTCGACCGGATGATGCGGGGTCTCGGGCTCGACGACGGCGAGCGACGCCGCGTGCTCGACCTCGAGGGTTGGGATCAGGCCGAGCCCGTGATCGCCGCGCTCTCGGCCGAGGAGAAGCGCGAGTTCCTCGCGACCCTCGTCGACGCGTCGTCGGCCGACGGGCGCCTCTCGCCGCTCGAGATGGCCACCGTCAAGCGGATCACCGCGGCGCTCGGCGTCGACTGACGACGTCGCCGCTCGGGCGCACCTCGGCCTGCGCGCCGGAGGGCAGCGTCACGCGCACGCCCGGATCGAGCGGGGTGAGCCTCGCCCGATCGCCGGGCCGCGGCGGCGCCTCGAGCTCGCCGACGTCCACCGCGGCCCTCCAGATCGGCGCGCCGCGCGCGTCGTAGCGGAACGCCAGCGCGTGGAACGGCGAGCCCTCCACGGCCGTCGGCTGGGCGAGCTGCACGAGGACGAACGTGTCGTCGGTGTCCGCGGCGAGCGCCGGCGCGGCCGCCGACCCGGCGCGCGGGCGGACGCCGAGATCGAGCCCGTCGCCCCACGCCAGCGCGCCGCTCTCCGTGACGAGGCGCGCGCGCGTCTCGCCCGGCCGGGCGGCCGCCAGGATCCACCCGCGGCCCGGCCAGTAGAGGAGCGAGAGCGCGTCGCACGAGTCGACGCCGGAGAGCGCCTGGAAGTCCGCGAACGGCGAGCCGTCGTCGTCGAACAGGCGCAGCGCGACCACGCTCGTCGGCGGATCGCACACGGCGAGCGCCACGCGTCCGAGCGGCGCCGCCGCGAGCGCGACGGGCCCGACCGGCGCCATGATGCCGGCCACGGGGCGCTCCTTCGACCAGAGGACGGCCCCCGCGGCGTCGAGCACGAGCGCGATCGGCCGCGCGTCGCTCGTCGCCTTGCCCGCCTCGGCCACGAGCGCGGCGCGCCGGCCGGCCGCCGTGAGCTCCGCGATCTGGACGTCGAACGGCCCCGCCGCGCCGGCGAAGTGCGCGCCGAGGAGCGACGCGGCCCCGGCGAGCGCCGGCTCGTCCGCGAGCTTCGCCACGCGCGAGCGGCGCGCCTCGACGGGCGACACCTTCGCCAGCGCGAAGCCGGCGTCGCCGACGCTCGCGCTCGGCGGGGCCGCGGCGTCGGGCGCGATCGACAGGAGCGGTCCGTCGGACGCGGCGTCGGCGCCCCCGGCCGCGTCCTTGCGCGAGCAGCCCGGCGCCGAGGCGAGCGCGGCGGTCACGGCGAGCGCGACGATCCCGGGGCGAGCCCCGGCGAGGTGTCGGTGGAGCACGGGCGCTCGACGATAGCCGAGCGGGCGAGCCGACTCGAGCGATCGCGCGGCGCGGCGGCCGCGACGGCTCGGCCTCACCGCTTCGTCGCGCTCACGACGATGCCCCGCTCGTACGGCGGCGGGCAGAGCCCCTCGTGGGCCTCGACGGCGAACCCGTGGCGCTCGAGGAGCGGCCGGACGTCCGGCCAGAGGAACGTCAGGTAGTACATGATGAACGGCGGGCGGAGGAGGGCGTTGCGCACGCGCATGACGGCGTTGAACCCGCGCGCCGTCCAGAACCACGGATCGGTCACGCGAGGCGGCCGGCTGGTCACGAAGACGAAGCGGCCGCCGGGGCGGAGCGCCCGCGCGATCCCGGCGACGAACCGGTCCTCGTCCTCGGCGAGCACGTGCCCGAACGCCCCGACGCACGTGACCACGTCCATCTCCCCGTCGAACGGCAGCGCGAGCGCGTCCCCGCGGACGAGCTCGATCCGGGCGTCGCCGGGGGCGGCGGCGACGCGGCGGCGCGCTTCGTCGAGCATGCCCGCGCTGAAGTCGACGCCGACGACCCGCTCCGTGCAGAGCGGGCGGAGGTGGATCATCGCCGCCCCCGTCCCGCAGCAGACGTCGAGCGCGGCGCCGATCGAGCGCGGGCCGCCGATGAGCTCCGCCATGACGGCGAGCAGCGCGTCGGGGGTCCGGAACGGCGTGCGATCGAACTTCGGCGCGATGAGGTCGTAGCCGCGCTCGGTCGAGGCGAGCGCCTGCCGCATCAGCTCGACGAACGAAGGCCCCTCGGGGTGGAACACGCCGCGCTCGCGCCCTTACTCTTCGCCGGCGTCGAGCGACGTGTAGACCTCGGCGGTGAGCTCGTCGACGCGCGCCTCGTCGAGGCCGAGGGCCTCGGCGAGCAGGACCTGGAGGTCGCTCTCGTCGGCGCTCGCGTCGAGATCGGCGACGCCGAGCCCCACGGCGAGCTTGAACGCGAGCGGCCGCAGGCCGTCGGGGACCTTGGGCGCGAGCGCCTGCACTCGCTCGCCGATCTCCGCGTGATCGACGTTCCCGGCGAAGCGGTCGAGCAGCGCGTCGACGTCCGCGTCGCTCGGGCTCGTCCCGCGGAGGCGGCCGACGAGCGCCTTGAACGCGGCGAGCTCCTCGTCGTCGAGACGGCCGTCGGCGGCCGTGCTCAGGTACGCGAGCTCGAGGAGGACGTCGGCCTCCTCGGCGGAGGGTTTCACGCTGGCGGGGACGAGGTTCGCGAGGGACATGGGCAGCTACGTTACGTGGGCCTCGGCGACGCGAGCAAGGGCCGCGGCCCCGAACTGCGCGTCGTGGAGCGCCCGGTAGCGGCCCGAACGCCGCAGGAGCTCGTCGTGCGTCCCGCTCTCGACCAGCGCGCCGCGGTCGAGCACGAGGATCTGGTCGGCGCCGCGGATCGTCGAGAGACGATGCGCGATGACGAAGACGGTGCGCGACGCCGCGAGCCGGGTCATCGCGTCGCGCACGGCGGCCTCGCTCTCGCTGTCCAGGCTCGACGTCGCCTCGTCGAAGAGCAAGACCGGCGCGTCGGCCAGGATCGCACGCGCGATCGAGACGCGCTGGCGCTGCCCTCCCGACAGCTTGAGCCCGCGCTCGCCGATCCTCGTGTCGAGGCCGTCGGGCGAGGCGCGCACGATCTCGTCGCAGTGGGCGGCCTCGGCCGCCCGCGCGATCTCCTCGCGCGCCGCGCTCGGCCGCGACAGGGCGATGTTCTCGGCCATCGTCCCGTCGAAGAGGAAGTCGTCCTGGAGCACCACCGCGAGGCGACGCCGCCAGTCGCGCAGCCGCACCGTCGCGAGATCGCGCCCGTCGACGGTCACCCGCCCGCGGGTCGGACGGTAGAACGCCATGAGCAGCGCGAACATCGTGCTCTTCCCCGCCCCGCTCGCCCCGACGATCGCCGTCGTCGTCCCCGCCCGCGCGGCGAAGGACACGCCGCGGAGCACGGGCGTGCCCTCGCGGTACTCGAACCACACGTCCTCGAACGCGACGTCGCCGCGCACCTCGCCGAGCGGACGGCGGGCGTCGTCGCCGTCGTCCTCCGGCGACACCGCCTCGACGGCGCGAACGCGATCGAGGTCCGCCAACGTCTCGGTGACGCGCGTGGCGATCTCCGGGAGATCGAGCAGCGGCGCCGCGAACATGAGCGCGAACGCGACGTAGCTCGCGAAGTCGCCAAGCGACATCTCCCCGGCGAGGATCGCGCGGCCGCCCATCACGAGCACGATCGCCATCACCCCGGCCGACACGACCGCGGCGACCGCGCTCATCGCGCCGCGCCGGTTGGTCGTCCGCGACATCACGCGGAAGAGCCGGTGGAGGCCGCGCGTGAAGACGAGCTGCTCGCGCCGCTCCGCGGCGTACGCCTTGACCACGCGGATCCCCGACAGCGTCTGCGCGAGCCTCCCGGCGACCTCGGCGCGGAGCTCGCCGCGCTCGCGGAAGAGCGGCCGCAGCTTGCGATGCGCGAGGTCGAGGCCGAGGCCGGGGAGCGCCGCGAAGGCGAGCGCCAGGAGCGTCGTCCGCCAGTCGATCCAGAGGAGCGCGACGAGCGCGGCGAGCGCCGTGACGACGTTGCTCGTCCAGCGCGCGAGCTCCGCGCCCACGAGGTTCTGCATCGCCGCCGCGTCGTCCATAATCCGCGAGAGCAGCGCCCCGGACTGCGTCCCGTCGAGGTGCGAGGCCGGCATCCGCGTGACGCGCGCCATGATGCGGCGCCGCCAGCCGAGCACGACGAGCTCGGCCGAGAGCCCGAGGATCCGCTGGAGGCCGAAGCGCGCCAGCGCCTGCACGAGCGCGGCGCCCACGATCGCCGCGGCGAGCCAGGGCAAGAGCTCGGCGCGCCCGCGCCCGACGACCTCGTCCAGGAGCACCTTGGGGGCGATCGGGACGACGAAGCCGGCGGCGCGGTCGACGAGGAGCAGCGTCAGGCCGAGGGCAAGCTTACCGCGCTGCGCCCAGACGATCGCCTTGGCCAGCTCCCAGGCCGTCGCGGGCGTCTCGTTCGCGGTCATCGCGCCGATGTGTTTAGCAACGGGCCGCGTGGACCGCGAGCGCAGCAGCCGGACGCGCGCGCGGCTTTACGCGCCGCGTGCTTCGTGCGAGAGCGACCTTCGCGCATGAGCGATCCCCTGTCCCTCGATCCCGCGACCGTCGCGGCGCTCCGGTCCAGGCACGTCGCGTTCCTCGCCGAGCGCCTCGTCGACGACCGCGCGCGCGGCGACTTCGTCCGCTCGTTCGCCGGCGGCTACGACCACGTGATGGCGCGCCCCATCCGCGAGCTCTTCGACCCGAAGGCGCTCGTCGCCGGCGGCGCGAAGGTCCTCAAGAGCGACGCGGTGCGCGGCCTCTTCGCGCCGATCGCGCGGGAGGTCCACCGCCGCGTCGTCGCCTCCCTCCGCTCGGACGACGCCAAGCTCGGCGACTACGTGCCCGACGAGGCGCGCGCGGCGATCGGCGAGCTCATCGCCCGGCCCGACCTCGTCCCCGAAGAGCTCGTCAGGAAGGTCATCGGCGACGACGTCGTGGAAGAGATCATGCGCGACGTCCTGTACGACGCGCTCGTCGAGTTCAACGAGTCGGTCAACCCGTTCTTCGCCGACTGGGGCCTCCCCGCGCTCATCAAGCGCTTCATGCCGATCGGCTCGGGCACGGTCCTGAAGTCGATGTCGGCGGTGCGCGGCGAGTTCGACAAGCGGCTCGAGCCCGAGATCCGGAAGTTTCTGCTCGGGTTCTCGCGCAGGTCGAAGGCGAAGATCGCCGATTTCCTCGTGTCGAGCGCGGGCGACCCGAAGCAGATCGCGCTCCGGCAGAGCGTCGTCGCGTTCTTCTACGAGGAGAGCCTGGCGAAGATCACGGCGAACGTCGACGACGACGCCCGCATGAACGCCGACGACGCCGCGCTCGCGATCGTGCTCGAGGTGCTGGAGAGGGACCGTCCGCGCGAGCGCCTGCTGGCCGAGCTCGAGAAGCTCGTCGCCGATCACGGCCACGAGACGCTCGGCGCCTGGCTCGCGCGCATCGGCGTCACGGAGCGCCCCGACCTCACGGCGCTCGCCGAGCTCGTCTGGCCGTTCGTGAAGCTCGCCCTCGAGAGCCCGCCCGCGCGCGCCTTCTGGGAGCGCGTCACCTGGGACTTCTACGCCACGCTCGGCGCCGCGGCGGCGTCCGAGTGATCGCGCCGGCGCGCCTCACGCGCGCCGCGTGACCCGGCGCGCGACGACGATCGCGCCGATGAACAGCGCGACGGCGCCGGCGGGCACGAGGAGGACGCCGAGGCCGGGGTCTCCGCCGCGCGCCCAGATCCCGCCGAGCAGGAAGCCCCCCGGCAAGAGCACGAGCGACGCCAGCAACGACGCCGAGGCGAGCGGCGTCGCCGCGCCGGCGCGCGCGCGGACGGTGAGCGCGTAGGCGACGTTCAGGAGCGACAGCAGCGTGCCGTGCGCGTGGCCGAGCCGGAGGAGCAGCCGCGTCGTCTCGCGCCCGGCGTCGACGTACGCCGGCGCCTTGATCGCGTGGAGCAGCTCGAGCGCGGCGCCGACCGCGACGAAGACGGCGAGGCCCCACCAGCCCGCGCGGAGGTGCCGATCGACCGAGGCGGCGTCGACCGCGTCGCGGCCGGGAGGGACGTCCGGGTTCGGCGCGGCCTTCGGGGACGTCGGCGGCGCGGGCGAGGAGCTCACTCGGCGATCGTTATCGCGCGGACGTCGCGCGCGGCAAGCAGGGCGCGCACGCGCGCCGGATCGAGCCGCCCGTCGGGGCCGAGCGCGAGCGCGTCGCGCTCGGCCGGCGTCCGCGCGGGCGCGACGCGCTCCGGCGGGATCGCCGTGACCGCGCGGAGCGAGCGCGACGCGATGAACCCGACGGCGGCGTACGGGTCGCGCCGCATCTCCTCGAGGAGCGCGGCCTGGAAGCCGCCGCCCGACGCGGCCCACGACGCCGGGGATCCGAGCGCGTCCGCGACGAGCGCGCGGACGCCGGCGTCGCCGGCGAGCCCGTCGTGCACGCCCGCGGCCGTGCGCGCGCGCTCGGCCGGGATCGGCGGCGTCGCGGCGCCGTACCACTCCGCGAGCCACCGCGCCGTCCACGCGAGCGTCCGGTCGAGGTGGCAGAGGTTGCACGCGTTCGGGCGCCCGGTCGCGAGCGTGCTCGCGGCGCTCGGGCTGTCGATCCGGTGAGAGCGCACGGCGGAGAGCAGCGCGTAGCTCGTCTTCGGCATGTGGCACGAGACGCAGGCGCTCCCGACCGAGCCGTCGGCGTGGTGCGAGTGGCGCGCGGCGCGATCGCCGCCGTGGCACGTCGTGCACGCGCGATCGCCGCCGCGCTCGGGATCGATCTGCCCGGCGGGCTCACCGCGGTGCATCGCGTGGCACGAGAGGCACGTCAGCTTGCGGTCCCCGCCTCCACGCTCGTGGCACGGCGACGCCACGAGCCCGTTGTACTCGCGACCGCCGACCCGGACCGCGCCGTCGGGCCAGAAGATCGCGCTCGCCGGCGCGTCGATCACCGGCCCGCCGCGCGCCTCGAGCGCCGCCGGCGTGATGAGCGTGCGCGACGCCTCGAGCGCGTCGCCGGCGCGGAACGTCCGCGAGTAGCCGTCGGTCCAGAAGCCGGCCTCGTCGCGCGGGAAGGCGTACGCGTGGCACTGCCCGCAGAGCGCCGACGAGCGCTCCGGCGGGAGGCGCCCGGGGTGAACGATCGTCGGATCCGCGCCGCCCGAGGCGCGCTGCGCGTAGCGCGCGACGGGATCGCGATGGCGCTCGACGTGCGCCGCGCCCGGGCCGTGGCAGGCCTCGCAGCCCACGCCGAGCTCCGCGGCGCGCGTGTCGAAGCCGTCGCGCTCGAGGTCGTGCCGCGGCTCGCCGGCGACCGCGTGGCACGCGATGCAGCTCGACGCCCAGCGGACGGGCGGCATCGGCGCCCCGGGCGGCGTGAGGAACGCCTCGCGCCGGGGGACGAACGCGGCGTCCTTCACGAGCCAGACGAACGGCACGAGGCGGAGATCGCCGCTCCGCGCCCCCGCCACCCAGTACGCCTGCTCGCGGTGAGAGCCGGTCGTGAGGACGACGCGACGCGTGACGTCGCCCGCGGCCGGATCGCCGGCGATGACCCGATCGGGATCCGGGAGCGTCGCCCACACCTCGGCGCCGCGCCGCTCGAGGCGCACGACGCGCCCGTCGAGCTCGAGCGGCCGGCCGTCGAGCGGCGCGCTCACCGTCTCCGGCGAAGCGAGGCGCGTCATCGTGTGGTGGAACGTGCGGCGGAAGCTCGCGTGCTCCCCCGGGTGGCAGCCGAGGCAGGCCGACGAGGACACGTACCCGAGCGCCGTGCCGGGCTTCGGCGCGCCCGCCGGCGCGGACGCGCGCGGCGCGGGGCGGAGCAGCGACGCCGACGCGCTCGTCACGACGGCGAGGACGCCGAACAGCGCGAGGAGCGCGCGCCGCCCGCGGAGCGCGCGGAACGCGAGCGCGCCGGCCACGACCGCGACCGCGACGAGCGCGGCGAGCTCCGCGGGCGAAGCCGCGCTCCGGTCGATCGCGATCGCGTCGAGCACCGCGCGAGTCTACTCCAGGGCGCGCCCCCGCTCGCGCGCGTCGCCGGCTCGCGGCGCCCCGGGCGCCCCTTCCCAGGCGGAGCGCGCCGTGCGACGGTTCCGGCATGAAGACCGGACTCGCCCTCGCCATCGCGCTCGCCTCGCTGACGCTCCTCGCCGGTTGCCCCGACAACAACCCGAAGCCCGGCACGACGCCGGCGGCGG
>JAHBWF010000255.1 GCA_019637105.1 Labilithrix sp.
AGCGAGCGCAGGTCGTCGGTCGATGCTTCGAGAACGTCGTCCGTCCGGGCGCGGGGGAGCGCTGCGTCGTGTTCGCGTACGACGGCGACGATCGAGGGCGTCCGCTCCGCTTCGCGTACGACTTCGCCTCGCGGATGCACTACGAGGCCACCGAAGCCACGTACGAGCACGGCGCGGCCGACGCGGTTTGCCCGTCGCGCTGATCGCGACGACGTCCGCCGTCGCGATCAGCGCGACGACGCGATCAAGGCGCCGTCGCACCTGGAGCAGGAGCGTTACTCCGCTGCCGCGCCCAAGAGCCCAAACGCCGCCGCCCGCTGGGCCCCCGTCGGATTCATGACGCCGACGAGAGCGCTGAGGTGGGCCTCGTTGCTCGCCCTGGATTCTGCGTAGCGTCGGCGCGTCGTTCGCATGGTGATCCGCGGGCGGCAAGGAGATGCAGGACGGGGCGCGCCCTCGAGCCCCGAGGGCGCGCCTCGCGGACGGACGCGATCGTTCGTTGACGGCGCGCGCGCCCGTCGCGTGGCGTGCGCGCTTCGCGCGGCGTGCGCATTTCAACGGTGGGTCGGCGCGCGGGCTCGGAGCTCTCCCGCGACGGCGCGCGCGGCGAACCGCTGGAGAGAAGGCGTGTTTCCTCGTTCGGTGCGCCGTCACCGCGCGCGGCGAACGTGTGCGCGCGCTGACGGTGAACGATGGCGGAGCTCTTGCTTGGAGGTGCGCGTCCTGCAGTCGCGGGAGCGAAGGAGGCTCGGTCATGATCAAGAAGGTGTTCGCGCTCGCGAGCGTTACGGCGCTGACGGGCCTCGTGGTCGCCGTCGCGGCCGCGGGCTGCACGAACGAAGAGGTCGCGCCGTCGGTCGACGACGGCGGCACGGTCGACGTCAAGCGGCCTCCTACGCAGCCGATCGACGACGGGGGGGATCCCGAAGACGACAAGTGCTACGCCGAGACGGCCGTCGACGTGAGCGGGGTGAAGTACCAGGCGCCGCGGATCCAGCCGGGGGCGTGTACGGACGGCGTCTTCAAGGTCATCGACGACCTCGTCGCCGCGAAGAACGACGCCACGTTCGCGGACCTCAAGGCGGCGATCGCGGCCGAGGAGTCCACACCGTGCGCCGAGTGCGTCTTCGGCGAAGACGGCGACACGTGGGCGCCCGTCGTCGAGAGCGCGGGGAAGGTCATCGCCCTGAACGGCGGCGGGTGCGTCGCGATCGTCAGCGACAAGGAGGACTGCGGGAAGGCCTACTACCAGTGGGATCTGTGCCTGGGTACGGCCTGCAAGGACTGTAGCGGGAGCGAGGGCGCCGACTGCTACCGCGAGGCGCAGGCGACGGCGTGCAAGGGCGCGTCCGACGCCCTGCTCGGCGCGTGCGGGAACGACGTGAACACGTACATCAACGCTTGCTTCAAGTCCGGCGAGATCACCGTCAAGGGACCCATCCGCGAGCAGTGCGTGAAGGGCGGGGAGAAGGACGCGTCGACCGACTGACGAAGAGGACGCGTCGAGCGGTCCACGCGGCGGCCCGCCGGTCGGTCGCGGAGCTACGACGGCTCGATGCGTCGAGGGCGCGCCCGCGATGCCCTCGTGTCACCGGGCCGACGTTCGGCTTCGTCGGACCATCGCGAGGCCATCCCAGGCGAAGCGGGCCTCGCGATGGTCCGACGAACCATGGACTCAGGACACTCGAGCGGGCTCAGGGAGAGCGAAACGTGCACTCGAGGGTGCGCCCGCCGTGACCGCAGTCGGCCGAGGTGTACTTGATGTACTTCTCGGCGACGTAGCCGACGGTCCGGGAGAGCCTCACGGTGACCTCGGCGCCGCCGGTCACGGTCGCGTGGTACGGCGCGACGGCGCCGGTTCGGGGCTCGTTCGCGTCGAGGGCGATGCTCGCGCTCGGCAAGGGGGAGGACAACGCCGCGTTGTCGGGCACGTCTCCGCCCAGCACCTCCAGCGTGTCCGCCGAGAGCCAGAGATCGAGGCTCGACGGGGCGTCCTTGAACTTGGTCCACGGTGAGTCGTAGCAGCGGCACGACATGCCCGTCGGACACGAGAGGACGCGCGGCACCTCGCGGTACGTGCACGTCCCGTTGGCCGTCACGGCGCTGCCCGACGTGCAGACCCCTGCTCGGCACGAGAGGCCGGCGCCGCACGCGGTGCCGTCGGGGACCGGCGCCGCCTCGGTGCAGGTCGCGACGCCGTTCGCGCACGTCGTCGTCCCCGCGCGGCACGGGTTCGCCGGGGCGCAGGCCGCGTCGGGAACGCAGGTCGGGGGCGGTCCGGCGTCGCTCGAGGCGTCGTTCGCCGCGTCGGGCTTCTCGGTCGTGGTCGAGCCGTCCGGCTTCGCTCCGGCGTCGAGACCGTCGGCGCCGGCGGCGGGGGCCCGCTCGTCCGTCCCTTCCTCCGTCTCGCGACCGAGGTCGCTCGCGGGGCCTTCGTCTCCGGTCTCGGGCGCGGCGCCGACCGTGGAGCCGCAGGCGGCGACGCCGAAGCAGAGCACGGCGCCCATCACGATTCGCGAAGGCATGCCCGTCCTACGCCGCCGCGTCGCACCTCCTCCCCTCCGACGCGTCCCCTCCTCGCCGATCGACGCCCGGACGAGGCCGGGCGGGGCCGGCCGCGGACGACGGCGCGCGGACGACCGCCTCGACGACGAACCACGCGCGGCGCTGCTCGTCGCCGCGGCGATGCGGCTCGCAGGCCTCGAGAGGGATCCGTCCGGACAAAGCTCGAGCGTCGGGGCCGTCGCCGATCGGCGAACCGGCAAACGTTTCGTAGATCGAACGCGCATCCTCGCCCGTCCGTCGCGCAGACGTTGTAAGGACGGCGGTGCTGCCCGTTGTCCTGTCGGCGGCGACCCTTCGAAAACCCTTCGCGAGCTCAACCGTTCGCGCGCTTAGAGGATGTTCATGCTCGGATCTCGTGTCGTGACTCAATCGTTCTTCATCGCGGCTCTCGTCGCGTTCGGCTCGTTCGGCGCCGGCTGTGCGCCCGCCACGTCTCCCGCCGCCGCGGCGTCCGAGGCCGACGTGCGCGCGAACGTGGTCGTCGTGCTCGGCAAGGGGGAGGTCTCGCGCAAGCCGGACGTCGCCCGCACCACGATGGGGATCTCGGCGACCGCGCCGACCGTCGCGGAGGCGTCGCGCCTCGCCAACCAGCAGATGGCGCACCTCATCGCGGCCATCAAGAAGGAGGGGATCGCGGACAAGGACGTGCAGACCGCGAACTACTCGATCAACTTCGAGCGGATCGAGCCGCCGCACGTGTTCGCGTCGCCGGCTGCGCCGCCGTCCAGGCCGGGCGCCGCGCCCGCGCCCGCGCCCGCGCCGTCCGCGCCGCCGCGCGCGGGGCAGTACCGCGTCTCGAACACGGTGCGCGTCACCGTCCGCGACATCGACAAGGCCGGCAAGCTCCTCGACGCCGCGGTGGCCGCGGGCGCCAACGAGGTCTGGGGGATCACCTTCGAGATCGACAAACCCGAGGCGCTCGAGGCCGAGGCGCGCGAGAAGGCGGCGGCGAACGCGCGCGAGCGCGCGGAGGCGCTCGCGCGGACGCAGGGCCGGAAGCTCGGCGAGGTCGTGTCGGTGAGCGAGAACGTGGGCGGCGGCGCGCGGCCGATGCCCTACGCGGCGGTGCAGAGCGCGGACATGGCGCGCTTCGACACGCCCGTCGCGCCTGGCGAGATCGCGGTCTCCGCCCAGCTCGAGGTCGTCTACCGCCTCGTGAAGTCCGACGCGAAGTGACGCCGCGCGCCGCCTCGCCGTGTCCGCGCGGTGCCTCGCCGTGACGCCGCGCGCCGCCTCGCCGTGCCCGCGCGCCGCCTCGCCGTGACGCCGCGCGACGTTTCGCCGTGTCCGCGCGGTGCCTCCCCGTGCCCGCGCGCGGCGAGGCGCGTCAGAGCGGGGCGAGGAAGCGCTCCACGGCCTCGTGGAACGCGGCCGGGGTCTCGACGTTCGTGAGGTGACCGGCTCCCGGGAGCAAGGCGAGCGTCGCCCGCGGGATCACGCTCGCCATCGCCTCGGCGACCGACGGCGGCGTCACCGTGTCCTCGGTCCCGACGACGACCAGCGTCGGGACCCGGATGGTCGCGAGGTCGGGACGCGCGTCCGGACGATCGCGCAGCGCGACGAGCGCCTTCGCGATCGTCGGCGCGGGGACCGACGCCATGAGGTCGCGGAGGCGCTTCATCACCTCGGGCCGCGACGCGCGCGTCGTCTCGCCCACGACGTTCGCGAGCATGCCGTCGACGAAGGCGCCGGTGCCCTCTCGCTCCACGCGCGCGATCGACGCGTCGCGCTTCTCGCGCGCCTCGGCGTCGTCCGGCTCGGCGCGCGTGTCGGCGAGGAGGAGGGCGTGGAGGCGCTCGGGGTGGCGCCGCGCGAACGCCAGCGCGACGTAGCCGCCCATCGACAGGCCGCCGACCACCGCCGGGGACGTCACCTCGAGCGCGTCGAGCAGCGCGGCGACGTCGTCGGCCATCGCGTCGATCGACGGCGGTACGGACTCGTCGAAGGGGGCCGTGCGCCCGAAGCCGCGGAGGCTCGGCGCGATGACGTGGCGACGCGTCGAGAACGCCTCGATCTCGCCCTCCCACACGTCCGCGGTGAACGGGAAGGGATGCAAGAGCACGAGCGGAACGCCGGAACCCGCCTCGATGAGCTCCGTGCGCGCGCGCGCGGTGTCGATCTCTCTCGTCGCCATGTCGCCAGCGTAGTCGGGGCGCGAGCTCGTTGGGAGCGCGAGCGCTCCGCCCGGGCGGATCCCGGCCTCGCCGCTGGGGCTTTGCGTTACACTTCGGCGCCTTGCAACCGAGGACGCACGCAGCCCGTCGGGGGGCGCCGTGGCCGTGGAGCGTCGCGCGTGGCGTCGCGGCGCTCGCCCTGCTCGTCGTCCTCCTCGCGATCGGGCCGAGGGCGTACGCGGCTCCGGAGGGCGACGCGGGCGCCGACGCCGCGCTCGCCGATGCGGCGTCCGGCGACTCGGAGGACGCCGGTGACCCGTCGCGCGCGGACGCGGCGTCCGGCGCCGTCGTCGGAGAGCTCGACGCGGCGGTCGCGGCGGGCCGCGCGGAGCTCTCCTCGCTCCTCGCGTTTCGCGAGGGCCGGCTCGGCGTGAGGCGCAGCGCGGAGCTCTTCCGGCTCGATCTCCGCGACGAGGCCGCCGTCGAACGGAGCCTCGTCGAGACGACCCGAGAGCTCGAGATCGCCCGCGTCAGGCTGCCGCGCCCGCCCGCCGCGCCGCCGGCGCAGGACCGCGACGCCGCGTCGCCCGCCGACGCCGGCGCGGTCGACGATCTCTTCGCCGCGCCGCCTTCGGACGAGCTCGCGCGGCGCATCACGGCGCGATCGCTCGAGGTCCGCGTCGAGATCCTCACGCTCTCGACGCCGGAGCGCGTCGCGCTGCTCGCCGCGGAGCAGGACGCGGTCCGCGCGGAGGCCACGCGCCGGGAGCGGGAGGACGCGTACCGCGAGGCCGCGCTCGCGGAGGAGGCCCAGCGCAAGGCGCTCCAGGCGGCGCAGGAGGCGCGGAGCAACGTCGAGCGGCAGCTCGCCGAGGTGCGGGCTCGCGTCGAGGCGGCGCGCGGGGCGCAGCTCCGCGTGCGCGCCGACATCGTCGAGCACCGGCGCGAGGCCGACGCGGCGGCGGCGACGCAAGCGGCGACGCTCGAGAAGGTGCGCCGCGACGTCTCCGCCGTCGCGGCGGGCAGCCCCGAGGCCGACGCGCTGTTCGATCGCGTCATCGGCGACCTCGTCGAGCTCCGCGCGCGCGCCGATCGCCTCCTCGATCGCGTCCAGGCGAACTCGCCCGCGCCGCGGCCGTCGGGCAGCGTCGAGCTGCCGTCGACGAGCGAGCCCGAGCTCGCGCGGGAGCGCGAGCGGCTCGCGGAGGAGCTCGCGAAGCTCGAGAGGGCGGCGGTCGCGCTGGAGACCGACGACCGCGCGGAGACGTGGGCGGCGCTCCGCGCGGTCATGCACGCCGAGCGCGACCTCAACGGCCAGCAGATCGCGCTCCTGCGCCGGATCTCGGAGCCGAAGCGCGAGGAGCTCCTCGGCTTCGGGCCCGCGGGCCGGGCCCAGGGCCTGCGCGAGGTGGCGCGCGTGAAGCTCGAGATCCGATGGCTCCGCGCCGCCGGGTGGGAGACGCTGCGCGAGACCTTGCACGAGCTCCGGCGCCCCTCGGCGATCGCGCACGTGTCGTTCGAGCTCGTCGCGCTCGGGGCGCTGCTCTGGGTGACGATGTTCGTCCGTCGCCGGCGATCGCGCTGGCTCCGCCGGGCGCGGAACGCCGCGGCGCGCTCGGTGCGCCGCCCGGCGCTGCTCCGCGCGCTCCAGCGCGGCACGTCGGCGCTCGACGCGGTCGGCGGAGAGCTGGTCTCGCTCGGCGCGGTCCTCCTCGTCCCGCAGATCCCCGGGCTCGACGTGTCGAACACGGCGTGGTCGGTGCCGTACACGCTCCTGCTCTGGTACTGGATCTACCGGCTCGCGCTGACGGTGACGCACCGCAGCCTCGCGTCCGCCGCGAGCCGCGGCGGCGTCCTGGCCGGGGAGGTGGGCGAGCGCATCCTCCGCTCCGTGCGCCTCGTCGGCCGCGCGGCGTTCTTCTTCGCCGTGCTCCTGGCCAGCTCGGCGGCGGTCGTGGGCCGCGGCTACCTCCACGGCGTCGTCGTGCGCGCGGCGTGGTTGATGGCCGTGCCGATCGTCCTCATCCTCGTCCGGCGGTGGCGCGACGACATCGCGCGCATGTACCTCCGCGTCCAGCCGGCGGGGCCCCTGAGCCGGCTCGTGTCGAGGACGCGCACGCGCTGGGTCGGCTTCTTCGTCGTCGTCGCTGCGTTCGTCGTGCTGCTCGGGAGCGGCGTCGTCCGCGCGCTGCGCCGCTTCGTGCTCGGCTTCGAGCACTCGCGAAAGGCGCTCGCGTTCCTGTTCCGCCGCCGGCTCGAGCGGCAGGTGGCGCAAGGCGCGCCGGGCGACGAGCCCCGGCTCGAGCCCGAGGTACTCGAGTACTTCACCGAGAGACCGGTGGCCGGCGGAGAGCTCGCGATCGAGCGCTACCCCGGGCTCGACGACTTCGCCGAGCGCTTCGCGCGATGGCGGGCCGGGAAGCCCGGAGGCTCGACGCTGATCACCGGCAGAGGGGGCTTCGGCAAGACGTCGTGGCTGCTCGCCGCCGAGCTCCGTTGTCGAGGCGTCCCGCTGACGCGGATCGAGAACCGACGCCGCGCGCTCCGGCCCGCCGACGTGGTCGCGGTGATCGCCGAAGCGACCGGCGCCCCCGCGTCGATCGACGACGTCGAGGGGCTCGCGCGCCACCTCCGCGGCCGAGGGAGGCAGGTCGTCACCGTCGACGACGCGCAGCTCTGGTTCGCGCGCGGCGCGGAGATGCTCGACGGGTGGCGCGCGTTCGTCCGGCTCATGGAGCTGACGGGCGACGAGGTGCTGTGGGTCGTCGCGTTCGCGCACTACTCGTGGGAGCTGCTCTCGTGGATCGAGCGGGGCGAGCGCTTCTTCCAGACGGTCGTCCACCTCGCGCCGTGGTCGGAGTCCGAGATCGGCAAGCTCCTCGAGCGGCGGAACGCGGCGAGCGGGCTCGAGATCGTCTACGACGACCTCTTGATCGACGACCCCGGTGACGGCAACGAGACCGCGCGCATCCTCACGACGACGCGCGACTACAACCGCCTGATCTGGGACTACTCGGAGGGCTCTCCGCGCGTCGCCCTCCACGTGTGGGGGCGCGCGCTCGTGCACGACGGGTCGAGCCGCGCGCGCGTCCGTCTCTTCACGAACCCCGACGCGCAGGTCCTCGAGGAGCTGGGCGAGCCGGCGCGGTTCGTCCTCGCGGCCATCGTCTGGCACGGGTGCATCGCGCTCGACGAGGCCGCCGCGACGCTCGCGCTCTCGCGTCGCGCGTGCGAGGCGGCGTTCCATCACCTCGTGGAGCACGAGATCGCGGAGCTCGACGCCGGCATGTACCGGCTCTCGCCGCGGTGGTGGCCGGTGGTGCTCCGCTACCTGCGGCGCAAGCACTTGATCGAGACGTGAGCTCGGTACCGAGCGCGGAGGCGACGATGGAAGGGACGTCACAGGACGCGAATCTGTTCGAGGTGATCCGCGTCGGCGGTCTCGCGACGGCGGTGCTCGTCCTCGCCGGCACGTACGTGCTCGTGAGGTTCACGACGAGCGCGCTCCAGGGCGTGGGCGCTCGCTGGGCCGACAAGCGGCTCCTGATCAACCAGGTCGCGACGCTGCTCCGCTTCCTGATCTGGCTCGTCGGGCTCGGCGCGGCGCTGGCGCTCTCGGTCAACCTCACGCGCGAGGTGCTGATCGCGCTCGGCGGCACCGCCGCGGTGACGATCGGCTTCGCGTTGAAGGACCTCGCGGCGTCGATCCTCGCCGGCGTCATCATCATCGTCGACCGGCCGTTCCAGGTGGGCGATCGGGTCACGTTCGGGACGATCTACGGCGAGATCGCGTCGATCGGCCTCCGCTCCGTGCGCCTCGTCACGCTCGAGGACGTCGTCGTCACCATCCCGAACAACAAGTTCCTCACCGACGTCGTGAGCTCGGGCAACTGGGGGGCGCTCGACATGACGATGCAGGTCGAGTTCTTCATCGGCGTCGATCAGGACGTCGCGCTCGCCGAGCGCATCGTCGGCGACGCGCTCACGAGCTGCCGGTACGCCTTCGCCAAGAAGCCGTGGGACGTCTTCGTCAACCAGGTCTTGCACCAGAACGTGCCGGCGCTGCGGCTGCGCGCGCGCGCTCACGTCATCGACGTGAAGTACGAGCGAGAGTTCGAGACCGACCTCACCAAGCGCGTCATGGCGGCGTTCCAGAGGCACCGGATCCTCCCGCCGGCGCTCCTCCATCGGAGCGTCGACGCGGCCGGCGGCGC
>JAHBWF010000256.1 GCA_019637105.1 Labilithrix sp.
GTGATCGATCGGCGACACCGGGATGCAGGGCGAGCGGATTCGTGACTTGAGGTCGGCGTGCGGGACGCGGTCAGGCGAGCGTCTTTTTGAAGGCGGCGGGCGTCATGTCCTCGAGCTTGAGGCCGAAGACGTCGCGATGGGTACCGAGTCGATCGAAGGCCCATGCGAGGTAGGCCTGTATTGGGACGCCGATCGCGCGACACGTCGCGATGATGCCGAGGAGGACGCATGCGCGATGGGCGCCCTCGGTGCTGCCTGCGAAAAGCATGTTGAGTCGGAGCTTGGCGACGTTCTGGAACTCGCGCTCGGTGGCCGAGTTGTCGATCGGTAGGTCGGGATCGTCGATGAAGCGGAAGAGGGCGTCTCGGTGCCGCTCGTAGTACTGCACGGCGATCATCAAGGGCTCGGAGGGCAAGAGCGTCGGCTTCACGGCGGCAAGCCAGCGATCGAATTTGTCGGCGATGGGGCGGATCCGAGCGCGACGGTGCGCGAGGAGCGTGTCGCCAGCGAGGCGCTTCTTCTGCGCCTTCTCTTCCTCGCCGTAGATCGCGCCGAGGAACGCACCACCCTCAGTGGCGAGGACAGGCTGGGTCTGCTCGGCGTCGCGGAACTTGCGGCGCCCGTGCGCGTTACAGCCACTCTCGACGATGTCGCCGGAGGCGTAGACGGCGTTGAAGCGGTGCTCGGCGTCGGCCGTAAGCTTGCCGCGGAACGTTCGCAGCTTCGCGACGACGTCGTCACTGCTTTTGTAGGCGGCATACTGGAAGACGGCGCACTCGCTGTTGCGATAGAGCTCGATGTAACCGTTGTGCGCGGCCGGAAGATTGGGGACGAGGACCTTGAGACCTGTGCTGTCGGTCGCCATCCACGAGCTGGCGAGGAGCTGCTTCCAGTGCACACCGTCGATCGGAGCAAGCACGTCGGCGGCGCGCTCGACGAAGCCGACGAGCGTGCTCATCGCGAGGGGCACGCCGCGGTCGGCGAGATCGCGCCGGATGCGGTCGAGTGGCGAGAGGAGTGCGAATTTGTTGTGTACGAACCACGCGAGCCACTCGCTCGTGACCTTCGAGCGCTCGTAGGGCGCGGGCAACGAGCGCGGCGTCGTGCGCGCACCGCAGTCGCGACAGCGGCAGGTCGTTCGCCGGACGACGCGACGACGTTGGTGCTCCTTGACGACGTGAAGCTTCTCCTCGACGAGCTCGTCGGCGACGTCGAGCGCAGTGCTGCCGCACTCGCCGCACGCGTCGGGTCGACGCGCGTGCTCCTCCGCCTCGAGGTGCTGAGGAAGCGGCTTACGACCCGTCGGGCGAACCGGCTTCTTCGCGCGCTCTTTCGGAGCGGGCTTCTTCGGAGGCTTCGGCCGGCGCTCGAACGCTTGCTTAGCGTCGCCGACAACGTCGGGACGCGGCTCGGGTGGCTTCTCCGGAGCCGGTTTGCGCTGCCGGCGCTGTGCGACGGGCAGCAGCTCGGCGACGCGCTCCGTCAGCTTCGCGAGCTGCTCGGTGAGCCTCACGACCACGGCGCGGAGCTCGGCGTTCTCGCGAAGCAGCTTCTCGCCATCGGCCTTGGTCACGCGATCACGAGATCATGCACGCAGATCGGTGTCGATCCTCTTTCGACTCGGGAGACGTCGAAACCATCCTCGTCGCGCGGCCGTGAAGTCGATCCCCGCGAGCAGCGAGGCGAACGACGCGCCGTCGATCGGGACCTGCGACACGGTCTCGTCGAAGGTGGGCAACTGGAAGCTCCCGGTCTCGAGCCGCTTCGCGAGGACGCACCAACCCGAGCCGTCGAACCAGACCGCCTTCGCGATGCGCCGTCGCTTGTTGAGGAAGAGGTAGAGGTGACCGTCGGTCGGATCGAGCCCGAGGCGACGGACGGCGCCCGCGAGGGAGTCGAACGAGCCGCGCATGTCGAGCGGAGCGACGACAACGAACACGCGGACGGCAGGCGAGAGCGTCAGCACGTGCGAAGGACCTCGACGAGCTGACGTAGCGTCCCGGCATCGAAATCGTCGCCGACCTCGATCGCCGCGTCACCGACGCGTACCACGTACCGCTGCCCGGCGCGCGATGCGGAAACGAGCTCGACGAGCCGAGGCGCCTTCTTCGTCGAAGCGACCGTCTCCCACCGCGTCAGGTTTCGCTTCCACGCGTGCAGCGAGCGTCCGTCAACTCGATGCCGCTTGGCCCACATACGGAGCGACTCCCCCGACCGAGCCACCGCTGTCAGACATGCCCGCGCATCCTTCTCATCCGCGATCTTCCGCAACGTCGACATCACTCACCTCCACGAATGGAGGCTCCGAGCTGGCCTTGCGCGCGTCATCCCGGTGTCACCGATGGGTCACTCCGCGCGCGACCGTGGGTGGACTGTGGGATGACTGGGATCTGCGCGAGCGACGGGAGAACGTCGTCGCGCCCGACGACGAGCACCGGCCGTCGCTTGTCGGGAGAGGTGAAGCGGAACCATCGCACTTCGCCGCGCCGGATCACGGAAGCTCGGGCTCCCCGTCGTCTTCGATCGGGCCCTGCGGCCCGCGCGCGGCCCACGCCTCCCATGCGCGCTGCTGTTCGGCTCGATCCGCGGTGGCCTCGTCTACGGGCTCGACAAGCACGCGGACACGACGGCCTTCGAGACCGGGAACAGGCTCGTCCAGCTCGATGACGTTGCCGTGAACGACTCCAGCAACCGCGGCAGTCATAACGACACGATAGCGCTCGCGAGCTCTGGCCGAGCGCTGCGGCGCCTGCCATGCGGTCGCCCGATGATGGTTCGTGGGAGCCGCGGAACAAGCCGCTTCAGTTCGCGCGCTGACGAACGGCGAGCGCGACCTCGGCGGGGGCACCGCTCGGAGCAGATCCTCCGCCGGGCGATCCCGGCACAGTGCCGCCGTCCACGAGCGCCAGGGCCATGACCGCGCTCGCGCGGCGTAGCCGTTCGAGGATCACTCCCGGCTGAATGCCGGTCGAAACGGCGCAGAGCGTCCAGCCGGCGGTGACCGGCGTGAGGTGAACGCAGGCGCTGCCGACCTTGAACGAGCGGCGCGGATCCGAAGAAGCGGTGCTCACGAGACGAGCCACTCTGTCGAGGTCGAACCCGCTGGAGTTCCCGCTCATCATGACGATCTCTCCGCTCGGTGCGACGAGAGGGGCGGCGCCGCCGACGGAGGCGTAGGAGAGGATCTGCGGGGCACGGTCCCGCGCTCGCTCCGTGAAGAACGGGGAGACGCCCAGCGCACGCCATCGTCCGCTACTCATCGAAGTGAACGGTAGCTCTCGACGGGCGGGCATGCCACCGACCGGTCGCAACGCCGTGGCAACGGGCTCCAGGCGCCTCCCTGGCATCGGTGTGGCGTTCGCCGTGGGGCCGGCACTCCGCTCACGATCGCGAGTTGCGGAGCGGGCTGCGCTGCCGGAGGGGGGGCTGGAAACGCCTGCGGCATGATCGTCGAGGTGGTCTTGCGGACGAGGAGCGCCGCCTACAATGTGTCCGACATGGGAACCATGCTCGAACACTACATGGGTCAAGACGAAGGGACGCGTCTCACGCGCACGGGGCACGGTCGCTTGGAGCAGCTTCGGACGCGGGAGCTGTTGACGCGACATCTTCCGGCCGCGCCAGCCCGAGTCCTGGACATCGGCGGCGGAACAGGCGTCCACGCCGCGTGGCTCGTCGCGCAAGGGTACAACGTCCATCTCATCGACCCCGTCCCGATTCATGTCGAACGTGCCCGCGAACATCACGGCGTCACGGCGGCGGAGGGCGATGCTCGGAACCTCGTGCAAGACGATGCTTCTGCGGACGCGGTGCTCCTCCTCGGCCCCCTCTACCACCTTGTCGAACGTGCCGACCGTCTGACGGCCTTGCGCGAGGCCCATCGGGTGCTGCGCCCAGGTGGGATCGTCGCCGTCGCTGCCATCACTCGCTATATGGCTCTCCTCACGTATTGCGCCGACGGCGAGTTGAACGCAGACCGTCTGAGGCGACTTCTGCCGACGCTCTCCACGGGGCGGTACGATCCATCGCTCGACTTCACGGATGCGTACTTCCATCATCCTGAAGAACTCGCGACGGAGCTAAGGCAAGGAGGCTTCGAGGACGTGCGGGTGTTCGGCGTTGAGGGACCCGGATGGACCGCGGTCGATGCCGCAGGAGCCGATGGAGGCCGTTTGATGGACTCGGCGTTACTCTGCGCGCGAGCATTGGAAGAAGACCCCGCGATGCTCTCTGCGAACGCACACTTGCTCGCCGTGGGGCGAAGGCTCACGTCACGACGGGACGGCGCGAGACGTTACGTTGGTTCGCTACAAAAGCACCCGGAGACCGATCCTCGATGATCTCGAGCGTCTGACGTCGGCATACGTCGTGTCCGGAGGCGCGACGCACATGCGAGAGCACTCCAAGCTCGTCGATGCCCTCGCGCCGGCGTGTTTCAGGCGGGCGCCGTGCTCGTCGGATCCCATGCGTTCGTGACATCCGAGACGCCTGTCCCGTCGTTGATGAAAAATGAAATCATTTTTTGGCAGCGCCATCTTTCTGACGCAGGGTTGTGTGAGCCCAGTCTTTGAAGGACGTCGTCGGAAGCCCTAGTGCTTTGGCGAACTCTGGTTTGGCGGGCAGGGGATACAAGCTTATATATTCGTGTGCCTTTGCGAGCAGCGGCGTTAGTCCCGCAGCTTCCGCTTCGGCCCGGTCGGCCGGCAATCGCACCTCTCTGTCGAGAGCCTCTGAGATGATCGCCACCGCCTCCCTAAATGACTTTATATCGCTTGCAAGCTCGAGTTCGATGCCATCGAAGCGGGCGGGGTTCGCGAAGGCGGTGGCGACATCGGCACCGAAATCATCCAGTGAGATCCACGGTTGCGGCGAGTCTGGATCCATGCCGGTCACCACAAGATGGGGATTTCCTTCGGGATAGTAATAGTTGATCGAAGGATAAATAAAGTTATCCATATAAGTGCTAGGCCGAAAGATTGTGGTGTATCTGAAGCCCGCATCGCGCACGGCTTGCTCTGCACCCTGCTTGCTTTGCCAGTAATGCACCCAGTGCTGACCCCAGCGCGCTTCGTCGGTCGGATGCACCGTGCCGGTGCCCGAAACCGACGTGTGCACGATATGCTCTACGCGTGCCTTTTGCGCCGCCTGGGCAAGGTTGGTGGCAAGACGGACTTCGAGCGCGTCATCCTCAAAGTCAGGCAATTGTACCGAGAACACCCCGCGCGCGCCTTCGAGCGCGGGCGTCAGAGACGAGAGATCTTCGAGATCGCCCACAACGAGCGTCGCACCAGCAGCGGCCAGAGCGCGCGCGCGAGGGGCGTCGGGGTTCCGCACCAGCGCACGAACCTTTTCTCCGTTCCTGAGCAGAGCGGAGGCCACGGCACGACCTTGGTTCCCGGTCGCGCCGGTAACGACTATGAACGACGAATTTGACATTTCTTCCTCCTGGGGCTTTGAAACGGAGGGGGACCCCGTTTGTTCGTAGAGCAATATGGAGGGAGGCCCCACTTGTCAACAAAATGGGGTGCCCCTCCGTTTTTCTGAGGTCGAATGTGAAAACGCCCAATCAAGTCCGCCGAGCCGACAGTCGTCGTAACCGCCAGCGTCTCATCGACGCCGCAGAGGCAGTCATTGGGCGGGATGGCGCAGGTGCGTCCCTAGAAGAGATCGCACGGCTTGCTGGGGTTGGATCGGCGACCCTGCACCGCCACTTTCCCTCGCGTCACGCGCTGTTGAATGCAGTGTTCCATGAAGGCGTTCGCCGCCTCGGCGAACGCGCCTTGCAGCTTCTCGATGAGCTTGCACCGCAGGCTGCCCTGGTCCGCTGGCTTGACGAACTGACAACTTACACGTCAACGACGCGCGGCCTCGCGATGGCATTGCTGGCGGAGCCGGAAGGCCAGATCGCCGACGAGGACAGTTGTCACGGCCTGATCCAGGATGCGGCGACGCTGTTGATCGACAAGGCCGCCCAAGCCGGCGCGCTCCGTCGCAAATTGTTGCCGCGCGATCCCACCCGCCGTGCCCGTAGGCCCGCTCCGCCCGCGCCCTTACGGCGTCGAACGCGTCCTCCGCGATCGCAAGCGCGCGGACCGCGTCCTTCCACGCTCGCGCGGCCTCCGCCTGTGCGCTCATGGCCGACCCTACCGTCACCACGCGCGGCTCCGCAGCGCCGACACCAGCAGGTCGGACGCGAGCCGCTCGGCCGGAACATTCCCGTCCTCGGCGATCTCAGCGAGGAGCGCCCGCTCGAACTCGGGCAGCGCGACGCGGAGCACGCCCTCGGGGACGTGCGCGTGGTAGTGGACCACCGCGCTGATCGAGCTCTTCGCCACGCCGAACCGCTCGGCGAGGGGCTCCGCGCGCGCGGAGCCGGCGGACCTCCTCGGCCTGGCCGGGAGAGAGCTTCGCGGCGAAGGGGTGCGGGCGCGGATCCATCGCCGGGGGCGGCGGGACCAAAGGTTCATCCGTCCCCCGGCGACAAGAAGGCGTAGCCAAAATCCTCCACAGTCGCTGCGCATCTCGACGCCGTGAATCTGCTCTCCTGCTTGGCGACGGCCATGCCACAATCCGCGACGCAGCTAACGTCGGGAACTCTTCTGGGCGGCGTCCCGAGGCTTGCTGGAACTCGAGAGCGGCGGCGAGTTGATGGCTACGCGGCCACGCGCTTCGCGTCAACGGCCGTGGGTTGAACGGCGGCGTGCTCGCCGTGCTGCGTGAGGCGGGCGACGAAGAGCTTCATGTCCTTGTGGCCCTTGAGGCGGCGGAAGCCGCGTGCGGCTTCGAGAACGCCGACGAGGACCCAGCGGAGAATCATCGTGCCGCCGTCCCAGCGCTTCACACGTCGAGCCGTCGCGCGAATGCGACCGTTCATGTTCTCGATCGGATTCGTCGTCGAGAGCGAGCGCGTGAGCGAGGCCGAGAGACCGAGTCCGATGACGGTGAGCGTCTCGTCGAGACCTTCACGCAGCGACGCGGCCGCGCTCGGGTGCTTCCTCTGGAGCGCACGGACAAGGTTGTTCAGGAGCCGCTTCGCCGTCTCGACCTTCGTGCACTTGTATGCCTCACGCATCGCCGCCCGAACGTCGGCGTGCCGGTCGTCGGGCAGGTGGCCGAGGACGTTTCGAGTCTTATGGACCTGGCACCGCTGCACGAGCGTCTTCTTGCCGTACACGCTGCGAACGGCGGCTCGCAGGGCCTTGCTGCCGTCGAGGATGAAGAGTCGCGAGCGATTCGGTTGTACCCCGCGCGACGACAGGTCCTCGAGCATCGCCTTGCACGCGATCTCGTTCTCGGTCGCGCCCTCCCAGAGACCGAGAATGTGCTTCGCGCCCGTCGCGTCGATGCCGAGAGCGCAGAGGATGACGTGCTCGCCGAAGTGGATGCCGTCGATGAAGATGGCCCAGAGAGCGAGACCGCCGAGCGGCCGCGCCATCCACTCCGCGAGCTTCTCGCTCGTCAGCGCGACGAAACGGCGACTCACCGCGCTCTTGCTCGTGCCGCGCGTCTCGACGCCATCGGGCAGTGTCTCGAGCGAACGGGCGTACTTCCTCGTGGCGACGCCGATCGCCATCTGCTCGAGCGCGCGGACGTCGAGCGGATCGGTGCTCGCGAGCTCGGCCCACGTGTCGAGCGGCACCTCATGGCCATCGCGATCGGTTACGCGTGGACGGCGAAGCGCGACGCGGCGACCGCCGAGAGCGAGCTCCCCGCGGGTTGAGCCCGCGCGGCTCGCCCTACGCGCCGCGTCGTGCTTGTAGCGCTCCCCGCAGAGTTTCGTCCGCTCGGCTTCGAGCATCGCGGCGACGGCCTGCATCCCGAGCTGGTGGACGAGGGCGAGGAGATCGCCGCGAACCAGCGCGGCGAGTGGGATGAGCAGCTGTGTCCACAACGACGCTTGGTTCCGAGCAAGCTCGAACGCGAAGCCCGAAGCTCCGCTTCGGCATCGCCGACATGAGGACCGACAACCTCGACGAGCTCCGGCGCGCCTTCGCAGAGGAGGTCGAGCGATTCTGGTCGCTCGCTTCCTCTGAGCGAAGGGCGCTGCGAGATCGTCTCGTCCGCTTGCTGCCCGAGGATCTCGCGCTCGACGTGGTCGCCGCCTACGAGGAGGCGACCCGCCGCTCATCGGGAGAGCTCGGCTCCAGGGCATCGGAACACGGACCGAGGCCGCCCTCGCGCGCGTCAACGCAAGCCCCCACGGCCGCCGACACCTTGTCGGCGGTCGAGGGCGCCTTCAACACCGACGAGCCATTGGAGGACGCTGAGAAGCGCTTCCTGGCGGAGCTCGCTCGGCTTGCAGTAAAGGCAATGCTGGGAGCCTCGTGCTCGGGGCTCCCGACGATGGGCACGCACACGAACGGAAAGGAGGACAAGACATGAAGCAGGGAATGGCAGGGCGCCTCGCCCACAAGCGCATCGCGGTCTACGCGAGGTACAGCTCCGAGAACCAGCGCGAGTCATCCATCGAGGACCAGCTCCACCGCGCGCGTGACTTCGTCGACCGCGAAGGTGGCAACAAGGCCGGCGTGATCGTCGTCAGTGATCGCGCGGCGAGCGGATCGCGGTTCGGGCGAGAAGGACTCGCTCAGCTTCGAGAGCTCGCCCAGGAGGGGCGTGTTGACGCCGTCGTCGTTGAAGACGTGTCGCGCCTCACCCGCGACCAAGAGCACGCCGCCGCTCTCCTCAAGCTTTTCGCTCGAACAGGCGTCACGCTCTACGGCATCGCCGATGGCATCGACACGAGCCAAAGCAAAGCCCGCCTGAACGTCGGGCTGCGAGCGCTCATGGCCGAGGACTACCTCGCCGACCTCGCGGACAAGACCCTCCGCGGACAAGAAGGTCGCGCCCGCGCCGGACTGTCGACCGGCGGGCGCCTCT
>JAHBWF010000257.1 GCA_019637105.1 Labilithrix sp.
ACCACTTCACGTGGGCGATCGAGCAGGCGAGCTGGGAGAGCATCGTGACCGCGGCGCCGTAGCTCTGGGCGTCGTCGGAGCTGGCGTTGCCCTGGAGGCCGCGCGCGTAGACGCCCTGGGCGATCGCCGCGAGGCGGAAGATGCCGAACGCCATGAAGAACGGCCAGCCGTCGACGCGCTCGCGTCCCGTGAGCTCCACGTACCGCGCGACGAGCTCGTCCTCGGTCGGGATGCCGAGCGCCGCGACGTCGACGCCGGCGAGGCCGCCGCGCCCGGGCAGGTTCAGGTGGTAGCCCATGCACGCGTACGCGAGATCGCTCAGCGGATGGCCGAGCGTCGAGAGCTCCCAGTCGAGCACCGCGATCGCCTTCGGCGCGCGCGCGTCGGAGGCGTCGAACATCAGGTTGTCGATGCGGTAGTCGCCGTGGACGAGCGTGGTCTCGTCGCTCGCCGGGACGTTGTCGCCGAGCCAGCGCATCAGCGCTTCCATCGACGGGATCTCGCCGGTGCGCGACGCCGTGTACTGCTTCGACCAGCGCTCGACCTGCCGCCGGACGAAACCGCCGACCTTGCCGTAGTCGGCGAGGCCGACGGCGGCGTAGTCGACCTGGTGGAGCGCGGCGAGGACGCGGACGTACTCCTCGTAGAGCGCGCGGCGCGCGTCATTCGACGCGAGCTCGGGGACCGTCGGGTCCCAGAAGATGCGTCCGGGCATCCAGCGCATGACGAAGAACGGCGTGCCGACGATCGCGTCGTCTTCGCAGAGCGCGAGCGCGTCGGGGACGGGGACGTCGGTGCCGCGGAGCGCCCGCATCACGCGGTACTCGCGCTCGACGGCGTGCGCCGACGGCAAGAGCTTGCCCGGCGGCTTCTTCCGGAGGACGAGCGCGACGCCGTCGGCGCCGCCACCTTCGCCGCCCTCGACGCCGAGCCAGTACGTCGGGTTCGACTGGCCGCCCTTGAACTGCAGGACCGTGACCGCGCCGCCGGCGCATCCCGGGACGTGCTCGCCGAGCCACCGGGCGAGGCGCGCCTCGTCGATCCGGTGGGCGTCGCGTGGGGCACGGGTGTTCGGGGGCGGCGTGAGGGGCATGCGGGAGGGCTCCGGTGGGAGGGGGGACGCGGGACGGCTCGGGCGTCGGGACGACGCTACCACTCGGCCGAGCGATGAGCCCACGTCGCCGCACGGTGGCACGACCGCGCGCGCAGCGGTCAGCGAGGGGTTGCACGTCACCGCGTGGCAAGCGCAGCGGTCAGCGAGGGCTGCACGCCACCGTGCACACGGTCGAGCCGCCCTTCGCGCGGGCCATGCCCTCGCAGGCGAGCTTCGCCGATTGCGAGGCCGTGAAGCGATCGGCGCCGCTGCCGAGCCCGGAGACCATCTGGTTCGAGCACACGTTCGCGAAGCCGCAGACGCGCACCCAACCGGTCGCGTTGCAGAGCCAGCCTCCGCCTGCCTTTTTCGGCGCGGAGGCGGACCCGCTCGAGGCTCCGTCGTTCGGCGCCACGCCGCCGAGCGCGCCGTCGTCGTCGATGTCGTCGTCGTCGGCCGTCTCGACCAACCCCGCCAGCGGCGCGGGCTCGGTGGTCGGCGACGTGCTCGGTTCCGGCGGTGCGCCCGGAGTCGAGGTCGCCTCGCCGCGGGGGAGAGACGGATCGGCGACGGGGCCCTCGGCTTCGGCCTTCGCGCCGAGATAGACGAGGCCTCCGACGACGACGCACGCACCGCCGCCGAGGACGGTGAGCGCCCCGAGCACGATGAGCACGATCGTCAGCGTCGACAGGCCCGAGCGAGGAGGAGGCGGCGGCGGCGCGTAGGGGTGACCGTAACCGTGACCTTGGCCGTACACGCGCTATGTCCTCGTGTCCTGAGTCCATGGATCGTCGGGGAATCGCGGGGCCCGCTTCGCCTGGGAGGGCCTCGCGACGGTCCGACAAAGCGGAACGTCGGGCTCGCGACACGTTGCGTTTCTCATCTCCCGTGCCCGAGTCCTTGAGGACTCGGGACACTAGCCCAGCCCACGGCTTCGCGCCTCGCCCATCCTCACGATCGACGGTCGCCCGTTCGGATGACGCCCGCCCCCGTACGGAAGACGCCCGCCCCCGTACGGAGGACGCCGCCCCCGTACGGAGGACGCCCGCGTCCCCGCTACGGATGGGCTTGGGCGCGCGCCGAGCGGCGCAGCGCCGACCGGCGTGACGCCCGCTTGGCGTGATGCCCGCGCCGCTGCGGCACGACCGGCGGGATGCGCGGTCGGCCGGCGCGATGCGCGCGAGCACAGCCGAACGGGCGGGATGCGACGAGTGCCTGCGGTATGCTCGCGCCGTGATCTCCTTCGAGCTCCCTCCTCCTCTGGCCGAGCTGCGCGCGCGTGTGCGCGCGTTCGTCGACGACGCCGTCATCCCCGCCGAGCGGGCGATCCTCGAGGAGGACCGCGACAAGAAGCGGGACACCCTGAACGCCCTGCGCGCGCGGGCGCGCGCCGCCGGCCTCTTCGTCCCGCACCTGCCCGAGGCGCACGGCGGGCTCGGGCTCGGCGTCATGGGGATGTGCGCGCTCTTCCGCGAGATGGGCCGCTCGCCCGTCGGCGCCGCGTGCTTCAACTGCGACGCGCCCGATCAGGGCAACATGGACCTGCTCCTCAAGGCGGCGTCGCCCGCGGTGCGCGAGCGCTGGCTCGCGCCGCTCGCGCGCGGCGAGATCACGAGCGGCTTCTCGATGACGGAGCCCGCTCCGGGCGCCGGCGCCGATCCGTCGAACCTGAAGACGCGCGCCACGAAGGTCGACGGCGGCTGGGTCATCGACGGGCACAAGTGGTACACGACCGGCGGCGGCGACGCGGCGTTCCTCATCGTGATGGCGCGCACCTCGGACGACCCGCGCACGGGCGCCACGATGTTCGTCGTCGATCGGGGGGCCGAGGGCGTCGAGCACGTGCGCGACGTCCCGGTGATGAGCCCGCCGATCCTGCAGCACCGCGAGGCCGAGCTCCGCTTCCACGCCGTGCGCGTCGGCGCCGACGCCGTCCTCGGCGGCGTCGGCGAGGGCTTCCAGCTCGCGCAGGCGCGCCTCGTGCCGGCGCGCCTGACGCACTGCATGCGCTGGCTCGGCTGGGCCGACCGCGCGCTGCACATGTGCCGCGAGTACGTCCTCACGCGCGAAAGCTTCGGCAAGACGCTCGCGCACCACCAGATGATCCAGAAGAAGATCGCCGACGCGGTCGTCGGCATCCACGCCGGCAACCTCATGACGATCCACTGCGCGTCGATGCTCGAGCGGGGCCTGGCCAAGGAGGCGCGGCCCTATTCCTCGATGGCGAAGAACCATGTCGCGCGACTCCTTTGCCAGCTCCTCGACGACGCGATCCAGATGCACGGCTCCCTCGGCTACAGCGAGGATCTCCCGTTTTCGCTCTGGTACCGCTTCGCGCGCTCGGCGCGCATCGCCGACGGGCCGGACGAGGTCCACGACGTCGTCGTCGCCCGCGACTTCCTGCGGGGCGCGTTGACGACGCTCGTTTGATTGGGCAAGGTCAGGCGAGCCATGACGAGCGCGATCGACGAGACCGTCGGGTTCTTGAAGGACGAGCCGGGGGTCGCCCGCGCGTGCGAGGTGGTCGAGGCCTGGGCCAAGGCGGGGCGCGCGGAGGAGCTCGTCCTCCTCGCGGAGGCCCTCGAGTCGCGCGCCGACCCGGCCGACCCGGAGACGCGCGGGCGCTTCGAGGCGGTCGCCGATCACGTGGAAGATCAGCTCGCGCTCACCGCGGGCGACGCGGCGATCGACGCGCTCCTCGCGCTCTCGCTGATGGTCCGCGAACGCTCGGTCGAGGTGCCGCGTCCGCGCGCGCTCCGGCTCCGCGCGTTCGCGTCGCGGCTCGGCTACGGGCACACGGCCGAGGCGTTCCTCGGCGCGCTCGAGCGCGCCGGCGCGCGCGCGGAGCATCAGGAGCTCTTCGCGTGCTGGATGCACGAGGTCGTCCTGCGCGGCACGTCGTTGGCGGACGACGCCCGCGCGAGGCGCTTCGCCGAGAGGCTCGCGGAGAGCGGTCACCCGCTCGCCGGCCTCCCGCTGGCGCTCCGCGCGACCGAGCGCGAGGCGCCGTCGTACATGCCGCTGTACGGCGACAAGGGGCTCGGTCGGGCGATCGACGCGCTCACGAGCGGCCCCTTGTCCGCGCGGACGGTCCCGCCGCCGGCGGACGGCGCCGCGGTGCGCGCGACGCGCGTGGTCGACGCCGCCGTCGAGGAGCGCATGACGTCCGCCGTTCGGCCGTGGGCCGAGGGCAAGAGCGGAAAGGTCGAGGCGAAGGTCTTCGCCCTCGAGCCGCAGGTCTCGTCGTCGGCCGTGGGGAGCTGGCTCCTCCGCGCGCTCCCGCTCGAGTCGACGACCGCGACGGCGCGGCTCGAGGTGGCGCGCACCGGACCGGAGGGCGTGTTTGGTCCGCTCTTCTCCGCCGCGTCGAACGGCGGCGCCTATTCGTCCGGGCTCGGCGGCGCGCACGGGCGGCTCGCGGTGTGGGCGTCGCTCGCGGCGCTCGTGGGCGCTCCGGACGGCGCGGCCGTCGACGCCGTCGACGCGCTCTCGACCCACGCGGCGTTCCTCACGTTCCGCGCGCCCGGCCCGTGGTTCTACGACGTCGCCTGGGACCTCGGCGCGCTCGCGCTCCGTCCGGACGGGCGCACGGTCGCCGTGCTCGCCGCGACCGACACCGAGTAGCCGGGCGCGCGTCGCGACGGCCGCGCCGTCGCGCGGGACGCGCACGAGGGTGGGGCGATCGAGGCCGAGGGGCCTCGTCGCGACCGCTTCGCCCAGGACGCGGTCGCTTCGCCCAGGACGCGGTCGCTTCGCCCAGGACGCGGCCGCTTCGCCCAGGACGCGGCCGCTTCGCCCAGGACGCGGCCGCTTCGTCAGGAAGCGGCCGCTTCGTCGGGACGCGGCCGCTTCGTCCGCGTCGCGCAAAGGGTGCGCGCGTGACGCGACGATTGCGGGCTCGGGGCGCCGACCGCGCGCCGCGCGCGCGCGATCGCGTCGGCCGTCTCTTTGCATGCGCACGCGTTCATGCACGTCAGGCCGATCCTCCTCGTCGCCGCGCTCGCGGTCCTCTCCGGCTGCGTGTCGAGCGGCAAGTACGACGAAGCCGTGCGCGACGCGACGTCGGCGCGCGCCGACCGCGACCGCGTCGCGGCGGAGCGCAAGGAGCTCGACGCTCGCGTCGCGCGCCTCTCGGAAGAGATCCATGCGCTCACCGAGCGCGCCGCGGAGCGCGACGCCGCCCTCGTCTCGGCGGGCAAGCGGGGCGACGATCTCCAGAAGAGCCTCGACGAGGCGACGACGATGAACGAGCAGCTGCGCGCCGAGCTCGCGCGGCTCGGGAAGGACGCCGACCGCCTGCTCAAGGAGAAGGGGGCGCTCGCCTCGTCGCTCACCGAAGCGCGCGCGCGGCTCGAGGAGCTCCGGCGAGCCCAGAGCGCCGCGGAGGGCCGCGCGAAGCTCTACCAGGAGCTCGCGCTGAAGCTGAAGAAGATGCTCGACGCGGGCGATCTGACCATCACGCTCCGCGACGGGCGCATGGTCCTCCTGCTCCCCAACGACGTGTTGTTCGACACGGGGCGCACGGAGATCAAGCCGGCCGGGAGGGCCGCGCTCGAGCAGGTCGCGGCGGTGATGAAGACGATCGGCGGCCGCGACTTCCAGGTCGCGGGGCACACCGACACCGTCCCGATCGCGACCGCGCGCTTCCCGTCGAACTGGGAGCTCTCGACGGCGCGGGCGCTCGCGGTCGTCCACGTCCTCCTCGCCCAGGGCGTTCGGCCGGAGGTGCTCTCCGCCGCGGGCTACGGCGAGTTCGACCCCGTCGCCTCGAACGAGACGAACGACGGGAAGCGGAAGAACCGGCGCACGGAGATCAGCCTGGTCCCGAACATCGACGAGATGGTGGCCGTGCCGCGCTGAGCGTGAGGCGCCGAGCGCGGATCGAGAGAGAGAGAAGAGAGGAGACTACCGTGAAGAAGACCGCAGCGGATGTGATGACGAAGGATGTCGCGACGGTCGACTCCGATTGGCCGCTCGACCGGCTGATGACCTTCCTGACCGACAGAGCGATCTCCGGTGCGCCGGTCGTCAACGCCGAGGGCGAGCCCATCGGCGTCGTCTCGCTCACCGACATCGCGCGGAACGGCGTGACGGCGGAGGGGGCGGGCGAGGACGCGAACGCGTACTACGCCGAGGGCCTCGCGCGCCACGTCTCGCGCGAGGAGCTCGGAGGCTTCCACGCCGACGCCGGCTCGGCGACGGTCGTCCGCGACATCATGACCCCGGTGGTCTTCGCGGTCGAAGCGGACGCGACCGTCCAGGAGGTCGCCGAGACGATGGCCACCGGGCGCGTCCATCGCGTCCTCGTCACGCGCGCGGGGAAGATGGCGGGCATCATCTCCGCGATGGATCTCCTCCCGCTCGTCCGCGACATGTGACCGGGGGAGCGGCGCCTCGGCCCGCGGGCCCGGTCGCGCGCCTCGGAGGACGCCGCCGCCTCGCCACGGGCTCGGGTCACGGGCTCGCCGCCGCGGCGCTCGAGGCCGCGCCGATCACGGTCCCGTGATCCCGCAGCATCGGAACCCGAGGTCCGGCGACGTCTGGTAGCGCGACACCTCGATGCGATGCCAGCAGCTCGCCTCGTCCCGGACGCCCTCGTAGCCGAGCACCATGCAGCCGTCGCGCTCCCGCGTCGGGCCGTCGTTCGCGCACGCGTCGATCCACTCGCCGGCGTTGCCCAGCATGTCCGAGAGACCGGGATAAGGACCGTCGCAGGCCGAGCGTTGCCCGACGGCGACGATGTCGTGCTTGCAGGCGCCGACCGCGACCGTCTCTCCGTACGAGTAGTCCTGCGTCCCGCTGCGCGTGCACGCGCGGAGCCACTGGTTCTGCTGGGGATCCATGCCGGCGTCGCCCGGGAGGAGCGCGCCGCCGCCGACCTTGCCGCAGAGCCGTTTGTTCGCCCACGCGCAGAAGGCGTACGCCTGGCAGTAGTTGACGTACACGACGGGGCGCCGTCCGTTCGTCCGCTGCTGCGTGAAGTCGTCGGGGACGAGGGTCTTCAGCCAGTCGCAGGGCTTCGCCAGCGGGAGGACGTCGGCGCCGGGCGCGCCGGCGGAGGAGAGGAACGTATCGTACTGCTCGACGGTGACCTCGGTCGAGTCGATGCACTCGCCGTCCGCGAGGACCATCGCCGGACCACGCGTGGAGACGCACGACGGCGCGCCGTCGCCGGCCTCCGCCGCGGCCGCCGGCGCGTCCGGGCCGGCGTCGCTCGTGGACGTCGCCGAGCCGCGCTCGAGCGCGTCGACGTCGAAGACGAGCCCGCAGGCCGTCGCGTGCACCGACGCGAGCACGATCGCCCCCGCCGCGACCTTCGTCGTCGGAGGACGTCCTCGGCGTCGCGCGTTCGAGCCCACGTCAGCGACCCGCCGGCCTCGCGCGAGGTCGATCGAAGACGAGGAGGGCGCCGGCGGCGACGCCGGAGACGACGGCGACCACGAGCGCCACGTCCGCGATCAAGAACTTCGTCCGGACGCCGTCGGCGCGGGCGCTCGCGCAGTCGGGCGCGCACGTCCGCTCGAGGCCGCGGTAGTCGCTCGCGCCGGTGGCGCCGAAGAAGGCGAACGCGCCGAGGGCGACGAGCGACGTCGCGCCGAGCACGACCGGCACGACGGGGAACGGCCGGTCGCCGTGCCTCGACCCGTCGCGATGCGCCCCCGCGCTCTCCGCCGCCGGCAGCACGAGCGAGAGCACGCGCAGCGGCTCGCCTTCGCGGAGGATCACGTCCTCCGACGCCGGCTCGCGGCCGGGAGCTTCGGCGCGGAGGCGATGCGGCCCGGGGTCGACGGCGTACGCGGTCGACGTCACCGTCGCCGGGAGCGCCGCCCCGTCGAGCGTGACGACGACGCCGCCGACGTCGCGGCCGTCCGGGTCCTTCGCGCTCACGACGATCGAGGGGAGCCGCCGATCGAGCTCCGCGAGCCATTCGACGCACGAGTCGCGCACGGCGGTCGGGCACTCCCGCTGCGCGCACGCGACGAAGAGCGGCCGCGCGTCGACCAGCTTCCTCGCGCTGCGCAGCTCTTGACCACGCTCGGCGGCGTCCGCGCACGCCGCGACGCGATCGGGCTCGCCCGCCCTCGCGCTCGCCGGCGAGGCGAGGGAGACGAAGGCGACGGCGCAGGCGCTCTGGAAGGGGGGCAGTCTCACTGCAGACATTCGCGATTGAAGCGCCGAACCCCGGCGTCGTCCACGTAGTACGGCGGGCAGTCGCCGGTCCTCGGCGCGGGGCTCGCCGGGGCCGCCGCGCTCGCCGGGAGCGCCGCGTTCGCCGGAGGCGCCGCGCTCGCCGGAGGCGCCGCGCTCGTTGGAGTCGCCGCGCTCGCCGGAGGCGCCGCGCTCGTTGGAGTCGCCGCGTTCGCCGGAGGCGCCGCGCTCGTTGGAGTCGCCGCGTTCGCCGGAGGCGCCGGCCGCGCGGCGCCGGGCGGCCGGGCGGGCGCGAGCGGCTTCTCGGGGGGCGCTTCGCTCACGATCGCGCTCGCCGGCGGCGTCGCCGCGACGGGCGAAGCGGGCGACGCCGCCGGCTCCGGAGGCGCGAAGGCGGCGGTCGGATCGGGGGCCCGCGCCGAAGCGATCGGCGGGGCCGGC
>JAHBWF010000258.1 GCA_019637105.1 Labilithrix sp.
GGCGTCGAGCCGCGGGGCGCCCGACGACGACGCGATCCGCGCGAAGCTCGAGGCGGAGCGGCGCCCCGGAGCTCGCTGCGGCGTCGCGCTCGCGCGGCCGGAGCCGGCGAGCGGCAAGGACGGCAACGAGCTCTTCGTCGCCGTCCTCGTCGACGCGCTCGCCGATCTTGATCCGCTCCCGACGCGCGCGCGCACCGGCGAGTGGCTCACGTTCTCGGCGACGGTGCGCGCGCCGGTCTCGAGCGCGAAGCTCGTCGTCCTCGGTCCGCGCGGCCTCCCGCGCACGGTGCCGACGTCGCTCGGCCGCGCGTCTTCGACCCAGGCGAGCGCGGGCTCCGCGACCGCGCGCGCGCGCTTCGCGCTCGATCAGCCCGGCGCGTTCACGGTGCAGCTGATCGCCGACCTCGCGAACGGCCCCACGCCGCTGCTCGAGGCGCGCGTGTTCGCCGACGTGGAGCCGCCGCTCGAAGACGACACGACGCCGGCGCCCGGTGAGGAGCTCGACGCCGGCGACGACGGCGCGGCGGCGCTCGCTCGGATGACGGCCGCGCTCCGCGCGTCGGAGGCGCTCGCGCCGCTCCGTCGCGACGGGCGACTCGACGCGCTCGCGCTCGCGCACGCCGAGCAGATGAAGAGCGCGCGCGCCGTCATGCACGACCTCGGAGACGGCGATCTCGCGACGCGCTTCGAGTCCGCCGGGCTGGCGGCGGCGGTCGTCGGCGAGAACGTCGCGCGCGCCCGCTCCGTGCGCCTCGCGCATCGCGCGCTCCACGCGAGCCCGTCGCACCGGATGAACCTCCTGCGCGCCGACTACACGCACCTCGGCGTCGGCGTCGTCACCGACGACGCCGGCGACGTCTACGCCTGCGAGGTGTTCGCGGGCGGCCTCCGCTGAGGCAAGCCGCTCCGTCGACTTCGCTGGACTCCGTCCAGCCGCGATGGACTGCGTCCACCGCGGCTGGACTCTGTCCAGCTCAGTTCTTCTGGATCTTGTTCGTGTCCTCTTGCTCGAGGATCTTGAACTCGACGCGGCGGTTCTTGGCGCGGCCCTCGGCCGTGTCGTTGTCCTCGATCGGCTTCTCCATGCCGTAGCCGTGGGCCTCGAGGCGGCCTTGCTCGACGCCGTGCTGGACGAGCCAGGTCATGACCGAGTTCGCGCGGCTCTGCGAGAGCCGCTTGTTCAGCTCGGGCGACCCCTTGCTGTCCGTGTGTCCTTCGATGCTCATCTTCTTGATGGACTTGTTGGACTTCAGGTAGTCGGCCACCTCCTGGAGCACCGGGAAGCTCTCCGGGAGGATCTGCGCGGTGCCGAACGCGAAGTGCACCTGCTGGAGCACGCGCACGACCGTGCCGTCCTCCTGGATGTACGTCGGGCATCCGTTCCGCTTCGGATCGGCGTTCGGCTTGCCCGGCATCTTCGGGCACGCGTCGACCGTGTCGGGCACGCCGTCGTTGTCGGCGTCGTCCTCGGGGCAACCGTCGCCGTCGTCGATGCCGTCCTTGTCCTCCGGCTGATCCGGGCACTTGTCGTACTGGTCCGGGATGCCGTCGCCGTCGCGATCGGGCGGCAGCGGGCAGCCGTCGTTCGGATCGTTGCCCTTGTGATCCTCGGGCTCGTCCGGGCACGCGTCGATGTCGTCCGGGATCCCGTCGTGGTCGCGATCGGAGCGGGCCTCGCGGCGCCACCTCTCGCGGAGCTCGGCCTTGCGCTCGGGCGACTTCGCCTCGGACTCGAGGATCGGCACGTACGTGCCGACGAGGCCGATGACGCGGAGGTCGGGGGCGCCGTACCCGCGGAGGATCGACGAGCCTGCGCCCGCGCCGACCCACCAGTGATCGGCCGGACCGAAGCGCATGCGGCCCTCGATGTTGAACTCGATCGGCGAGTTGCGCTTGGTGAACGCGGTCGAGCCGATGATGCGATCGCTCTCGATGCCGGTCTGGCCGAAGATCGTCCCGCCGACGCGGTACTTGCCGTCCTTCAGCGGGATGAAGCCGCCGACGGCCCAGCGCCACTCGTTGCCGATGCCGAGACCGTTGTCGTTGTTCGGATCGTTCAGCGCGTGACGCGGGCGGAAGTGGATGCCCGTGTTCGCGGTGAGGATGAGGAACTTCACCTGCGTCTCGCCCGAGACCATCACCATGCCGCCGAGCGCGTCGTCACCGCCGAAGTTCGCCGGCGTGCCCGACGGGAAGAAGATCCCGACCTGCGCCCCGAACGCGCTCTTGCGATCCTGGCTGCGCGCGAGCACCGCGCGGAGGTCCATGCGGACGTCGCCCGCGCCCGGCCCGCCGGTCTGGACGACCGTCGTGCGGTTGGTGCCCGGCGTCGGGATGCCCCCCACGCCGGTGTAGTTCGGGTTCTCGCCCGTCTGGATCGGGTACCAGGGGAACGCGAGGGCGAGCGTCGCGCGGTCGAGGATCTGGAAGCCCGCGTTGCCGTAAACGGCGAACTGATCCTGGATGACCGTCGAGCTCGAGCGGGCGAGCGTCGCTTGATCCGACGTCACCGAGCTCGTTCGGAGCGGACGGAGCTGATAGCCGATGCCGAGCTGGCCGAAGAAGATCGTCCGCTGGTTGGTCACCGGCCTGAACAGCACGACGCCGTCGTCCGGAGCACCCGGCATCTCGAGGCGATCGAGGTGGAACGTCTTCTGTTGAGCCGAGGCTGTCGCAGAGCTCAGCACCGCTGCGGCGCCGAGCAGGAGTGACGCCCCGAGCCCTCGACTCGGCAGGCAGCCCATGAGGTTCGCCGCCCAACCACGTACGCGTGATGTCTTGCGCATTCCGCAAAGTCCCGAAGGTAGAGGGCGCCGTTGTCTCCGAAACCCTCAAGAGAACTGCAAAACTACGGTGCCCAGCCTACTACCTCTCGGCGCCGGTTCAGGAAGGAAAAACGCAGCCGCTCCGCATCCCGACCCGGATACCTCGCGGCGGCCAGAGCCCGCGGCCCGCCCGCCGTGGCGGCCCTCCCCCGCATCGCGCGCTCGGTTGCGCCCGGGGCCGATTGCGGCGCGGTAGGCGAGTCGTCCTTGACACGAAGCCCCGCCAGTGGTTGTTTTCGCGCCCCGCTTTTCCGCGGCGCCCTCGAGTCGAGGGACTTCACCGGACCGAGTCATGGCCAAGCCGAAACGCACGTATCAGCCCCACAACAAGCGCCGCCTCCGTACGCACGGCTTCCTCGCTCGCATGGCGACCCGCGGCGGAGCCAAGGTCCTGGCGAACCGTCGCCGCAAGGGCCGGCGCCGCCTCACGGTCTCGATCTTCAAGAAGTAGGCTCCACCCCTGCTTCCCCGCTGAGCTCGCGGGCCGTGGCTCCGTTCGGCTTCGGACGAGCGCGCCGCATCCGCCGACGCGCCGATTTCGTGCGCGTCCAGTCGAACGGCGAGCGCGCGACCAGCCGGCATTTCGTGCTCCTCGTCTGCGCCCGCGAGCGCGACCGCGAGACGGACGAGCCCCGGACCGCGCCGTCCCGCCTCGGGATCGTGGCGACGCGCAAGGTCGGTGACGCGACGATGCGCAACCGCATCAAGCGCGTCTGCCGCGAGTGTTTCCGTTTGTGGCCCGGCTTCGTACCGGACGGCATCGACCTCGTCGTGATCGCGCGAAGCGGCGCGGACACGCTCACCCTGGCCGACGTCCGTGACGAATGGTCACGGGCCCGCCCTGCGCTCCTCAAGCGCTGCGCGAGCGTGCTCCGGTCGAAGTCGGAGGGCGCCGGCGCGCCGCCGGAGGCGCCGCCCGTTCCCCGCTGAACGCCGGATCACGGCGCGCGCGCGGCTCCATCCCAGCTTTCTTCGCGGTTGTGCTGGCGCGGCCGGACAAACGGCATCATCTTCGCCCGCACCGATGTCCGTGATCGCGCGCCTCCTCGTCGCCCTCGTGCGCGCCTACCAGATCGCGGTGTCTCCGTGGCTCGGCCGGGTGTGCCGCTTCGAGCCCTCGTGCTCGCGGTACGCCGTGGCGTGTCTCGAGGGGCACGGGGCGATGCGCGGCAGCTTGCTTTCGGTCAAACGCCTGTGTAAGTGCCACCCGTTTCACCCCGGGGGTTTCGATCCCCCGCCCCCGCCCCGCCTCGCGGAGGGCGCGGGGGCCCGAGAGGCCGCGTAGGACGCGCTTCGTGTTCCCGCTGCGGCCGAACGCTCCGGGACGAGACGCAAGAAAGAAGCTGAATGGATCGGAACAGTCTCCTGCGCGTGTTGGCCATCGCGGCCGCCGTGCTCCTCTTTTGGAAGTTCGGCCTCCCCCTCATCACGGGGTCGAGCGACAAGCCGCAGTCGGTTCCGGAGGAGGTGTACGCGAACGCTCCGGACTTCGTCCCGGACACGCTCGACCCGCAGGCGGAGAAGGACAAGCCGAACAAGCCAGTCGAGGGCGAGCTCTGCAAGATCGACGGCAATCGCTTCGACGCCGTCCTGTCGACCCGCGGCGCGGCCATCGTCAACTTCCACCTCGAGGGCGGCAAGTACGAGGGGATGGACCTCTCGACCACGCCGGACCACGAGCGCTGGCGCTCGCTCCGCACGATCTTCCGCGGGCCCGACGGCAAGGATCAGATCAAGTACGACCGCGTCGTCTGGAAGCTCGAGCCGCGCGCCGAGGGCGCCGCGGCCACGAGCTGCACGTTCGCGTACGAGGACGAGGACGTCCGCCTCGAGAAGAAGGTGTCCGCCGGCGAGCGCCCGTTCGAGCTCAACGTCGCGACCACGGTGACGAACCTCGCGAAGGAGGCGCGCAAGCACCAGCTCTCGATCGGCACGTACGCGTTCCGCAAGAACGTCGACATGAAGGGCAGCCTCGGCCGCCAGTCGCCGTGGGTCACCGAGCTCGCGTGCGCGAGCGGCGGCGACGTCGTGCGCAAGAACCGCGACGAGTTCAAGTCGGGCTGGTTCGCGGTCCCGAGCGTCGACCGCTACGTCGCGGTGAACAGCCAGTATTTCACGCAGGCGCTCATGCCGGATCCGGCCGACGGCGCCGTGAAGGAGCTGCCGCGCTGCGAGCTGCTCGCCGAGGAGTGGCTCGCGCCCGGTCAGGCGCCCGACGACGACGACGCCGCCGTCATCTTCCACGCGAAGCTCGTCTACCCGGGCACGGAGCTCCAGCCCGGAGCCTCGGCCACGTACGACGAGATCGCGTTCTTCGGACCGAAGGAGCGCACCGTGCTCGCCCACGCGGGCGGCAGCGATCGGCTGAACGACGTCATCAACCTCGGCTTCTTCCGGCCGGTGGCGCGCGTCCTCGTCGGCTTCTTGGTCTTTCTCCACCAGAAGGTCACCTTCGGCAACTGGGGCGTCGCGATCATCCTGCTGACGGTGTGCCTCCGCACGCTGCTCTTCCCGCTCACGTGGAAGTCCATCAAGACGACCATCGCGATGCGCAAGCTGAAGCCGGAGGTCGACGCCTTGAACGAGAAGTTCAAGGACGACGCGCAGGCGAAGAACCTCGCGATGATGGAGCTCTGGAAGAAGCACGGGGTGAACCCGTTCGGCGGGTGCCTCCCGCAGCTCGTCCAGATGCCGGTCTGGTTCGCCATGTACACGACGCTGCAGACGGCGGCCGAGATGTACCACGTGCGCTTCCTGTGGTTCAAAGACCTCTCTGCACCCGACCCCTACTACATCCTCCCGCTCCTCCTCGGCGCCTTCATGATCGTCCAGCAGCGCATCGTGCCCCAGCAGGGCATGGATCCGATGCAGCAGAAGATGATGATGTGGATGATGCCCATCGTCTTCACGGTCATGATGTTGTTCCTTCCGGCTGCGCTCGGTGTTTACATGCTGACGAACAGCGTCCTCGGCATCGTCCAGCAGCTCGTCCTCGAGCAGGTCGCGCCGCGGTCGAAGGACGGGGACAAGGGCGGCATCGTCGTGAAGCAGAAGGGTGAGAAGCCAAAGGGGGACGGCGCCAAGAACCAGAAGGCGCTCGGCGACGGCTTCGGAAAGGGAAAAGCTCGTGTCTGATGTAGTGGAACGCGAAGGCGACGGCGGCGGACTCGGCCCGTCGGACGAGGTGACCGATCCCCAGGCGCTGCGCGCGCTCGGCTTCGTCCAGATGCTCATCGAGAAGATGGACATGGACGCCGAGGTCACGCTCGCCCCCGACGACGGCGAGGGCTCCGCCGACGAGATCCGCCTCGAGATCGAGGGGCCGGACGCGGGACGCATCATCGGCAAGCGCGGGAGCGTCCTCGAGGCGATCCAGTATTTGACCACGCGCGTCGCCCACAAGCCGGGCGAGCCGCGCAAGCACATCGCGGTCGACGCCGAGGGTTACCGCGCGCGCCACGAGGACCAGCTCGCGGAGATGGCGAAGAAGCTCGCCCGGCGCGTCGCGAAGGAGGGCAAGGTCATCACCTTCGACCCGATGACCGCCCGCGACCGCCGCGTCGTGCACATGGCGCTCAAGGACATCACCGACGTGCGCACCGAGAGCCACGGCGAGGGTCCCGATCGCCGCGTCCAGATCATCCCCGTCAAGAACTGACCGCGAACGACGCGCCGCGCGGACGACGCGCCGCGCGGACGATCGCGAGAGCCGGTGAAGCGAAACGCTTCTCCGGCTCTCTTCGTTCGGGCTCGACGGCGCGAGGCCCGCGCGCTCACGACAGGAGCGCGAGGATCGCCGCCGCGTCGCCGGTGATCGCGCGGACCGGGGCGTCCTCGGAGACGACGCCGGTCCGGGCGAGCTCGCGCAACGCGGCCGGCGCGTTGCGGAGCTGCACGGAGGTCGGCGGGCCCACGCGCGCCGGCGCGCCGCGTTTCAGCTCGAGGACACGGATCGGCCGCGAGGCCGCGACGGGGCTCGAGACGTCGACGACGATGAAGTCGCCGGCGAACGCGCGCTGGCTCGTGCGATAGAGCCACAGGTTCGTGCGTCGCGCGAGGAGCGCGCGCGCGAACGCGAGCTCATCGCACTTGAACGCGAAGAGAGAGCGCGCCTGCCAGCTCGCGGCGAGGCGCGCGACGGCGTCGCGACGCTCGAGCGCGGCGCGCGTCAAGCGGAGGACGAGGCTGGACGATCGGGAAGCCATGACGAGCCCGAGTGAACGAGGAGCCAATCGACGAACGACGACGCGAGCTCACGAGCGCATGGCAGCGCCATGAATGCGCACGCCCCCGCCTCCGCGCAAGCCCTCGACCTCGCTCGCCGCCGCGTCCCCGAGGCTCGACGCGCCGAAAATGCGCCGCGCGGGGCTCGCCGAGCCCCGATTCGGGCCTATCCTTTCGTGGGTGAAGGACTCTGAGCTCTTCGCCGCCGCGCTCGGACCCGAGAACGGTACGAGCTACCGCATGAGCCGCGCGGTCGCCTCCGCGTTCCCCGACAAGGCGCTCGTCGAGATCTCGGACACGTTCGATCTCGAACAGTACGCCGGGGATCGACTCTGCGAGGCCACCCTCCGATCCTCGCCGTACGCGGCGGAGAGCTCCTGGTGGCGGCGCGCCCACGGCATCTCCCGCAGCGTCTCGCTCGGGGTGTGGGACGTGAAATGGAACGATCACGATCTCGTCGTGGTCCGCGCCTCGTGGCCCGAGCGCTTCAACGAAACCTCGCGATACTACGTCGTCGCAGAGACGCGCCAGATCGTCGAAGACTTCACCGCGGCGGTGTGCGCGTACTGCAACGAACCGCGCCGCGCCGTCCTCGCCTTCCGCGGCGGGTGCTGGCAGCGAGACCGCGAGATCCATCAGGCGATCCAGGCCGCGTCGTTCGACGATCTCGTCCTGGCCGGCGACATGGCGCGAGAGATCCGCGAGGACTTCACGAGCTTCCTCGGCGCGAAGGACGCCTACGCTCGCTACGGCGTGCCGTGGAAGCGCGGGGTCCTGTTCCTCGGTCCGCCGGGGAACGGCAAGACGCACTCCCTGCGGGCCGTCGTCAAGCTGCTCGACGTGCCGTGCCTCTACGTTCAGAGCTTGAAGGCGCGCTACGAGACGGAAGACGCGAACATCGCCCGCGTCTTCGAACGGGCGAGGGAGCTCACCCCGTGCTGCCTCGTCTTCGAGGATCTCGACTCGATGATAACGGCCGAAAACCGCTCGACGTTCCTGAATCAGCTCGACGGCTTCGCGAACGCATCCGGGATGCTCACGCTGGCGACGACGAACCACCCGGACAAGCTCGATCCGGCGATCCTCGACCGGCCGAGCCGCTTCGACCGGAAGTACCACTTCGGGCTCCCTCTGCCCGCCGAGCGCGCGCGGTACGTGGCGCGATGGCGCGAGCGGCTCGACAGCGCGATGGCCATCTCCGACGAGGAGGCCGAGCTCCTCGTCGTGAAGACGGACGGCTTCTCGTTCGCGTACCTGAAGGAGCTCTTCCTGTCGGCGATGATCCGCTGGATGAGCACGCAGGAGCGGGGGGCGATGTTCACGCAGCTGCAGTCGCAGCTCGAGACGCTGCGCGAGCAGATGCGGACGGAGCCGAGCCCGACGCCGACGGCCGCCCCACCCGAGCGGTTTCCGTTCGCGTGAAGGCCGCGCGCGTCAGGTCGGGGCGCGGAGGTCGACGGGGCCATCGAGGGGGGGCCGCTGCATCCGGCCGAGGGCGGAGACGCGGGCCCAGGCCGGCGCGAGG
>JAHBWF010000259.1 GCA_019637105.1 Labilithrix sp.
GGCGGCGATCGACGCGATCCGCGGGGAGCTCTACGTCCAGGTCGTCGCCGGCGGCGCGCGCTCGGAGCCCGCGTGTCTCCCTCCCGAGGCGATCGAAGCGTGGCTCGAGGCGATCGCCCCGGCCCGCTCCGCGCCGGAGATCGTCCTCGTGGGGGAGGCCGCCGCGAAGATCCCCGAGCTCGCCGCCCGCGCGCTGAAACGGCTGACGGCGGGCGAGCACGCGCTCCCTCACGCGCGCGGCGTGGCGCTCGTCGGGCGCGCGCTGCCGCCGGTCGCCGCGGACGCGCTCGAGCCTGCCTACGTGCGCGCGCCCGAGATCACGACGCCGCGCGCGAGCTGATACGATCGGCGCCCGATGTCCGCCGGCCTCACGCACCCGATGTTCCTCGCGCTGCCGTCGACCGTGCGGGACCGCATCACCGAGTGGACCAAGAGCCTCGAGGCCGCGCTGGGCGACGACCTCGTCGCGATCCTCCTCACCGGAGGCGTCGCGCGCGGCGATTTCCGGCCCGGCGAGAGCGACGTCAACGCGCTGATCGTGCTCCACGACGCGAGCTTCGAGAAGCTCGACGCGATCTCGAGCGCGATGCAGGCGGCGCGGTACGGCGCGCGCGTCGAGCCGACGATCCTCACCCAGGACGAGCTGCCGGGAGCGTGCGACGCGTTCCCGCTCCTCTACGACGAGATCACGAAGTGGAACCTCATCCTCGTCGGCGAGGATCCGTTCGTCGACGCGGTCGTCCACGACACGCACCGGCGCCTCCGGATCGAGCAGGAGCTGCGCGAGGCGCAGATCGGCCTCCGCCGCGTGGTGACCGACGCGCTCGGCGCGCGCGAGGCGATCGGCGGCGCCGTCGGGCGCAAGATCCGGCAGGTGCGCCGGCCGCTCCGCGCGCTGCTCGTGCTCAAGGCGATCGCCTGCAAGGAGGACCTCGCGAGCGTGCTCGCGTGCGCCGGTGAAGCCTACGGCGTCGACGTCGCCTCGCTCGCGGCGCCGCGCGAGGCGCCCGAGGCCGCGCACGGCGCGCTCACCAAGCTGCTCGCGGCGGCGATCGCCGACGTGAAGGCGATGGAGCGCGATCTCTAATTAGACAAGAACAGCCGCGCGCCCGCGTCGCTTCTCGGTCAGCCGGCCTTCGAACGACTCGTACTGCACCTCGCGCCCGAGCGTGCGCCCTCGCTCGACTGCGCGTGCACTTCGTGTACGAACTCGCGCAGCGGGCCGTACATCTCCTTGAGCGTCGCGGGGCTCTCCAGCATCATCGTCGCCACGGGGCGTCCTCCCTGGTTGGTCGTCTAAGCTCGGCATGAGTTATAGAAGGGGAATGCGATGCCGATGGCTTGGCGTGTTGGGGCTGGTGGGCGTGATGACGAACGCCTGTGTCGGTGACGACGTGAGCAGTGTGAGCGGTGTGAGCAGCGGGGGCCCGAGCTCCTCCGGTTCCTCCGACGGGGGCAGCTCGGGCGTTTCGTGCGTGACGACCACCTGCGAGGATGACGAGCTCGTCGATTGCGACGGTCGACGCACGACCTGTGCACTTGGTTGCCGCACGCAGGACCAAGACGCGCGCTGCGCCGTGTTCGAGCCGGAAGGTCCGGCGACCGCCGGAGATCTGTTGCGTGTGGGGCTCGCCGATCTCACGCTCGGCGATGGACACGAGATCGACGTTCGGAACGGTGCGATCCGCGCAGGCACCAACGCCGCGCTGCGCCAGCCCAACGACGATCCGAGCGCCGATCAGGTGAAGAACGACATCGTGTTTCGTGTGCAAGACGGTGTCGCGATCTTCATCGCCAACACGATCTCCTTCACTGGAAACCCCAATTTCGTAGGAACTGTTGGCGCCGAGGTGAGCTCCAGCCACGCGCGTTTGCCCGTCGTGTTCGTGGCCAAGAACGAGATACGTGTGAACACGTTGCTTGATTTGCCCTGCGGCCTCCTCGGTGGTGGCGCGGGCGGTGCACCGGGCGTGGACGACGGTAGAGGCGGCGGTGCAGGAGGCGGCAACCACGGCAACGAGTCGCTGACGGGTGGCGGCGGCGGACATGCCACGGCCGGCGGGCAAGGCGGCCACAGTCATTTCATTGGCTCCACACCCTCCATCAAAGAGGGTGGCCACGCAGGTTCGGCGCACAACGCCACGTTCCACTTTCTCGGCGGTGGCGGCGGCGGTGCCGGGCGAATGCTGGGCATGCGCACGAGCGGCGGCGGTGGCGGTGCGGCGTTCGGGTTGATCGCGGGTCAGGCCATTTGGCTGGGCAACGGCACGGGAGCTCACGGCATCAACGCCGCGGGTTGCGGCGGGATCGGGGAAGATCAGTCGGCGGGCGGTGGCGGTGGCGCAGGCGGCTTCGTCTCTGTGCAGGCGCCCGCGGTCCATGTCGCTGCCGGAGGCGGGATCGCCGCGAACGGTGGCGGCGGCGCCGGACACAACAGCGGCGGTGCGGTCAGCGGCGAGCGTGGTTCGTTCTCTTCCGTACGGGCGCAAGGTGGCGGCGCGGACGACCAACACTCCTGCCATGGCCACGGCGGCCACGGCGGCGCCGAGGGTAGCGCTCCCACCCAAGGTCAAAGCCGTAGCACCTGCAACCCCACCAACTACGGTGGTGGCGGCGGCGGCGCAGCCGGACGCATCGCGATCGCGACGCTCTCGGGCGACTTCACCGACGAGAGCGATGGCACAATGGTATTTTCCCCCGCCACGGTGGGAGTTCAGCGCACGCGCCTCAGCGCTGAAGCGCCGTAGAGGAAAGCGGTGGGTACGACGAGTGAAGTGGACCCCGAATTTCGGACCCGAAAAACCCCACTCGAACCCGCAGGGCGACGAGGCGCCGCCGCGCGACCGTGGGCCCGCGGCGTCCGGCGGGTCGCGCTACAGGTGCGTCGGGCAGACCTTCTCGGTGTCGTTGGCCTTCTTGCAGAAGACCTGGAGCGCGACGTTGCCGGTGGTCTGGAGATAGTCGACCGTGATGACGTGCGTGCCGGCGACGAGGTGGACCGGGCCGGTCTTCTCGCCCGGCGCCGTCTTGACGCCGTCGTTGTCGACGATCGGCGTACCGTCGATCTGGAGGAGGGCGCCGTCCTCGGCGACGACGCGGAAGTCGTAGTCGGCGGCCTCGCTGACGATGAGCGGCGCTTCGTAGCGGATCGCGAAGTTCTCCTTGCGCGCGGCGTCGACGCCGGGGAAGCCCGAGGTGAAGGCCTGCGGCGCGACGTTGAGCTCCTTCGTGAACAGGTAGCCCACCGGCGTCATCGACGCGAGGGCCGGGACCTTGGTGGTGCCGGCGTCGACCCAGTAGAGGTTGCCCTTGAAGCCCGTCGTGTCGACGGTGCCGCTGCCGAAGACGGTCGCGCCCGTGACGATCGGCGCGCCCGACGGCGGCGGCGCCGGCGGCGGATCGACGGTGGCCGTGTTGGTCGGCGTGGGCGAGGGGCCCGTCGCCTGGCCGGGAGAGCGCTTGCCGAGGCGGCGCACCGGCCCATCCTTCACCGTCGCCGCCGGCTTCGCCCCGGTCGCCGCGGGCTGGTTCGCCGCGGGCTGGGCCTGGTTGTTGTTCGGCTCGTTCGCGCCGCCGCCCGCGCGCATCTGGAAGCTGCAGGCGAGGAGGGAGGTGCAACCGAGAAAAGCGAGGGGGAAGAATACCTTGCGCATGGAGCCTCTTCGTTCGACGGAGGTCGACGGATCTCGTTCAACGAGACCGCCAAGATAGTTCGACAATCAGTCGAAGTCCTCGATTTTCCACAGACCGCGCTCGCGAACGAGCTGCATCGTCCCCTGGCTGTAGGCCATCGTGGCGCGGTCTCCGGTCTCCTCGATGGTCGCCGACGGGAGCGCCTGCTTGAGGCTCGCGACGACCTGCTCGATCTCGTCCTTGTCGTGCCCCTCCCACGCGCCCTTCAGCTTCGCGGCGTCGAGCCCCTCGCGGTGGCTGTCGGGGACGTACTTGAGCACGACGTCGTAGCGCTTGCGCTCCACGGCGCGGACGAACCCCTGGATCGCGTGGCGCGGCGTGTCCTGCGCGTAGAGGTCGATCGCCGTGGCCTCGACCTTCCACTTGCCGTTCTCGAGCACGAGCTGGAGCTCCTGCCCCGTCGAGCTCGTCACCGTGGCGGTCACGACGGGCGTGGCCGTGGGGCGGGACAGCGCCTTCGCGATCTCGCGCACCTCCTCCGGGTTGTCCTTCACCATCCGGCGGAAGGCCTCGAGCGAGACGCCGCGGCGCGCCTCCTCGCTGAGCATGCGGTACGCGTCCTCGGCGCGGCCCTCGTCGAGCGCGCGCGAGTACGATCGCAGGACCGAGTGCGGGTCCTCCGCGCGCGGGCTGCCGCAAGCGACGAGCGTCGCGAGCGCTCCCCAGATCGCCGGCTTCGCGAGTTTCACGGGCGAAGGAGTAGCACGGCGCTCGGGCGAGGCGGTAGCGCCTCGGGACCGGCCCCGCGCGGCCCTCGGTCGAGGCGCCTCCCGGCCCGCCGCGCCCGCGCCCGCGCGCTCAGAGGGTGAGCACGACGACGCGCGCGAACTGGTCGGCGCGCCCGTTGTCGTCGCTCACGAGGAGGAGGGTCGCGCGCCCGTCGGGCAGCGTCGGCCCGAGCGCGAGGCCCTCGAAGTTGTCGAGCAGCGGCGTCGGCTGCGGTTGCTTCGGCTCGGGCAGCCCGGCGGCGCAGAGCTTCGCCAGGTCGACCACGAGCGTCTTGCCGAGCGCCCGAGACTCCGGCGACAGCGCCTCGGTCTCGGCGCAGCTCGCGCGCGGGTCGAGCGCCGTCTCGTAGACGCGGACCGTGTTGCCGTGGCCGCGCGACCAGCCGCGCTCGAGCACGAGGAGCCGAGCGTCGTCGAGCGCGGCGAGGTCGGAGACGCCCCAGTCGCCGGTGTCGTGGGGGACGGGATCGGTCGCGTACGCGTGCTCGCTCGGGGCTCCGTCCGCGTCGTCGAGGTCCAGGCGGACGATCCGGACGCGCGCCCCCGCGCGGGGCGTCGCCTTCGCGCCGTCGCTCTTCAGCGTGGTCTCGGTCGTCGTGAAGAGGAAGCGGCCGCTCGGGCTGAGGGAGAGCGACTCGAGGCTCTTGTTCCGCCGCGCGCCGCGCAGGCGAGCCGGCAGCGCGAGGTCGCGGCGGAAGCGTCCGGCGCGATCGAGCTCGATGATGCGTGGTCCCTTCTCGCTGCACACGATGAAGCCGTCGGGGAGGAGCGCGACGCCTTCGAGATCGACGGGCCCGTCGATCTCGAGCGCGACGGTCTCGCCGAAGCGCCACGCGCGCAGGTCGCGATCGGGGATCAGCGCGACGACGGCGGGCGACTCGTCGTGCACCGCCCAGAGGACGCGCGCCTCTGCGTCCCACGCGATCCCCGACAGCTCGCGGCTCCGCGGATCGCCGGCCGGCAGGTCGAACGCGGACCACAGCTCGACGGAGCGCGGCGCGTCGACCGTGGGAGGCGCGGGCGGCGCGGGACGCGTCGTCGCGGCCGGCCGCCCGCCGGAGCACGCGGAGATCGCCGCTGCGGCGCTCGAGAGGAGGAACCCGCGCCGGCCCACGCGACCCTCGACGCCCGGGCGCGCCGCCGCCGACGTCGGCGGAGACGTCGGGAGCGCGCAGCGGTCGAGGCTCGGCATGCGGCCGTAAAGTCTACTTGTTTTCTCGGTGCGCGGCGCGTCTGGGGGCGGTAGGGTGTCCGATCGTGAGCCAAGAGCCGCGATCCGACCTCGAAACTCTTCCCATCCTCCCGCTCCGGAACAGCGTCGTGTTCCCCGCCAGCGTCGTCCCGATCAACGTGGGGCGCGCGCGCAGCGTACGTCTCGTCGAGGACCTCCTCGGGCAGGATCGCGCCGTGGTCGGCATCGTCAGCCAGCGCGACTCGGACGTCGACGAGCCGGGCTTCGAGGACATCTACGACGTGGGGACCGTCGCCCGCGTCGTGAAGGTGATCCGCCTCGGCGTCGCCAACTACTCGGTCGTCCTCCACGGCCTGTCGCGGTTGAAGGTGAGCGGCAAGGTCGGCCTCGAGCCGTACATGCGCGCGAAGGTCCGCCGCGTCGCCGAGGACCTCGAGCGCGACGCGGAGCTCGACGCGCTCGGCGCGCAGCTCCGCGACAACACGCGCGAGCTGCTCGAGCTGATGCCGAACCTCCCGAAGGAGACGAGCGGCATCCTCGAGAACGTCCGCGAGTCGGGCGCGCTGGCGGATCTGATCGCGTCGAACCTGACGATCGAGAACGTCACCGTCGCCGACAAGCAGAAGGTGCTGGCCACGTTCGACACGAAGGCGCGCGTCGCCCTCGTCCTGTCGATGGTGCAAAAGCAGCTCGAGATGCTCCGCGTGAAGCGCGAGATCTCCAGCATGGTCGCCGACGAGGGCAAGAACCAGCGCGAGCTCATCCTGCGCCAGCAGATGAGGAGCATCCGCGAGGAGCTCGGCGAGACCGACGAGGACGACGTCGAGGAGCTCCGCGAGCGCGTGCGCCTGGCGCAGCTGCCCGAGGACGCGATGAAGATCGCGAAGAAGCAGCTCGGGCGGCTCGCCGGGATGCAGCAGCAGTCGGCCGAGTACAACGTCACGCGGACGTACCTCGAGTGGCTCGCCGATCTCCCGTGGAACAAGACCACGAACGACAAGCTCGACCCGTCCGACTGCCGTCGCTGCCTCGACGAGGATCACTTCGGCCTCGAGAAGGTGAAGAAGCGCATCGTCGAGTACATCGCCGTGCGCAAGCTCCGGGCGGACAAGAAGGGCCCGATCCTCTGCTTCATCGGGCCGCCCGGCGTCGGCAAGACCTCGCTCGGCCGCTCGATCGCGCGCTCGATGGGCCGCCGCTACCACCGCATCGCGCTCGGCGGCGTCCGCGACGAGGCCGAGATCCGCGGCCACCGGCGCACCTACGTGGGCGCGCTCCCCGGGCGCATCATCCAGGGCCTGAAGAAGGTCGGCGTGAAGAACCCGGTCTTCGTGCTCGACGAGATCGACAAGCTCGGCGTCGACATGATGGGCGATCCGGGCGCGGCGCTCCTCGAGGTGCTCGACCCGGCGCAGAACGGCACGTTCCAGGACCACTACATCGACACCCCGTTCGACCTCTCGCAGATCACGTTCCTCGCGACGGCGAACAACCCGGACACCATCCAGGGCCCGCTCTGGGATCGCCTCGAGGTGATCGAGGTCCCCGGCTATACGCGCGCGGAGAAGAAGTCGATCGCGAAGGAGTTCCTCGTCCCGAAGCAGCTCAGCTCGCACGGCCTGACGGACGAGCGGCTCACGTTCCTCGACGACGGGATCGAGACGATCATCGAGAGCTACACCCGCGAGGCCGGCGTGCGCGGCCTCGAGCGCGAGATCGGCGGCGTCTGCCGGCACGTCGCCATGCGCCTGGCCGAGGGCGAGGACGTGAAGCTCACGTGCAACGCCGAGTTCGCGCAGATCGTCCTCGGGCCGCCGAAGTACACGCCCGACCTCGCCGAGCGCACGAGCTCGCCCGGGGTCGCGACGGGGCTCGCGTGGACGCCGTCGGGCGGAGACATCCTCTTCATCGAGGCGAGCAAGATGCCCGGCAAGGGCGAGATCCTCGTCACCGGCAACCTGAAGAGCGTGATGCAGGAGTCGGCGTCGGCCGCGATGACGTTCGTGCGGTCTCACGCGGCGCAGCTCGGCCTCGACCCCGAGTTCCTCCGGACGATCGACCTGCACCTCCACGTCCCGAAGGGCGGGACGCCGAAGGACGGGCCGTCGGCCGGCGTGACGATGTTCTCCGCGGTCGCCTCGCTCCTGCTCGCGGCGGCCGTCCGTAAGGAGGTCGCGATGACCGGCGAGATCTCGCTCCGCGGCGCCGTGCTGCCCGTCGGCGGGATCAAGGAGAAGCTTCTGGCGGCCCACCGCGCGGGCATCAAGGAGGTGCTCGTCCCGAGCCGGAACGAGAAGGACCTCGAGGACGTGCCGAAGGACGTCCTCTCCGAGCTCAAGGTCCACCTCATCAAGCGCATCGACGAGGTGCTTCCGATCGTGCTCGAGGAGCCGACGGAGCCTCCGCCGGTCTCGGGCGTCGACGGCGCGCCCTCGGCGCCGGACGCGCAGCCGAGCGAGCCGTAAGCGCCGAGGCGCCGCGCGCGCCGGCGGTCGAGGCGGTCGAGGCGTGAGCGCGCCGTCGAGGTCGGGGCGAGAGCGCGGACCGTCGAGCGCGCCGGGGGGCCGCGAGGCGGAGCTTTCGCGTGTGCTATGACGTCTCGCGTGCCTCGACCTCCGCGTCCGTACGCGATCGGCGCCGTCGTCGTCACCGCGCTGCTCGGCGCCGTCGGCTTCTTGCCGCTCTTCGGCGGGCCGGGCTACGAGCACGCGCTCGCCTCGGGGCTGATCGTCCCGTCGGCGGCCGCGATCGCGACCGCGGTCGACGCCGCCCGCCGCGGCCCGTCGTCGCCGCTCGCGTCGGCGGCGCGGGGCGTCGTCGCCGGCCTCGCGTACGCGACGCTCGCGCTCGTGACGGCGCTCCTCCACGCGGCGCGCGTCGGCGTCTGCGAGGTGTC
>JAHBWF010000026.1 GCA_019637105.1 Labilithrix sp.
ACTTGATACAGTTTCGGACGTGAGAGGCCTACGTGGCTGAGGGAGCGGACGGCTCCGCGGGGGCGAAGGAGCCCGGCACGAGCTTCCGCCGGAAGATGATCTTCCTCGCGGTCGTGCTCGTGCTCGGCCTCGCCTACGTCCTGCGCGGCGTCCTCGTCCCGCTCTTCCTCGCCTTCCTCCTCGCCTACGCGCTCGATCCGTTCGTCGACCGGCTGGAGGCGATGCGCGTGCCGCGGCCGCTCGGGGCGATCCTCGTGATGCTCGGCATCGCCGGGCTCGTCACGGTCGTCCTGATCTCCGCGATCCCGCTCTTCGTCGACGAGGTCACCGACGCGACGGCGACGCTGCCCGCGAAGCTGAGGGACCTGCAGCTCCGGGCGGAGCCCTGGTTCGCGAACTCGCTCCACATCAAGCTGCCGCACTCGATGAACGACCTGTCGAAGGTCTTCAGCGATCGCCTGCAGTCGGGCGACACGATGGAGACCGCGCGCACCGCGCTCTTCGGCACGCTCGGCTACGTCGGCGTCGCGCTCTCCGCGCTCATCGTCCCGGTGTTCGCGCTCTACCTCCTCATCGACTTCGACCGCATCGTGAACCGCGTCGAGCAGCTCATCCCCCGCCGCTGGACGCCCGGGATCTCGTCGGTCGCGCGCGACATCCACAAGACCCTCTCGGGCTACGTCCGCGGGCAGCTCACCGCGAACGTGGTGCTCGCGGCCCTCTACGCGACCGGGCTGCGCGTCATCGACATCCGCCTCGCGGTGCCGATCGGCGTGATGACGGGGATGCTCGCCTTCGTCCCGTACGTCGGGTTCACGGCCGGTCTCTTGTTCGCGCTCTTCATGGCGATCCTCGACTGGCACGGCGCCGGGACGATCATCGGCGTCGTGGCGGTCATGGGCGGCGTGCAGCTCATCGACGCCATGGTCATCACCCCGCGCATCGTCGGGCGCTCCGTCGGCCTCGCGCCGCTCGAGGTCATCCTCACGATGATGGCGGCCGGCTCGCTGTTCGGCTTCCTCGGCGTGCTCCTGGCCGTCCCGCTCGGCGCCGTCGCCAAGATCCTGATCCAGCGCGGCGTGAGGGCCTACCTCGCGTCCGCCTTCTACAACCGCCCCCCCGCGCACGCGGCGAAGGGCGCGAGGACGACGGGCCCGGAGGTCTCCGACACCGCGATCACGGTCGGCGCGCCGCCCTCGGCCTCGCCGCGGGTCATCATCGCGAAAGGCAAGACATGAGCACGCAGGAGCTCCTCGTCGAGGAGAAGGGCAAGACGAGGATCCTCACGTTGAACCGCGCGGAGGCGCGGAACGCGCTGACGAAGAGCCTGCTCGGCGCGGTCACCGCGGCGCTCGAGGAGGCCGCCGCCGACGCGTCGATCCGCTGCGTCGTCCTGACCGGCGCGGGGGAGCACTTCTGCGCCGGCGCGGATCTCCGGCGGACGCTGGCGGAGGACCCCGATTTCTACGATCGCCTCGAGACGTACATGGACGCCTACCACGGCGTCATCCGCGCGATCGTGCGCTGTCCGAAGCCCGTCGTCGCCGCCCTCGACGGGTGCGCCGTCGGGTTCGGCGCCAACATGGCGCTCGCCTGCGATCTGCGCGTCGCGACGACGCGCGCCTACGTCCAGGAGAAGTTCGTCGACATCGGCCTCATGCCGGACGGCGGCGGGACGTTCTGGCTCCCGCGCCTCGTCGGGACCGCGCGCGCGCTCAAGGCGATGTTCCTGGCGGACAGGCTCGAGGCGAAGGAGCTCGACGCGCTCGGCGTGCTGGCCGCGTGCGTCGCGCCCGACGCGCTCGCGACCGCGACCGCCGCCCTCGCCGAGCGCCTCGAGAAGGGGCCTCCCCTCGCCTTCGCCGCGCTCAAGGCGTCCGTCTACGCGGGCCTCGGCGACCTCGAGGCCGCGCTCCGCCGCGAGCGCGAGGGGCAGCTCCGCCTCCTCCGCTCGGCGGACGCGATCGAGGGCGTGATGGCCTGGTCGCAGAGGCGCGCCCCCGACTTCCAGGGGGCCTGAGCCCCGCGCGCGCTCAGCCGAGCAGGTAGCGCTCGCCGCTGTCGCAGAGGATCGTCACGACCGGGCCCTTCACTCGGGCGGCGATCTCGCACGCGACGTGGACGTTCGCGCCGGACGACGGGCCGACGAGGAGGCCCTCCTCGCGCGCGAGGCGCCGCGCCATCTTGTCGGCGGCGACGTCGCCGACCGTCGCGACCTCGTGGATGAGCGAGCGATCGAGCACCTTCGGGACGAAGCCGGCCCCGAGCCCCTGGATGGCGTGGAGCCCGGGCTCGCCGCCCGACAGGACCGCGCTCCTCGCGGGCTCGACGGCCACGATCCGCGCTCGGGGGCGCTCGGCGCGGAGGACGCGCCCGACGCCGGTGAGCGTCCCGCCGGTGCCCACGCCGGCGACGAACGCGGCGAGCTCCGGGACGGCCGCGAGGATCTCGCGCGCCGTCGTGCGCTCGTGGACGCTCGGGTTGGCCGGGTTGTCGAACTGGCGGGGCATGAACGCCCGCTCGGTGCGGCCGACGATCCGCTCGGCCTCGGCGACCGCGCCGGCCATGCCGTCCTCGGCCGCCGTGATGACGATCTCCGCGCCGTACGCGCGGAGGATCCGCCGGCGCTCGACGCTCATGTCCTCGGGCATCACGAGCACGCAGCGGTAGCCGCGAACGGCCGCGATCATCGCGAGGGCGATCCCCGTGTTGCCGCTCGTCGCCTCGACGACGACGCTCCCTTCGCCGAGCTCGCCCTCGGCCTCGGCCGCCTCGATCATCGCGAGGGCCGTGCGGTCCTTCACGCTGCCGCTCGGGTTCTTCGCCTCGAGCTTGGCGAACACCCGAGAGCCGGCCGCGGGGACGCGCCGGAGCTCGATCAGCGGCGTGTCGCCGACGAGATCGAGGATGGACCGCCGAGGGGCATCGGGCATCGCTCCGACGATGGTACTACGCGTCGCGCTCGCCGACCGCGCTCGATGCGAAGTACTCGCGGAGCGCGTCGCCGGTTCCATGACGCGCCAGGCCAACCATCAGCTTCGCCAGCGCCGCCTCGACGGTCATGTCCCCCGCCGAGATCGCGCCGGCGTCGTCCGCCATCGCGCCGCCCTCGTAGCGCCCGAGGTCGACGAAGCCGCGCCAGCACTGCGACACGACGACGACGGGGACGTCGTGCGCCTTGGCCTCCTCGAGCGCGGGCAAGAGCGCGCGCGGGACGTTGCCGGTCCCGTAGCCCTCGAGGACGAGCCCCTTCACGCCCGAGCGGATCGCCCCGCGGACGAGCAGCGGATCGAGCCCGGGGAAGACGCGCACCGCGAGGACGCGCGGCTCGAGCCGGTCGTCGAAGGCGCCGAGCTCGGCGGGCGCGCGGACGTGCGACGCGACCTCGACGTCGAGCCCGAGCTCGACGAGCGGCGCGAGCTGCGGCGAGTCGAACGCGCCGAACCCCCACGCGTCCTTCTTCGTCGCGCGCGCGCCCCGCAGCGCGCGCGAGTGGAAGACGATCGACACCTCCGGCACGGCGAGGGTCGCGACGAGCGCCGCGTCGACCAGGTTCTGCCGCGCGTCGGTGCGGGCGTCGACGAGCGGCTTCTGCGAGCCGGTGAACACGACCGGCTTCGGGAGCGGCCCCAGCATGAGGCGAGCGCGCTCGCGCTGTAGGCCATCGTGTCGGTGCCGTGCAGACCACGATCCCGTCGTAGCGCGGCAGCTCGCGGTGCACCTCGCGGGCGAGCGTGACCCAGTCGGACGGCTGCATGTCGGCCGAGTCCATCTGGAAGAGGCGCCGCGTCTCGAGCTCGGCCACGCGGGCGAGCGTGGGCACCTCCGCCACCATGTCGCGGTGGGCGACGTCCTCGACGCGGAGCGCGGGGGGCCGCACGCTCCCCGGGACGCGCGGCGAGGGCGGCGCGACGCGCGCGCCGTCCGGCGCGACGCCCACGGCCGCCTCTCCCGCGTCGGCGGCCGTCATCACGAGCGTGCCGCCCGTCAGCAGGAGGAGGAGGCGCGGCACGGATCGTCTCAGAACAGACGCTGGTCGACCTTGATCGTGTCGCCCTGCTGGAGCTTGATGTCGGGGCGCGCGTTGTCGGTGATCGCGTCGACGCTGACGATCGCGTTCACCGCGCCGCCGTTCGGGAGCTGCCGGATCACCTGGACGTGGTTCGTGTCCGCGAGCGGCGTGAACCATCCGGCGGCGGAGATCGCCTGCACGAGCGTCATCCCGTCCTGGTACGGCAGCGGTCCCTGCTTCGCGACCTGGCCGATCACCTGGATCTTCTTCGAGTTATAGGTCTTGACCTTGACCTGGACCTGCGGGCTCACGAGGAACTTCGCCTCGACGAGGCTGTCGCGCAGGGTCGTCGCGATCTGACGGGGCTCGAGCCCGGCCACCTTGATCGGATCGATGTACGGGAACGCGAGCGTGCCGTCGGGGCTGACCTCGTACTCGTGCGGGAGCTTCTCCTCGCCGACGACGAACACCTCGAGCACGTCGCCGGGCCCCACCTGCTGGTTCACGATGGGCTCCGGCAGCTTCGCCGGCGGCGGGTAGTGGCGGCCGCACGCGGGCACGATCAAGCCGAGCAGCGCGATGAGCGCGATCGTCAGCAGCGACAGGAGACGAGGCAGCAGCATGACCGGGAGGACGGGAGGAGAGGAGAGGACGGCGGCGGAGCGTTGGGGGGGCGGAGCGTTGGGGGCGGCGGAGCGTCGCCGCGTTCAGCGCGCGGGAGCGTTATCCCTCGACGCGTGAGCGTCAAGACGAGCGCACGCGGCGCCCCGAAGAGGGGGCGCGCGGTCCAGGTCGCGCTCGCGCCGTCGCGCTCGGGCGTCGCTCAGAAGAAGTAGCGAACGCCGGCGAACGCCTGGAAGCGGCGGTAGTTCAGGTCGAACACGAGCGGTGCCCCGGCGGCGGTGACGCCCGCCGGGATCTGCGTGTCGCTGAGCTGCTGGACGTAGTCGATCGTCGTGTTGATGCCGAAGGACGACGTGATGCGGTACTCCGCGAAGACGCCGCCGCCGACGCGGAAGTTCGAGAACTCGCCCGTCACCTGCGTCGGCACGCCGGCCGCGTTCAGGAAGACCGGCGGGTAGTTGAGCTGCTCGCCGTAGGCGTCGAAGCGGATGACCGTCTTGCCGCCGAACCAGTACTCGAGCCGGCCGTAGACGCGGTTCGTGTTGTAGAAGTTGCCGAGCAGGCTGTTCTGGAAGTCGCGGAGGAAGCCGAGGCTGACGGTGGACAGCAGGAGCGTCGCCTGGCCCGGCTCGTCGGTGCCGCCGCCCTGCCCGAGGTAGAACGTCCCCTCGGCCTGACCGTTGATGCTGTCGTACTGCGTCGACGACGCCGCCGCGGGGTCCTTGAAGAACGTCGCGCCGTACCCGGCCGCGAGCAGGACGCCGAAGCGCTCGGTCAAGAGGCCCGTCACGCCGAGGCGCGTGCGGATCGGCGTCGAGTCGTTGAGGTAGTTGAGCGCCCGGTCGGCGTTCGGGTAGTTGATGAAGCGTAGCGACGTGTCGTGGAACACCGCGGTCCGCGGGCGGAACCGCCAGCGGTTCTTCACGAACACCTCGTGGGTGAGGTTCGAGTACGGAACGCCGTTCGTCTCTTCGAAGAGCGCCGCGTTGATCTGGTAGCCGCCGCGGAGGTCCAGCGTCCCGCCGCCCGGCATGCCCACGATCTCGGCGCCGCCGCGGAGATCGCTCCGGTTGAACGAGAGGTTCGGATCGGCGACGACCTGCGGCTGGATCAGGCGGTTATACCCCGCGAACACGCCGAAGCCGATCGGGCGGCCCTGGTTGATGTCGAGCCGCGCGTCCGAGTTGAGGCCGATGTTGTGCTGCCGGCCCATGTCCTTGCCGATGAAGAACCGGCCGGTGGCCGCCACGCCGCCGCGGAAGGACACGACGCGCGGCTCGAGCCGCGAGTTGCCGGCCGCGTCGAGGCGCTGCTGCCCGAGGGTCGAGACGTAGAACGACGGCGTGATCCGGAAGATCGCCGCGTCGGCGGGCGGGAGCGCGGGCGGACCGTTCGAGATGTTCGGCCCCTCGGTGTGAGACCGATAAAACCAGTTCGAGTCGTACCCGACCTCGCCGCCGATGCCCGGATGGAGCTCGAGGTCGCCCGTGCGGATACCGGGGCCCTCGGTGTAGCGCCGGTCCGCGAGCCAGCCCTGCGCCGACGCCTCGCTCGTCCACGAGAGGAGCGCCGCCGCCCCCGCCGCGACGGCGCACGCCCGACCCGGCCGAAGCCACCGGCCGAGCGACCCGAACGAACGCGAAGCAAGCGACTGGGCGGAGCGTTTCGTCATCTCGATCAGAAGGAGCGACACCAGCGCGTCACGAAGCGGAAGAGCTACCCGGGCGGCGGTGGAAGTGCAACATCGAACGACACGGTCGAAGGGAGGTGCTCACGACGGACGTCGGCGGCGAGACCGACGAGGCTCTCGGCGCTGCCACCCCAACTTCGGATAGGCCACTGCCGCTCGAGGCTACAGAGAGTGACGAAGCGAGATCCGATCACTCGGAGAACGACAATTCAGAGCGTACAGCTGGTGCACTGCGGCGGACCAATGACGAGCGTCGGGTCCGTGGAGGGGTAAGGCGTTTCGTCCGGCGGGATCTGCGGGTCGATCTGGACGGTCGTGCGGGTGTCCCCGACGAACGCGGACTCTTCGCCGATGCACTGGTTCGCCTCGGCGACGAGCTGCTCGGTGCGCTGGCGAAGGACCGTGAGGATGGTGAACTCGTGGTTCGACAGCTCCGCGTCGTTCCGGTTGACGGCGGCCTGGAGCTGCCCGCGCCGGTCGCGCGCCGACCGGATCGCGACGTCGACCTGCGAGAGCTTGTCGTTCAGGCAGAGCGTCTTGACGACGTCGCGCTGGCGACGCGCCTCCTCGAGCATCTTGCGAACGCCGCCCGCCGCGCCCTCCATCCGGGCGATGTGCTTCTGCGACTCGACGAGCTGCTCCTGCGGCGTCAGCGACGTCTTGCGCTGGAAGCCGACCTGGCCGTCCGCCGGCTGCCCCGCGCTCGGCGCGGCTCCTCCGTTGGGCACCTGTGCGCCCGCAGGCCCCGCGGCCAGCGCGAGCACGCCGAAAGCGAAGACCCACTTCAATGCCAAACGCACGCGCATCCAGCCTCCTGACCTGCTGCTCGACTTTAGTGTGTGTGGCATGGAGTGTCAACGCAAAAGCCGCGCTCAAATCCCTGAGATTTCTTGCACTTGCGCTGTTTTGACGCACCGAGCGACGCGGGGCGCGGCCGTCCCGTGTGTCTCTTCGTTGCGTCACCGACGACCGACGTTCGAAACGGCGACCGCGCCCTCCGGCTTCACGCCGGAGGACCGCGCCGCGCGATGGCCCTCCCCCGAGGCCGCGGCGCCCCGCCCCAAAGAGGCCGAAGAAGAAAGAGGGCGAGCCGACCGGCCGCCCTCTCCTCCTCGACGCCGCTCGCGGTCCCTCCCGCGAGCGACGGATCACTTGCCCTGCTGAACGAACGTGACGGGGATGTTCAGGGTCGAGCCGCCGCCGCCCGGCGGGTTGAACGACGCCCGCTTCACGACGTTCGCGATGCACGAGGCGACGCTCTGCGACAGGCCCGTGTTCGACGAGACGTTCGCGTCCGAGACCTCGCCGTTCGGTCCGACCTTCGCCGTGATGACGACCTTGCCGGACATCCCCGGATCCGAGTTGAGGCCCGTCTGGTAGCACTGGCGGAAGCGAGGACGGAGCGTCGCGATGACGCGGTCGGCGTCCGAGATCGGGACCGTCGCCGTCGAGCCGCTGATCTGCGCGTCGCCCTTCGGTCCCTCGACCTTGCGCTCCTGCCCCGCGCTCGCGCCGTCGCCGGAGCCCTTGGTCCCGCCGCCGAGCGCGCCGAGCCCGGCGCCCTTGCCCCCGCCCTGCACCGCGCCGCCGCCGCCGCCGACCTTGAGGTCGCCGGTGCCGTGCGCGACGCCGGCGCCCGACGCGGCCGCGCCGGAGAGATCGACCGGGGGGATGTCGCTGCGGTTCAGCGCGCCCTGCACCGAGGAGCCGCCGCCGAGCGCCGCGAGCATCTGCATCTGCATCGCGTCGGCCTGGGCCGCGAGGGCCGCGGCCTGCTTGTCCCCGACGCTGCCCGCCCCCTTGCTCTGACCCGACGCGCCCTTGCCGCCCGCGCCGCCGCCCGCCTTGGACGCCGCGGCGGTCGCCGTCGTGGCGGCGGTCGCCGTCGACTCCGGGTTCACCTCGGTCGGCGTCTCCGTCGCCGGAGGCGGCGGGATGTTCTTCATCATGTCGACGAGGCCGGCGACGTTGAGGTCGTCGCCGACGACCGGGTCCATCCAGTCGGAGTACATCGCGCCGACGATCCCGAAGTGGATGAGGAAGCTGAACGCCGCGATGATCGTGAGCGACCAGTCGATCTGGCTGGCGATGCCCCCCTTCACGGCGAGCGGGAGCTGCGGGCGCGGCTGGACCGGCGGCGGCGCGACGAACTGGAAGAGGAAGGTCGTCTCTCCGATGACGACCTTCCCGCGCGCCTCCTCGGTCAGCTTCATCTGGTAGACGTTGTTGACCTTCTTCGCCTGCCCGCGGAGCGCCGCGAGGTCGGTGATGCCCGAGGCGAGCGCCACGCGGCCGGTCATGCCGTCGAGGAAGTTCAGGTGGTAGTCGTTGCCGATGAGCTCGAAGAGCTTGAACATCGGCGGGATCGCCTGCGACGGGATGACGAACACCGCGCGCTCGTTCGAGCCGACGGTGACCGTGGTGCGCTGCTTGATGATGCGCTCTTCGACCACGCGCCCGCTCTGAACCAGCCCGATGCGGAGGACCTTCGGCCCCGCCTGCACGGACATCGCCCGCATCACCGCGGTCATCTGTCCCGGGCGCGCGGCTCCTCCGGGTCCTGCTTGCGGGCCTTGTCCGGGTCCCATCATCGCTTCATCCTCGTTCGGATCCGTTCGGGCATCGCCCGAACACAGAGTGCCTCGGCGTACAGACGAGGCGCCGGGTGAAAAGTTCCCGACGCAGTGCGCTCGGCGATCCTACCCAACGGAAGCCGACGGAGTCCAGCCGCGCTGGAAGGCGCGGCCGGGACGGCGCGCGCGCGGCCGAAATGAGCCTATCCATCGGAGATCACGTACCAATTCATTCCTCCGGTCCCGGCTCGCGGGCGGAGGCCGCCCCTGGAGCGGGCCCGGTCCCCTGCCGCGACGCGTCGGCGAGCGCCTCGAGCGCCTCGATCATCCGATCCGCGGCCTCCTGGCGAGCCCGCGTCATCCGACGTGCGTGGCTGTGGGCCGCGATGCAGAAGGCGGTGCCGACCACCCCGAAGGACGCCACCGAGACCGCGGCGCCGACGATCTGCCGGACGAACCGCTCCCCGAGCTCGCCGGAGAGCTCGGGCGCGGCGGCGAAGCCGCTCCGCAGCACGAGCGTCCCGAGCAGGATCGCGAAGCTGGTCGCCACGCTCGCGCACACGCGCGGGACGCGCGCCCAGCGCTGCATGCGTCGATCGAGCTCGGTGAGCTGCTCGTTCACGAGGGCGACGCGCGCCTCGACGTTCGGCTGCGCGAGCGCGTCGAGCAGATCGCGCTCCCAGTCCGCGCGCGGCTCGGCGGCGACGGCCTCGCGGAGCTCCGCGAGCTTCGACGCCGGCGGCGAGCGGCCGAGCCAGGCGACGACGTCGTCCGGGTGGACCGCGGTCGCGTTCGCGACGAACCACAGGCGCCGCGCGCTCGCGAGCGCGCAACAGAGCGCCATCAGGATGGCGAACGCGACGATCAAGCGACCTCGCCGCGCACGACGCCCGCGCCGAGGCGGCGCGCTCCGAGCGGCGACGTCGCTCGGCCCTCGTCGCGCGCGCGCGCGCGCAGGTCGGCGCCGCGCGCGCGCACGATCAGAACGGGTCTTTCCGCGCTGCCTCCTCGATGCGATCGAGGAACGGCTGCCGCAGCTCCGCGAGCGTGAGCTTCGGCTGGATCTTGCTCACGTCGACCGACGCGACGGGCTTCTGCACGCGACCGACGATCGTGACCTCGTTGATCGTGATCACGCCGCCCTTCTGCTGCGCCGACGCGTCGTCGGCGACGAGGAGCGCGGCCAGCGCGAGCGGGGCCGCGAAAAAACCGAGGGTCGTGCGGGTCATGGGACAGGCTCTTTCTTCGATCTTCGATGCGTCCTGGGTCGCGCGGTGCGGGCGGAGGGCCGGCGCTCGAGGCGACGGGCCGCGCCCCGCGCCTCACGAGCTTACTTCTTCGTGGCGGGGGCGCCAGCCGCGGGCGCGGGCGCCGGAGCGGCGGCGGCGGGCGTCTGCTTCAGCTCCGCCTGCTTCGCCTTCGCGCGCGCGATGAGGTCGTCGATGTCGTCCTGGACGCCCGGCGGCGCCTTGGGCCCGCGCATCGTGCGGTACGTCTCGAGCTCCTTGATCGCCGTCGCGACCTGGCTGTCGGCCGTGTTGCCGGGGATGGTCGGCGCCGTCAGGTACATCAGACCGAGGTCGTAGTGCGCCGCCGCCAGGCTCGAGTCGCGCGAGAGCGCGAGGTCGAAGTGCTTCTTGGCGTCGGTGTAGCGGCCGAGGAGGCGGTAGCAGTCGCCGAGGTTCAAGTGCGCGATCGCGTTGTTCGGCGCGAAGCGCGTCGCGCTCTCGAGGACCGGCAGCGCCTCGGTCGCGTTGCCCGCCTCGAGGCGCATCGAACCGAGGTTGATCAGCGCCTCGACGAGGTCCGGGCGCCGCTTCACCGCTGCCTCGAAGTCGGCGAGCGCGACCGCACGCGCCCCGCCCTCGCGGTAGATGAGCCCGCGGAGCAAGCGCGCCTCGGCGTTGTCCTTGTCGCGCGCCGGGCTCGCGTCGCCGAAGCCCTCGAGGATCGCCTGCAGCGCGTACTTCGCGAGGTCGAGCTTGCGCGCGCGGTAGTGGTCGCGGGCGATCGTGACCATCGCCTCCTTGAAGTCCGGGTCCATCCGGAGCGCGTCCTGCGCGAGCTGCTGCGCGGTGCCGTGGTCCTTGGCGATGCTCTTCAGCTCCGCGCCGCACGCGGTGAGCCGCGGCGAGTCCTTCCGCTTGTTGCGTTTGTCGGTGATGAAGGTGTCGGCCTCGCCGGCGTGCCCCGCGTTCGCGAGCGACAGCGCGTAGGCGCACATCGAGATCTCGTGCGCCGGGTTGGCCGCGAAGGCGCTCCGGTACGACTGCTGCGCGCCCGAGACGTCCCCGAGGCGCTCGAGCACGATGCCGAGCGAGTACGGCGGCGACGCGGACTTCGGGTCGGCCGCCTGCGCCTCCTGGAACTTCTTCTTGGCCGTCTGGAGGTCGCCGTTGAGCCACGCCTTCCAGCCCTCCTCGTAGCGGGCGAGCGCGGTCCCCGTGAGGCCCGAGCCGCCGGCGCTGTCGACGACGCCGACCTGGCTGCCGCCCTCCGTCACGACGGGCGTGCCCGCGGGCGCGTCCTTCGCCGGCGGGACGACGCGCTTGTCGGCGCCGCCGCACGCCGCGAGGGTGAGGAGGAGGCTCGCGGCGACCGCGGAGGAGAGCGTCTTGAGGGTGCTTCGCATGGTTCGGTCCTCGGTGGCGGTGCGGCTCAGGGCGCGGCCGGCAGCGGGTTCGAGTTGCCCTGCGCCGGCGGGAGCGCCGTGAGGCCCGGCCGCGTCTGGACGTACTGGTTCGGCGCGTACGTGAGCTTCGTCGCGCCCTTGGTCGTCGGGTCGGGCGCGTTCGTCACGAACTGCTGCATCTTGGCGTCGCCGATGATGTCCGTGTAGTACGCGAGCCGCCCGATGGCCTTGGTGATCGCGGCGTTCTTCACGTTGTACTTCCGCGCGTAGGACACGGAGGTCGCGTAGCGGCGGACCATGACCTCGTCGGCCGCGTCGAGCTCCTGCTGCTTCTTCCCGCGCCAGAAGTCCTTCGCCTTGTCCTCGAGCTCGTCGGCCTTGTTCATGAGGTCGTCGCGCCCGCTGTTGCGCATCGTGTTCAGGACCTTCTCGCCCTGCGCGTCGAACAGCTTCACCTTGACGGTGTTGTAGAGGCCCGAGCGGAGGGTGTCGAAGATCGCGCCCTGCCGCGCGAAGGCCGCGGGCACCCACTCGAGCGACTCGTACTTCTTGATGACCTCGTTCTCGAGCCGCAGATCCCACTTCTGGGCTTCCTCGGCGTTCGTCTGGTACTTGCCCTTCTTCGTCACCTTCCCGTTCGCGTCCACCGCCCCGAGGATCTCGGGCACCGTCGACGGGTAGGTGTGCTTCGACGCGACGTCGTACTTCGACGTGATCTCGTCGTCGAGGAGCGTGAACGCGGCCTCGGCGGCGTAGTCGACGTACGGCGGCTTCTGGGCCTCGGCGCCGCTGCGCGCGCGGAGGCTGTCCCACGCGGCGACGGTGCTGGAGAGCCACGTCCTCCAGTCGCCCTCCCCGCCGGCGCGCTTCATCTTGGCGATCGCGTACGCGGCCTCGACGACGTACTTGCCGGCGCCGGCGTTGTTCCGGTTCGCCTGGTAGTAGGTCATGAGCGCGCCCTCGCCCTGCGTGCGGTTCTGGCGGTTCGTGCCGCTGTCGGCGCCCTTCGGGTCCCACTGCTTGAAGTCGAACGAGGCGACGCGGTAGTCGGCGTCCGCCTTGTCCTCGGCCGTCGGGTGCAGGCGCACGAGCGTCCGGTGCTCGGCGAGCATCTTGTCGCGCTGCCCCATGTTCGCGTAGAGGATCATCGCGTTCTTCGCCGCGTCGCGGCGCTTCGGCTCGTCGAAGCGCTCGTTGGCCGAGACCTTCTCGTAGGTCTCCGCCGCGCGCGTGTAGTTGAAGAACGAGTAGTACGTGGTGCCGAGCGCGTCGTAGGCGTCGCCGAGGTATTTCACGCGCTCGGCGTACTTCTTCGGATCCGGCGCGGCCTTCGTCTTCGGGTCGCCCTTCTGCAGGGCGTTCAGGCGCTCGTTCGAGCCGTACTCGCTGATGAAGCGGTTGTAGAGCTCGATCGCCTTGTTGTACTCGCCGACCTGCTTGTACGCGTAGGCGGCGTTCATCGCGCCCTCGGGCGCCTCGTCGCGCCCCGGCGCCGCGCCGAGCGCTTGCTCGTAGAGCGCCGCGGCCTCGCGCCAGAGCCGGTTCTTCTCGGGGCCGGCCGGCGCCTTCCGCGCCTCCTCGAACTTCGCGCGCGCCTTCACGTACGCGGCCTCTTGCCCGATGGGCTTGATGATGCCGGACGCCTGCGCGGTCTGCTCGGGGTTGTACGCGCACGAGTTGTTCTTCTCGGCCTCGGCGAGGCGGAGCGACTCCTCGGCGTTGCGCGACTTCGCGGCCATCGTGATGAGGCGCTCCCACGCCTTGTAGCCGTACTCGTTCTTCTTGCAGTTGTCCTTCCACATGGCCTCGTAGCGCTGGCGCGCCACGTCCCAGTGCCCGTAGAGGAAGTACTGCTCGGCGACGTAGTACTGGTACTCGAGCCCGCGCTGCTGCGGATCGAGGCTCGGCGGGACCGCGCGGACGTACTCGTCGCGCGCGGTCATGCTCTGGAGCACGACCGGCGGGATGACGTCCTTCACGACGTTGCGCGTGCCCTCGTCGGCGCTGTCGAACTTCACGTCGTCGCGCCGCTCGATGCCCGCGGTTCCGCGCGTCTCGACGAAGCGGCCGTAGGCGAGATCGCGATCGACGTCGCTGACGTCGACGGCGAAGAACGCGGCGTTGTCGAGGTACTTGTCGTCCTCGTTCGAGTCGCGCACCTCGATCGCGGCGAGGAGCGCCTCGTCGATGTCGCGCTTGCTCGGCTCGGGGTAGAGCTTCGGCGCGACCTCGTGGAGCTTCACCTGGATGCGCACGTAGTTGCGGCGCGCGTCGGCGTTCCAGTAGCGCGACTCGTAGGCGTCCGGCGCGTTCTCGTCCTGCTTCAGGTAACCCTGCCAGCCGGTCGCCGCGAGCTTGTACTCGGTGGCGGCGCGGGACAAAAGCTCGATCTGCCGGCCCGGATCGTTCGTCTCCGAGGCCGCGATGAGCGCCGCCTTCGCGTTGTTGGTGTGCTGCGCCGCCGCCTGGCGGAGGCCGCCGCGCACGAGGCGCTCGGCGTTCTGGATGGCCGCGGGGTTGTCCTTGTTCGCGTCGACCCACGGCGTGTTGCCGATGTAGTTCGCGAGCTTCGTGCGCGCCTCGAGCGCCTTCTGCGCCGTCGCGTCGTGCTCCGGGGTGCCGGGGCGCTTCGTGACGTTCATCTGGTCGTACGTCTCGGCGATCGCGTTCTGCGTGTCCGGGGCCGTCGGATCCATCGGCCACCTCTGCAGCATCGTCTCGTAGACCTCGACCGCGTTCTTGAACTGGTTGAGGCTCCGGAACTCGTAGGCGAGCGCGCGGTACACCTCGATCGTCCAGGGCTTGTCCTGCGGGATCAGCGTGGGATCCTTCACGCGATCGATCGCGACGCGGAGCTTCTGCTCGGCCCGGTCGGGGTTCGGCTCGGTGTCGAGGATGTCGGGCCGCATGATGTACGGCTCCCACTCCTCCGGCCCCTTGAAGTCGACGTTCGTGAGCGAGCCGGCGATGTACGTGTACGCCTCGCCGCGGAAGTCGGCGCCGCGGTCGCCGGTGATCTTCTCCTGCTCGTCCGTGTAGAGGAGGAGGTTCACGAACTCCCGCGTCGCGAGCTCGTAGCGCTGCTGCTTGAAGAGCGTCCAGGCGTACTTGTAGAGCGCGACGCCGAAGAGCGGCGGCTTTTTGTACTTCATCCCGCGCGTGTAGGCGCTGGCGGCGCGGTTGTAGCCCCACACCGCGGCCGGGTCCTCCTTGGTCACGCCGCTGGCGAAGTCGAGCTGGTCGAACTCCCAGTTGCCGATCTGCCACCAGACCTCGGCGACGTACTTCGGGTCCTCGCCGGGGCGGAGCGCGGGCTGCGCGACGAACGCGCAGTCCTCGGGGTAGACCTCCTCGTAGACGGTCTCCTTGTTCCCGCGCGTCGGCGACTTCGGGTTGTTGTACTTCCGGCGCCACTGGGTCCAGTACGCCTCGTCGGCGTCCTGGGGCATCGGCGTCACGAGGTCCTTCTCCGGATCCTTCGGATCGACCTTGGTGGGGTACGGGAAGTGGTTGTGACAGACGAGCGAGCGCCAGACCTGCTGCGACTCGGGCATGCGGCCCGAGTCGTTCAGCGCGTGGCCCAGGAAGTAGTAGATGCCCGCGATCTCGCGGTACTTCGGGAACTCGTTGATCACGCGCTTGTAGAGGCGGATCGCGTCCTTCAGCGCCTCCTCGAGCGGCACGGTGGCGTCCTCGGAGCGCGCGCGCTCCTCGTAGAGCGCCGCGAGGCGGTACATCGCGTCGGGCGTCGCCTCGGGGTGCGAGCGCGGTCCGCTGTAGGTCGCGATGAACTCCTCGAGCCGGCGGATCGCGATCTCGCGCGCCTTCTTCAGCTCGGCCTTCTCGATGGCGATCTCGCGATCGAGCCCGGAGAGGACCTCCTTCTTCTTCGTCTCGTAGTGGAGCTTGATGATCGTCGTGACGGTGTCGCGGTACTCCTTCGCGCCCTTCTCGTACGCGTCGACCTCCTGCTTCAGCGCCTCGAGCGCCGCGATCTGCTGCGGCGTCGGCGGAGGAGGCGGGGGGTAGAGCTTCCGCTGCTGCGCCGCCGCGCTGAGGACGTTGCTCGTCCCCGCGTCCCCGGCCGAGGCCGGCGCCGCCGCGCCGCCGTCGCCGGTGGAGAGGTTCGGCAGGACGCCGCCGTCGCCGACCGAAGCCGTCGCCGGCGCGCCCGCGTCCGCCTGCTGCGCGTGGACGTCGGACGACGCGAGCGACACGATCCCGAGCGCGAGCACGCCCGCCAGCGCCGCGCCGATCGCGCGCTTGACGCCGCGCGCCCTCCGCTCGCCGCCCTCGTCGGGCGAGCGATGGTGAACGCCGCACCTCGTCGAATCCTTCTTCATCGCGCCCTTTTTCGGAACGGAGATCACTGCTTCGGTCCTGTGGACTCGCCGGCGTCGTCGAGCACCTCGCGCAGCTCCTCGTCGAGGAGCTGCTCTTCGCGGGCGCGCTCGGACTGGAGGTTGTGCACGCGCTCGAGCTCCTCTTCGCGGACCTCCCACGCCTGCTCGGTGATGCCGACGTCCGCGCGGAGGACGATCCCGCGGATCTTGTCGCGCACGACGAGGAAGTTGCGCTTCGCGACCTCGCCGACGAGCTCGTGGGCCTCCCGGTCGAGCGCCCCGAGCTGCATGTTGTAGTCGTTGATCTTGAGCCGCTCGGTCTCGACCTTCGCCTGCATCTCGCCGAGGCGCGTGGCGACCTGCTGCTCGAGCTCCGCGAACTGCCGGACGAGGCGGTCCTCGACCGCGCGCGACTGCTCGAGCGCGCGCTGGACCTTCGCGGCGTAGCGCTGCGCGTCGCCGCCGCCGTGGCCCTGGGCGGCGAGCGCCACCTCGCGCTCGAGGGCGTCGCGGAAGGTCACGCGCGCCTGGGCGTCGCTCTGGTAGCGCCCGTCGCCGAGGCCGATCTGCGCGCGACCGATCTCGATCTGCCGGCGCAGCTCGACGAGCTCTTCCTGCTTCTGCTTCAGGAGGCGCTCGTTCTCGTCGAGCTCGTCGTTGAAGCGCTTCACCGACGCCGGATCGCGCGCGAGGCCGCGCTGCGCGTCCTCCTTCAACATGCGGCGGAGCCCGTTGATGGTCGCGTTGAGGTAGTCGACCTCCACCCCGCGGCGCGTGAGCTCCTGCGAGACGGTGTTCCACTGGCGCATACCCTGGTAGTCGCGCTCGGCGAAGTCGGCGCTCGCCACCGGGAGCTGCCCCATCTGCGCCTGCAGCGCGCGACGCTGGGCGCGGGCCTGGCCGATCTCGCCCGAGAGCTCGCCCGGCTCCTCGTCGTCCAGCCCCTTCGCGAGCGACAGACGCATCTTGGAGATGCGGTTGATGAGCGAGAGCGCCTTCTCCTCGCCGGCCTGGAGCTCGGGGAACGCCCGGACGCGGTTGGCGGCGTTGAGGATGATGTTGAGCTTGTCGATGAGCAGGTAGCTCTGGCGGATGAGCTGCTTGCACTGGTTGACGTCGTCGATGACCGCGAAGGCCATCGGCCCGTCCTCGGCCTCGCGCGCCCAGCGCACGGCCGTCTTCGGCAGCTGGTCCTCCTGGTCGAGGACGTCGAGCTGCTGCTGCGAGAGCTTCTCGTAGTAAACCGCGGGATCGGGCGTCTGCTCGATGAAGCTCTCGAGCTTCGTCCGCATCGGCTCGTACTCCTCGCGGACGCTGAGGTAGAGCTGGAGCGCCTTGTCGAAGGCGCCGGCGCGGAGGAGCAGATCGGCGCGGAGGAGCGTCGCGTCGCCCGCCTGGGTCGAGCTCGGATCGGAGATCTGGAGGACCTCGAGCGCGCGCTCGGCGCGCTGGACGTCGCCGAGGCGGACGTACACCCAGGCGAGCTCGTAGAGCATCGTGCTGAACTCGGGCGAGTCGCGGCCCACCTTCGAGTACGCCTCCGCCGCCTGCGTGTAGTTCTCCATCTCGTACTGGAGACGGCCGATCGCCATCCACGCGAGGTCGATGACCTGGCGATGCTCCGGCGTGTCGGGCGGGAGGTCGGTGACGACCTTGAACGCCTCGATGGCCGGCTTGTAGTTCGCCCGCGGGACGCGGAGGGTCGCGTCCGGAGGCGCGCCCTCGGGCGCGGGGGGCGGCGTCGACGGCGCGGCGGACTTCATCGCCACCATGCCCTGGAAGTAGCGGGCCTGGTGGGTGTACGGCGTCCCGTTCGGGACCGCCTGGAGCGACGCCGACGCGTCCGAGTAGTCGCGCTTGAAGTAGTAGGCCTTGCCCTTCGCGTACTGGAGCCCGGCGTCGACCTGCGACGGCGGCACCTGGTTCAGCTTCGCGAAGACCTCGTCGAGCCCGGCGAGGTCGTTGATCCGGAGGCACACGTCGACGAGGCGCGCGAGCGCTCGTCCCATGTACGGGCTGAAGCGCGGCTCGCCCCCGCGGTCCACGATCTGCCGGTAGTCGCGCCGCGCGGAGAGGTACTCCTTCTGGGCGTAGAACGTCTCGCCGCGCAGCCAGAGCGCGTCGACGTACGAGGGCGTGTCGGGGAACTCCTCGAGGATCTCGCTGAAGACGACCGTCGCGCGCGGGTAGTCCTTCGTGCGGTAGAGCAGCTCGCCGTTGGTGAGCCGCTGCTCGACGCTGTAGCGCTGGCCCTTCGCCTTCTCGATGGCGGCCTGGACGCCGTTCGTCTCGTTCGCGACCGCGGCGACCTCGCTCTCGGCCTTCGCGCCGTCGGCGTCGCCGTTCGCCGCGAACGCCGAGCCGGGCGCGCCGGCCGTCGCGGCCAGCGCCACCCCCAACGAAGCCCACCGAGCGAGGCGCGCTCGCTCCGCGTGGAGCAGCCTGCGCAGCACGTTTACTTCCCTCCCCCGATCTGGATCGATCCGGAGGCGCCGCTCGGCGAGGCCGAGCCCTCGGTCTTGACCGGCGACGCCGCCGCGCCCGAGCCGCCCGGCCCGAGCGACGCGATCTTCTCGCCCCACTCGATCGTCGGGCGCTGCTCGAGCGGCGTGGTCACGCCGCCCTTCTCGAGGGCGGTCGCGACGAGCGAGAGCGTCTTGCCCTCGACGGCGGTGAAGGAGTGGGCGCTCTTCACCTCGAACTTGTAGCCGCGGAGGTAGGTGAAGACGCCGTAGCCGTTGCCCTGGAAGTTCAGGATGACCTGGACCGTGTGGCCCCGGCGGCATCGATCCGCTGGGAAGATCGATCCCCTGATCGGCGAGCGCGCCCGAGTCGTCCTGGCGGTTGTACTGGACGGCGCCGTCGACGACGAAGAGCGCCCGCGTGAGGCGGAAGGCGCTCGACATCTCGTTCTTGAAGGTGACCTCCGCGCGCGAGCCGGCGGCGCCGCCCGAGAGGATCGTGTCCGAGAGCAGCGCGAGGCGGGTGTGGCTGCGACGGATCTGGTCCTTCAGCTCGTCGACGCGCGCCTCGAGGTCACGGAGGCGCACCGAGGTCGCGCCGTCCATCGCGGGCTTGTCCGGGACCGACGGTTGGCCCCAGTGCCGGCGGGCGCCGTCGCTGTACCGGTCGATGCAGCTGCCCGCCGCCGTCGGGGTCGAGGCGGCTGCCGTCAGCCCCGCGGCCGGCGCCGCCGTGGCCGTTCGGCGGCCGTCGGCGCCGGCTTCGGCTGCTGCGCCGACGCAATGGGCGCTCCACCGAGACCACCGAGGGCAGTGGAGGCTGAAGTGCGCGCATAGCGCGTGACGTCGCATCGCTCGATTCCCTTTCAAGACGGCTGACGCTGGCAGATGTTTATTGATCCGAGGATGAATGACCCGATGAGGGCGTGCATCTAGGACGATCCGCTCGGCTTCCGGATTGTCGCTGCACGGCGAACGAGGAGGCGCGGGTCGCGCACTGCGTCGATCCCCGTTTGAAGCGAGCACGAGTGTAGGCCCCCGGGATGGGACCTTGCAACGGCCCAAGAAATGACCAGCTCCGCGCGCCCGCTGAGCCCACCGGGGAGCTCGGGGGACCAAGCCGCTTGAGCCATGTCGAGAAGGCGCCTATCACGTTCGGGTCGATCGGCCGGGGTTCGTCAAGTGCGACGCCATGCGTCACATCGCTCGCCTCGGGGGCGTGGGGTGGCCCAGGGACCGGGCCGGAAGCGACTGAGCTCGTATCGGTTCCGGCGCCGAGAACTTTGTGGCGCGAGGCCCGTCTCACGTTCCAAGGAAATGAACAAGCCAGTGTTCTCGGCCCGTTCGGGAAGCGAGGCGACGGTACAGGTCGCGAATCGCGGCCTGTTCGATGTACGCTTGGGCCGCCCCCGATCTTGAGGGTGTCGGGCCTGACGCCATCGTGCGTTGGAGCGACATGCCCGAGACTCTCACCGTGCGTCCAGGAGCAGCCCCGCGATGAGCGGCGTCCCTGGGGCGAACGCTGGATCCGCCCGACGAGACGCTGATGCTCCGGTATCAGCAGGGCGATCGAGCGGCGTTCGCCCAGCTCGTACGCCGGCACCAGACCGCGCTTTACAACTTCGCGCTCCGCCAGGTCCGTGTCCCGCAGGTCGCCGAGGACGTGGTCCAGGAGAGCTTCGTGCGGGTGGTGCAGAACGCCGCCGACTTCAAGCACGAGGCGCGCTTCACCACCTGGGTCTACACGATCACCCGGAACCTCTGCATCGACCACCTCCGCAAGCGCGCGCTCCGCAAGCACCCGTCGCTCGACGAGTCGCGCGGTGAGGAGGGCGACGGACCGACGTTGGGCGAGCAGACCGCCGACCCCCGCGCGAGCGTCGAGCGCGAAGCCACCGGCACGGAGCTCAAGCAGAGGATCGCGCGGGCCGTCGACACGCTGCCGGACGAACAACGCGAGGTCTTTCTGATGCGCGAGATCGCCAACCTGCCGTTCAAGGAGATCGCCGAGATCACCAGCGTGCCGGAGAACACGGTCAAGAGCCGCATGCGCTACGCCCTCGAGCGACTCCAGGAGCACCTCGCCGAATACGAAGAGTACGCCCGCGCCCTCCGCTGAGGGCGCCGCGAGCAGACACGTTCACGAAGCCTTACTTTCAGTCAATCAGCTCCGGAGTCACCCGATGGATTGCGAGAAGTTCGAACCCCTGCTGCTCGACGAGCTCTACGAGGAGCTCGACGAGCTCACGAGCGCGGCCGTCAAGCGGCACGTGTCCGGCTGCGCTCGCTGCGCGGCGATCCTCGGCGACATGACGTCCACGCGGCGCGCGGTGTCGCTGCCGCTCGTCCCGGCGCCGGCGGACCTCGAGGACCGCATCCTCGCCGCCGTGAAGGAGGCGCAGAAGGTCGTCCCCATCAGGAGCCGGCTGTCGCGCGCGCTCTCCGTCGCGGGCAGCTGGGCGATGCGTCCGCAGACGGCGATGGCCGCCGTGTTCCTCCTGATGATCGGCACGAGCGCGTTCCTCGTCCGCTCGAAGAACCACGGGAGCCGCGACGCGGCGGTCTCGGTGACCGTCGCGGGCGCCCCCGCCCCGACCGAAGCCGCGGCCGAGAGCGACTCGCTCGACGACAAGCAGCCGCCGCGGCCGCTCACGGCCCGACGCCTCCCAACGTGACGCGACCTCCGGCGCCCGCGGCGTCCGCGCTCGCGCTCGCCGAGCGCGCGGACGACGACAACGGGCCGTTCGACCGCCTCACCGCCGGCGCCGCGCGCGACAAGGCGAAGGAGGAGTCGGGCACGCTCGCGAGCGCCTTTGCGCCGAGCCTGCGGCGGCGACTCGAGCGCGCGGCGCCCGCCGCCCGCGCCGACGACCGAACCCCACCCTGCCCGCTGCTTTCATCGGGTGAACGCCGGCGCGCCTGCGCGCCGGGCGAGGCGGGTACGACGGCGTCTCGCAGGCCCCCGCCACGCCGTACGCCACCAAGCGCACCGGGCCGGCGAACCAGGCGGTGATCCGTTCAGCCCGGCGCCGCGGCGTTCCGCGCGCGAAACTTCGCCGAGGCGACCCGGTGTTCGACGCCGCCGCGCAGAGCGGCGATCCGAACGCGGCGCTTGGCCGCGGAGAGCACGCGCGAAAGGCCAGGGTTGCGCGGTCGCGCTCGGCCGCTTCGATCAGCCTCGCGCAGAAGAGCGCCGGCTCGTGGACGTGGCAACGAAGTCGCCCGCGCGGCGCGCTGCCAGATGGCGATGGATCAGCTCGACGGGCGCGGTCGGCTCGACAAGCTCGCGCAGGTCCCCTGCACCAGCAGGCCGCGCAGCACGCGCTCGCGGAGCTCAACCAGGTCGCCGCGCGCAAGGAGGCGATGCCGGCGGCGCGACGGGCGGAGCGGCGGCCGCGCCGAGGCACGCCGCGCCGGCGGCCCGCCCCGCCGCCCTCGCGCGGGCGCCCTCCGAGGCGCAGGAGCAGAAGAAGGCGGCCGACCACGCGGCCGGGTTCCCAGCGGAGGCCGCCGCGTCTGATGACGACGTCGGTGGTCGCCGCCTGGCCGAGTACGACGCCGCACGCGCGCTGTAACCCCTCGGACCGGAGCGTGATCGGCGCGACTGATCGCCGCGCGCTCTGCTCGTCGTGGATCTGTTCGCTGCGGACGCCGCGCGTCGCGAGTCTCCAGCCGGCGCGGCTCCGCCCGGCGGCGGCGCGCGACACGAGCCCCCGCGCGATCTGTATGTACAACGCCTGCGCGCGCCTCGGCTCCTCGCCGAAGCAGGCGCCTCGCCGTCGCTCGCCGGGGGGACGATCGACAACGCCGCGCGCGCGCTCGCAGGCGCGGGCGCGCCGGTCGACGCGACGCGCCTCGCGGCCGCGCGCGCCTCTCTCGTCGAGGGCTACGTCGCCGCGGTGCGCGACGGAGAGCGCGCCGCGGCGCTGGCCGCGTGGGCGTATCCGGCGTGCGTCGTCCCGCTCGTGGACGGCGCGGTCGCGATCGCCTGCGGTCTCCCGACCGACGACGGCGAGGCGCTCGGCGCGTGGGCCGCGCAGATCGCGGGCCGCCTCGTGAAGGCGAAGGTCCGACGGGCCGTCCTCTCGGGGCCGCCCCGCGCGAGGGCCGAGGTCGCGAGCGCCGTCGAGCTGGTCGGGATCGAGGTCGTGCCGGACGCGAGCGGCGAGCACGCCGGCGGGAAGCCCGCGACGCCCGCGAAGAGCTGGCTCCGCCTCCCCTGGCGGAAATGACCCCGGCCGGCCCGCGGGAGGTCGTTTTCGCTCGTGGCGCGCGGCGACGCGCTCATACTAGAGTGCTCACGCCATGGCGCGTCTCTCTCAGGAAGCCTCCTCGCGGGTTCGAGGCACGTCTCGGACGCGAGGCGCCGCGCTCGTCGCGGCGAGCGTGCTCGTCGTCGCGCTCGGCTCGCTCGCCGGCCCGACGGCGTGCGCGACGCCGGACGACGCCGTCCGCGCGTCGATCGTCGCCGGCTTCTCGGCGCCGCGCGGCGTGCTCGACAAGGCGAGTCAGCTCGAGCTGCGCGTCCTCGACGGATCGGTCGGCTGCGACGACGCGACCGGCGCCGTCACGTTCCCCGACGGCGACGCGAGCGCGCGCCAGATCGCGAAGACGAACCTCGGTCAGGACGGGTGCCTGCCGAACGTGAAGTTCTGCGGGAACGTCTCGATCGAGAAGAGCGCCGCGCCGCGCGTGTTCGAGGCGGCGGCGCGCGCCGGCGCGAGCCTGCTCGCCGTGGGCTGCACGACGGCGACGATCGACCAGGACGCCGTACCCATCTCGATCAAGATGTTCCGCTACCTCGCGCCGGCGGTCTGCGGCGACGGCACGATCCAGCCCACCGAGCAGTGCGAGCCCGGCGGCACGTCCGTCTGCGACGACGCGTGCCAGTCGACCGAGATCCTCCTGTCGGTCGGGGCGAGCGGCAACAAGACGTCGACCGGAAAGGCCGGCGACAAGACCGACGCCTTCTTCCTCTGGCCGCAGGGGAGCGGGGCCGGCGGGCGGTTCCTCGCCTTCTTCTCCGATCGCGCCGTCCCGAGCGGCGGCGGCACGCTCGAGGTCGGGCTGCGCGTGATGAGCGACGACCTCTCCCCCGCGACGAGCCCCCCGGCGCTCGCGAACGGATCGATCTTCCTCCCCAACGGAGGCGTCTTTCCCCCGGACGCCACGCCGCGCCAGCAGTCGCTGCCGGCGGCCGCGCTCCTCGGCGGCAAGTACTACGTCGCCTTCCAGGACGACGTCGGCGCGTCGCTCGACATCCACCTGCGCGTCGTCGACGACCTCTTCCAGGCCGACGGCGCGGCTCCGCTCGGCATCAACGGCGGCGACGACGGCGAGCCCGGCATCCAGACGGCCCCGGCCATCGCCGCCGGCGCCGATCGGCTCTTCATCGCGTGGCAGGATCAGGCGGCGGGGACCATCGTCGGCCGCACGCTCAACGCGGCGCGGACCCTCGGCAGCCAGAACCAGATCAGCACCGGGAACGGCAACGTGCGCCCGCAGGTCGCCGCCACCGGCAAGGGCTGGGTCACGGTGTGGCGGAGCGACACCGGCATCAAGCTTCGCGCCGTCGACGCGAACGGCACGCCGTCGGGCGGCGAGCAGACGGTGAACGAAGGCGGCGGCGGCGCGGAGGGCGGGCGCGTCGCCTCGCTCCCCGACGGGCGCTTCGCCGTCGTGTGGGAGAAGGGGGGCGACATCTTCGTCCAGCGCTACGACGAGCGCGCGATCCCGATCGACGGCGACCAGGCGGCGCCCGTGAACGACGTCGTCACCGACGGCGATCAGACGCAGCCGACGATCGCCGCCACGCCGGCGGCCGGCGGCTCGTACGTGATCGCCTGGCGCGACGCGAACAGCGGGCACATCCGCGCGCGCTTCCTCGGCGGCTCGTCGGGCTTCCTCTTCAACAACGTGAACGGCCAGTCGACCGAGTTCCAGGCGAGCCGGATCGACGGCCGCGACCGCGTCGCGCCGGTCGTCGCCGCCGGGGGCAGCGGACCGTTCGTGGCGATCGGGTGGGAGGACAAGTCGCCCTCGGACGCCGGCATCGTCGTGCGCCGCTTCCCGCTCCCGAGCGACTAGGCGGTCTCAGCGTCGGGGCTCGGGTGGACCGGGCTGGGGAGGCCGTCAGTTCGGATCGCGGAGGTAGGCGATCGTCCGGATGACCTCGACGAGCCGCTCGCGCTCCTCGAGCTTCAGGTTGATGAAGCGGATCCCCATCCCGGGGTTCGGGTTGTCGCCGTCCGGGCGCACGTCGTTCACCCAGGCGACCGTGCCTTCGAGCTTGAAGCCCTGCGCCCCGGGCGGGGAGAACGTGAGCAGGAGGCGCGTGCCGGTCTTCAGCGGCTCGACCGTGCGGACGAAGATGCCCATCGCGCTGATGTTCGTGATCGACGCGAAGAGGAACGTGTCCGAGGCGACGCAGTCGACGGCCCACTCGACGTCGAAGCGGTCGAAGGTGCGACGCTCGGCGACGGACTCGTCCACCGCTTCTGCCGCTCGGTCGTTCTTGCTGCTCATGATGCGACTCACCCCCGAGTGATGCTGGCGCATAGCCCGGGACAATGTTGGGCGCCAGCCGAAACGGTCTTTCTCCCGCGGCGGCTCGGGCGCGCGCGGCCCCGAAATCGGCCTCGAGTTCGTGCGTGCGCGGGGCGCGATCGCGCGCTACTGCACGCGGAGCGCCCCGCCGTTCACGCGGTTGTCGCCGTCGCTCGTCCCCGAGACGACCTTCATGCGCGTCTCACCGACGAACAGGCCGAACCAGAGGTTGTACGCGCCCGGGCTGAAGTTGGGCTCGAGGCTGAACTCGTGGTCGTCCATGATGATGTCGTCCTTCAGCCAGAGCGACATCGGGTACTTGTTCTCGCAGATCTTGTGATCGCCGTTGTGGCGCCGGCGGAAACCGTCGACGTGGATGAACATGTCCCACTCGGACTGCAGCGGCGCGAGGACCTTGAAATAGGTCCTCATGTGGTACTTCTTGCCCGGCGCGACGCGGTCCACCAGCCTCCCGGCGGAGTCGGCGATGTCGTAGCCGAGCACCTGGAGCCTGTCGTCGAGGACGACCTCGAGCTTGCGCTGAGGCGTCGGCGGCGCCGTGAGGACGATGCGCGAGAGCGGGTTCTGGTTCTTCTCCGAGTCGCGGAGCGACGAGGCGACGAGCACGATCTGGCTCGAACGCGCGTCGAGCACCGGCAGGTTGTCGCCGTTCGCCGTTCGCTCGCGGTACGCGCGGTTGAGGCGTGAGAGCTCCTCGGCGCGGACCGCGAGGAAGCGGCGCGCGCCGGGATCGCCGCCCATCAGCCACTCGTACGCGCTCTGCGTGTCCTTCAAGATGAGGGGCTGCCCGCCGGCGTAGTACGCCGCGGTCCGGCCGCCGACGCCGAACAGCGCGAGCGGCTCCGCGCCCTTGTGCGTGCGCTGGTAGCTCTCGAAGATCTCCTTCGGCGAGAGCTGGTTCGCGAGCGCGGGGTAATACGAGAAGCAGAGGACCGCCGACACCGTCGCGCCGAAGAGCGCGAGGAACGCCGCGCGGCTGCCGCGGAAGAGATCGCCGACGACGCCCAGGACGAGGAAGAGCGCGACGCCCGACGGGATCGCGAGCGCGCCGGCGACCAGCGGGCGGAGGCCGACCTTCTGCCAGAGCGCGAGGAAGAGGACGGCCGGCACCTGGAGGTACATGAGCGGCGCGAGGACGAAGAGCGCCACGGGCCCCACGCCGTCCTCGAGCTTGTCGTGATCGACGGCCAGCTTGCCGAGGACGAGCTTCGGCACGGTCTCGCGGAGGCGGCCTTCCTTCAAGCGCTGCGCGAGATCCTCGAACGGCTCGAAGCCGCGGGTCGCCGACCGGCCGAGGACCGCCCTCAGGCCCGACGCGACGTCGCCGGTCCCGCGACCGCGGGGCGCCCGGTCGAACGCCCAGACCCAGACGTCGCACCAGAAGTAGACGGCGAAGATGGCGACGAGCGGCGCGAAGGCCGTGACCCACCACGCGTTGAGGACCGCGTCGCGCATCTGCGAGCTGAGCTGCGGGAGCCACTTGGCGTGCTGGCGCGTGCCGATCCAGACGGCGAGCCCGGCGAGCGACGCGCCGGCGACCATCGCGAAGTACGCGAGCGCCAGCATCCCGTCCCAGGCGTCGCGGAGCGCGAGGAGCACCCGGAGGTAGCCCTTCGGCTCGAACGGCTCGCGCTCGGGATCGCGCTCGACCCACGTGAGGAAGGCGATGCCTGCGAAGCCGACGAGGACGACGGTCCAGATGGCGATCGAGTGGGCCTTGAAGCTCTCCGGGAAGGTCGCGCCCGAGGCGACCGAGAACGCGTGGAACGCCTTCTCCGGGATCTTGTGCAGCTCGTGGTGCATCAGGCCGAGCAGCACCATGGTGCCCACGCCGACGGCCACGGAGGGATGGGCGCCGCGCTCGTAGTCGCGGAGCGCGACGCCGCAGACCGCCGCCATCACGGCGGGCGCGGAGAACGTGACGAGGTCGGCGCGCGGCGCCATCCAGCCGTGCGCGACGTACGCCACCGCCGCCCCGAGGAGCAGCACGAGGCGCGTCTGGCTCTCGCGCGCGAAGGCGTCGGGCCGCACGCGCGTCGGGGACGTGAACATGCGGCCGACCGCGAACGGGACGAACGCGCTCCAGGGCGCGAGCGCCGGGGCGAGGTGGCCGATCATGAAGTCGAACGTCGGGTACTTCGACGGCGGCTTCATCAGCGCGCCGGCGATCGGCACGGTCATGTCGTCGAAGTGGTCCGCGCCGATCGCGACCGCGCCGCGGATCGCGAAGGACACGCCGACCAGCGCGGCCACGCCGCCCGCGGCGTGAGCGAGCGAGTCGAGGCGCTGGCCGTTGGTGACCGCGACGAGGTAGGCGGCGCCGACGGCGAGCGCGGGGACGCCCACGCCGATGAGCGAGCCGCGCGTGTAGTAGCCGGCGACCAGGCCGACCGCCGCGAGCGCGAGCCAGGCCGCGCGGACCGCCCGGTCGCGCGCGTCCCCCTCCCTCGCGCCGAACACCGCGACGGCGAGGCCGCCGAACGACATCGCGAGGGCGGCCATCATCACGACGTCGCCGAGCATCGTGCGCGCCTGCACGAAGTAGAGGGGCATCGTGGTGAGCGCCACGGCCGAGAAGACGGCGGCGCGGCGGTCGACGAGCCGGGCGACGAAGCCGTAGGTCGCGAGGACGCCGAGGACGCCCCAGAGCGCGAGCGGCGCGCGGCCGGCCCACTCGTGCAGGCCGAAGAGCTTGAATCCGAGCGCGATCGACGTGAAGGGGAGCTGCGGGCGGCCGAGGTCGTTGAGGTGCGGGAGCGAGTTGTCGGCGCCCTCGAGCGCGAGGTTCGTCGCGCCGTGGAGGTTCAGGGCGACGCGTCGCGCGAGATCGGCGACGTTGAGCTCGTACGGGTCCCAGAGGCCGCTCTTCGTGAGCGGCGGGAGCACGAAGAAGAAGACGACGGGGAGGAGGACGGCGATCGCCAGCGACAGCCACGCCGGGCCGTGGCCGTCGTCGCCGTCGTCGCCGCGCGATCGCGGACCGCCCTCGGCGGGCGGCGCGCTCTCGGCCGGCGGATCGCTCTTCGCGCCGCGCGCGGAGGGCTCCGGCTCGTCCTCCTTCGCCTCGCGCGCGGAGGGCTCCGGCCGGTCGTTCCCCTTCACCTCGCCTCCCCGAGCCTCCTCGTCCGCCGGCGCCTCGTCGGCGGTCGGCGTGTCCTCGGCATCATCCTTCGGGGGCGCTTCGGGTTCGGCCATGGGCAAGATCCGGAGAAAGGAAGGGCAGCTCTGCAGCAAAGACGCGGGCCCTCCTCATACCGCATTCTTCGGTGGGCACGAAGCGTGGTAAACGTGGCCGCTCCCATGGCCGCTGGAGCCCCGTCGAGTCCTCGCTCCCCCAAGGGCGCCCGCCCGCGCGCGGCCGGCGCGCCGAGCGCCGCCGCGCCGCGGAAGAAGGCGCGGCCCGCGGGCGCCCCCGCGCCGGCAGGGGCCGCGCGAAGAGCCGCGCCGCAGAAGGCCTCGACCGAGCAAGGCGCGGCCGCGCTTTCAGGGACGATCGCGCTCGGGCCGGCCCAACGTCGGCAAGAGCACGCTCCTCAACGCGCTGCTCGGCGCGCGCCTCGCGATCACCAGCCACCACCCCCAGACGACGCGCGATCGCATCGCCGGGATCCTGACCGAGGGTCGGACGCAGTTCGTCTTCCTCGACACGCCCGGCGTGCACAAGCCGAAGAACCGGCTCGGCCAGCGGATGAACGACCTCGCGACCGGCTCCGCGGCCGACGCGGACGTCGTCCTCTTCGTCGTCGACGTGGGCCCCCGCGCGGCGCCCGAGGTACGCCCCGACGACGCCGAGGCGCTCCGCGCCGTGCCCGAGGGCAAGCCGGTGGTCCTCGTGCTCAACAAGATCGACCGCGTCGCGGAGAAGCCGAAGCTCCTCGACGTCCTCCCGACCTACTCCGCGCTCCGCGACTTCGCCGCCGTCGTCCCCGTGAGCGCCAGGAAGCGCGACGGGACCGAGCGCCTCCTCGGCGTGATCGAGGGGCTCCTGCCCGAGGGCGAGCACCTCTACCCCGAGGACGAGCTCTCCGACCGTCCCGTCCGCTTCTTCGTCGCGGAGCTCGTGCGCGAGCAGGTCCTCCTCCGGACCCGCCAGGAGGTCCCGCACGGCGTCGCCGTCACGGTGGACGCCTACGAGGAGCGAAAGAAGCTCACGCACATCACGGTCTCGGTCCACGTGGCGAAGGAGTCGCACAAAGGGATCGTCATCGGACAGGGCGGCAAGATGCTCGCCGCGATCGGCGCCGCCGCGCGCGAGCGCGCCGAGCGGCTCATCGGCCAGAAGGTCCACCTCGACGTGCGCGTCAAGACCACGCCCGGCTGGTTCGACGACGCCGCGCGCCTCGTCGACCTCGGCTACGGCGACCAGGGCGGAAAGCCGACGAGGCGGGGGGCGGGCAGCGCCCGGACAACGCGGATCGAACCATGACCAAGCACCACCCCACGCGCGCGTCGCGCGTCCTCCCCGCCGGCTCGCACGGGCTCCCGCTGGTCGCCGTCGTCGGACGGCCGAACGTCGGCAAGTCGACGCTCTTCAACCGCCTCGCCCGGCGCCGCCTCGCGATCGTCCACGACGATCCGGGCGTGACGCGCGACCGGCACTACGTCGACGCCTCCGCCTTCGGCCGCGACTACGTCCTCATCGACACCGGCGGCTTCGACCCCGACAGCGACGACCCGATGAAGTCCGGCATCGCCCGCCACGTCAAGGCGGCGATCGAAGAGGCCGACGTCGTGGTCTTCGTCAGCGACGCCGCCGTGCCGCTCACCGGCGCCGACCGCGTCGCCGTCAAGCTGCTGCGCAAGTCCGACAAGCCGGTCATCTTCGCGGCGAACAAGGCCGACTCACCGAAGCTCGACGCGGACGCGTTCGAGGTCTACCGGCTCGGCGTCGAGCAGGTCTACCCGATCAGCGCGCTCCACGGCCGCGGCATCGGCGAGCTCGAGGCGGCGATCGTCGCCGCGATGCCCGACAAGCGCGCCACCACGGACGACAAGGACGAGCGCGTCCCGCGGATCACCATCGCGGGCAAGCCGAACGCCGGGAAGTCGAGCCTGACGAACCGCATCCTCGGCGAGGACCGCATGCTCGTCGACGCGCGCCCCGGCACGACGCGCGACGCGATCGACGCGCTCGTCGAGCGCGACGGCAAGAAGTACATCTTCGTCGACACCGCGGGCGTCCGCCGCAAGGGCAAGGTCACCAAGGCCTCGGACGTCGTCGAGTCGGCGAGCGTCGGCGCGGCCATCGGCGCGATGGAGCGCTCGAGCGTCGTCGTGCTGCTCGCGGACGCGAAGGAGGGCGTCGCCGAGCAGGACGCGAAGATCCTCGGCCTCGCCAACGACCGCGGGCGCGGCATGATCATCGCGCTCAACAAGATCGATCTGCTCTCGAAGTCCGAGCTCGCGAAGGCCGAGGAGGCCGCGCGCGACAAGATCTCGTTCGCGCCGTTCGTCCCGGTCGTCCACGTGAGCGCGAAGACGGGCCGCGGCATGTCGAGCCTGTTCTCCACGATCGAGCGCGTGAGCCAGGCGTTCCACACGCGCGTGCCCACCGGCGAGCTGAACCGCTTCTTCGAGTCCGTGCTCCAGACCCGTCCGCCGCCGACGAGCGGCGGACGCGCGCCTCGCCTGTACTACATCACGCAGGCCGAGACCTCGCCGCCGCTCTTCGTCGTCATCTCGAGCTCGCCGGAGTCGGTCCATTTTTCGTACCAGCGCTTCGTCGTCAACCAGCTCCGCAAGCACTTCGGGTTCGAGGGCGTGCCGCTCCGCGTGGTCTACCGCGACAAGCGGCGCGGCAAGAAGAAGGACGACGCCGACGGCGAGGCGTGAGCGTCGAGCGGCCCGGCGCGCGTCGAGCGCCGTCGGACCGGCCGGCGGCGTCTCCGATCCGCGCCGCGGGCCTTCGGCCGAAGCCGGCGCGCGTCGAGCGCCGTGTCCGCGCCTCAGCCGGACGCGGTATCGATCCGCCCGCTCCGCGGCGCGCCGGTCGAGCGTCTGCCAGCCGGCGGCGTGTCCGCGCCTCAGCCGACGCGGTACCGATCCGCCCGCTCCGCGGCGCGCCGGTCGAGCGTCTGCCAGTCGGCGGCGTGAGCGGAGAGCGTCGCGCGGAGCTCGGCGTCGAGCTCCTCGGCGTGCGGCGGTCGTCCCTCGACGCGCTCGGGCTCGGCGATCGTCGGGCGCCCGAGGAGGATCTGCGCCTCCTCGACGGCCGACGAGACGAACGCCGTGACGCGGTTGTCCTTGAGGAAGCGGCCCAGCGACTCGCCGAGGCCGGCGCGGACGCGGGGACGCTCGAGCGGCCCCTCGACGCGGATCGGCAGCACCAGCCGGTCGCTGAGCACGCGCGGGAGCGTGAGGATCTTGCTCGTCCGGAGGTACGCCTCGTCGAGGATCACCTCGGCGCGGCCGTCGAGCGTCCGCTCCCGCGAGATCCCGAGCTCGGCGACGACGCTCGCGCCGCGGAGCTCGACCTTCACGTCGCGGAGCGAGACCCCCCAGTCGGTGCCGGAGACGGTGGCGGTCACCGGGCCCGCGGCGTCTTCGTTCGGCGGGCGGAGGCCGTAGCGCGCGAGCGCGGGCCGGACGAGGTCGAGCGCCGGGAACGCCGCGTCCTCGAGGACCACGTCGCCGGCGACGCGGAGCCTCTCGTCCCGCCGTCCGAGGATCGATCCGGAGAGGCGACCGCGGACGAAGCGCGCCGGCTCGTGCCCGCCCACCGGCGGCAGCGCGTGGACCGCGACCTGCGAGAACGACACGCGCGCGTGCAGCGCGCCGCCCCGCGACCACACCCCGGAGGACGCGATCGCGCCGCCGTAGAGCTGCGCGGCGAGGCGGCTCCACATCAGCCCCGCGGCGTCGATCCGGATCGCGGCGTCGACCCCGGAGGCGACGAGCGCGAGGTCGGCGTACGTGACGACGACCCGCTCGGCCGCGAGCGCGGCGAGCACCGCGGAGCCCTCCCCCGCCGCCACGACGAGCGCGTCGACGCGCACGATCCCGTGCGCCTCGTCGCCGCCCGCGAGCGCGCCGGAGGCGACGACGTCGGCGAGCGCGACGTCCCCCGCGACGATCGAGCCCGCCAGGCCGCCCCCACGCGGCCGCGTGAGCGCGAGCGCGAGCGCCGTCCCCGCCGGCGTCTCCACGTTCACGTCGGCGCGGAGCGAGCGCCCGCCGTCGAGCGAGAGGCGACCGCGGCCCGAGAGCTCGCGCGGCGGCGCGAACGTCCGCCGCGTCAGCGCGAGGAGCGCCGCGGCGAGCTCGGCGCCGCCCTCCTCGAGCGTGAGGTCGAGGGGCACGCTCGCCGGATCCGATGCAAACGGCACGCGCCCGCGCGCGACGAAGCGCCCGCCGTGCGCGCGGAAGCGGAGCTCGTCGTACTCCAGCGCGTCCGGCCCGAGCGCGACGTCGGCGGTGGCGTCCTCGAGGACGTACGGCGCCAGGTCGGTTCGCGCGCGTACGGCGAGCGCGATCCGAGCCGCCGCCGCGGTCCCGACGAGCGTGAGCGCCTCTCCACGGCGGACGACGCCGAGCGCGAGCGCGAGCTCGCCGTCCACCGGCGCGACCGGCGCGCGCGCGAAGGCGCCCGTCGCGAGGACGTCACGCGCCGCCACGAGCCCGGTGATCCGAGCGCCCTCGCGCGAGACGTCGAGCGCCAGCCTCGACGACGCGCTCGACGCGGTCGCCGCGCCCGTGACGGACGGCCCCGCTTCGCCCGGCGCGAGCGTGAAGTCGACGGCGCCGACGACGTCGTCGGGGATCGTCAGCCTCGCGCCGAGCGTGCGCGCGACGTCGCGCAGGAAGGCCGCGTCGAGCGCGTGCGCCCGCAGCGTCCCGCGCGCCGACGACGGCGCGCGGACGTCCGCGTCGACGTCGACCGTCACGCGCGTCGAGCGCGCGCGCGCCGACGCGCGCAGCACGGCGCGGTCGTCCTTCACGAACGCTTCCCCTTCGAGGTCGCGCAGGACCACGGCCGGCACGAAGCGCGGCCGGCCGAGGCGAGCGCCGATCTCCGGCGCGCGGAGCCGGGCGACGACCGCCGGGCGCCGGAGATCGCCGCCGACGTCGAGCTCGATCTGGACGACGTCCTCGTCGCGCGGGAGCGCCGCGCGAGGCACCCGGCTCCGCCGGAGGAGCGCCGCCGGACGGACGTACGCGTCGACGCGGCCGTCGAGCGCCTCGCCCGACGGGCCGATCGCGCCGCGCAGCGTCGCTCGGATCGCCTCGGACGCGACGCGGAGCTCCGCCCTCCCTCCTCCCGGGAGGCTCCACGAGAGCTCGCCGTCGAGCTCGGCGTCGAGCGGGACGAACGACGGGACCTCGAGGCCCCTGCCGGCGAGGCCCGACACCGCGTCGACGAACGGCCCGACGCGCCCGCGCTCGAGCGAGAGCGCGATCGTCGAGAGCGCGGGCGGGACGAGCGGCGCGGCGGCCTCAGGCTCGGGGGCCGCCGGCGCCTCGAGGCTCCCGCCGCCGACGAAGCGACCGCGGAACACCTCGCCGTCGAGGCGCCCGCCGTCGAGGCGCCACTCGCGCGAGGAGACGAACAGCCGCGCGCGCCCGCTCATCGGGCTCACCGCCGGGCTCCCCTCCCGCGCGGTCCACGTCGCGTCCTCGATCGCGAGCTCGCCCCAGATCCACGCCGCCTCGTCGGGCTCCGCCGCCGCGGTGAAGGAGACCGCCGCGCGGAAGCCGGGCGCCGCGTCGCCGAACGCGACGACACCCTCGAACGCGTGGAGGCGGATGGACGGCAGGCCGTCGATCCCGAGCGCGGTGATCGTCGCGCTGGCGTGCTCGAGGACGAGGCGACCGCGCGCGCCGATCGGGACGACGACGCCGGAGAGGAGCACGCGCGCGCCGTCCGTCGAGATCTCGGCGACGTCGGCGGCGGGGCCGAGGCGATCGCGGAGCCACTCGCGGATCGCCGGGAGCCCGAGATCGAGCAGCGCGTTGGCCAGGCTCCCGAGCACGCGGGCGACCGCCCCTGGTCGCGCGGGCTCGTCCTGGCCGGCGGTCATACGCCCCCGGACATCAACACGTCGGAGAGCCTCGCCAGGAGCGCGACGTCGTGGACGTCGGTCTCGAGCTCGGCGACCCGGACCGTGGGCATCCCGCCGGCGGTCGTCGCGAGCGCGCGCACGTTCGCCGCGTCGAGCGACGCGAGCCGGGCGGCGTCGCCGTGCGCCTGGACGAGGCGCGCCGGCGCGTCCTCCTCGAGCGACAAGCCGCGCTCGGCGATCCCCGCCGCGGCGTCGGCCTCGGTCACGCCGCGCTCGGCGAACGGCGGCGGGACGTGGAAGCGGTTCACGACGAGCGCGCCGCGCGGCATGCGCGCGTCCTCGAGGCGCTCCGCGAAGTAGAGGACCTCCTTGATCGCCGGGGGCGCGGGGCTCGTGACGAGCACGAACGCGACGTCGCTGCCGCGGAGCGTCTGCTGGACGCGTGAGGCGCGCTCCTTGAAGCCGCCGAAGAGGTCGTTGAGCTCCGCGATGAACTCGGCCATCGCCTCGAGGAAGCCCCCGCCCGTGATCTTGCCGATCCCCTTGAGGACCGCGGCGGCGCTCTTGGCGATGAGGTTCAGCGAGAACTTCCCGCTGCTCTGGAACGCCTCGACGAACCACCTCATCGTCGCGGAGTCGAGCGCCTCGATCAGGCGCTCGGGCGCGTCGAGGAAGTCGAGCGCGTTGGCCGTCGGCGGTGTGTCGAGGACGACGAGGTCGTAGCGCGGGTCGTCCTTCACGGCGACGAGCTTCTCCATCGCCATGTACTCCTGGGTGCCGGCGAGCGACGTGGAGACGTACTGGTAGAGCTTGTTCGAGAGAAGCTTGTCGGCTTTGTCCTTCGACGACGAGTAGCGGACGACGAGCTCGTCGAAGGTGTGCTTCGTGTCGAGCATCATCGCGGTCAGGCTGCCCTTCATCGCGACGCCGGCCGCCTCGAAGCGCGCGTTGTCGACCGTGACCGCCTCGGTCGTCATCTCGGCGATGCCGAGGCTCTCGGCGAGGCGCTTCGCAGGATCGATCGTGAGGCAGAGGACTCGCTTGCCGCGGCGCGCCGCCGCCACGCTGAGCGCGGCGGCCGTGGTCGTCTTTCCGACGCCGCCCGCGCCTACCGTCACGAGCACGCGGCGCGTGTCGACGAGCGTGGAGAGCGCGTCCGGCGAGGCATTCATCGAAGCACTGCTTCTAAATCAACGAGCGTGAAGCTCGATCGAAATTCAGCTCGCGAAGCGAGCGCCGCGTGGGGTGGGGCCCCGAAAAAGCGCGCTTTTTCGGGACAGGGCGGCGCGCGCCGCCCCCGTGATGACGAGGAGCTCAATGGGCCGAGCATGATCCCGAATCGTGCTCGGTCATTTAGCACGTTTTCACTCGCGTTTGACCCGCGGCGCCCGCGCGGCCCGCTCGGAGCGCGAGCGCGACGAGGCGCGCTCAGCCGCCCGGATCGTCCTCGTACTCGCCCTCGGAGAGGTTGTCGAAGCGGGTCCACTGCTTGTCGAAGCGGACCTTCACCGTGCCCGTCGGCCCGTTTCGCTGCTTGGCCACGATGAGCTCGGCGACGCCCTGCTCGGGCGAGTCGTGGTTGTAGTAGTCGTCGCGGTAGATGAACACGATGTTGTCCGCGTCCTGCTCGATCGCGCCGGACTCGCGGAGATCGCTGATCATCGGGCGCTTCGATTTCTCGCTGCGCGTCTCGACGGCGCGGTTCAGCTGCGAGAGCGCGATCACCGGCAGCTCGAGCTCCTTGGCGAGCGCCTTGAGCCCGCGCGAGATCTCGCTGATCTCCTGCTCGCGCGAGCTCGCGCCGTCGCGCCCCTTCATGAGCTGGAGGTAGTCGATGATCACGCACCCGAGCTTGCGGATCTTCCTCCCGCTGTCGTCGCGCTGATCGTACTCCGACTGGAGGCGTCGCACCTTCGCGCGGAGCTCGAGGAGCGAGAGGCCGGGCGAGTCGTCGATCCAGATCGGCAGCCCGCCGAGCACGCTCGCCGCCATCGTGAGCTTGTTCCAGTCGGTCGGGTTCAGGTGCCCCGTGCGCATCTTGCTCACGTCGACGCGCGCCTCCGAGCACACGAGACGGTTGGCGAGCTGCTCGCGCGGCATCTCGAGCGAGAAGACGGCGCAGCCGACGCCCGGCTCGTCCCAGCGCTGGCTCGGATCGTTCGCGAGCTCGTTGTGCTTCGGCTTCGCGATGTTCGCCGCGAGGTTGAGGACGAAGCTCGTCTTGCCCATGCCGGGGCGCGCCGCGACGATGGTGAGGTCGCCCTCGTGCAGCCCCGCGGTCTGCCGGTCGTAGCGATCGAAGCCGGTCGAGACGCCGGTGATGCGGTCGCCGCGGTTGACCGCGTCGTTCAGCTTGGCGAACGACTTCTTCATGACGTCGATCAGCTTCTCGACGCTCTGCTTCGAGGACGTGCGCGCGATGTTGTAGATGGCCTGCTCGGCGCCGTCGATGAACGCCTGCGGATCGCCGTAGTCGCCGTAGCCCTGCGCCGAGACGCGCTGGCACGCGAGGATGAGCTGCCGGATGCGGAACTTCTCGTGGATGACCCGCCCGTAGGCGCCGACGTTCGCGACGACCGGCGCCGCGTCGAGGATCTGCCCGAGGTACGGCATGCCGCCGACCTGCGCGAGGCGCTGGCGGTCCTTGAGGAAGCTGCCGACCTGGACGACGTCGACCGGCGATCCGCTCGCGCGCAGCTCCAGGCACGCCTCGAAGATCCGCCGGTGCGCCTCCGAGTAGAAGTGCTCCGGCTTGAGCTCGACGACCTTGTCCATCGCCGACGGGTCGAGCATCGCGGCGGAGAGGACCGCCGCCTCGGCGTCGAGGTCGTGAGGCGGGACGCGCCCCTCGATGGTCGGCGGGTTCTCGACCTCTTTCGCACGCTTTTCCCACCTCTTCTCCACAGATCCGACCTCCGAAACGGCGAGCGCCCCGATCGCTTCGTTCGATCGAGGCGCAGCTCCTCGGCGGAGCCTACGTCACACGGGCGCGCATTTCACATCACGAGCGCGTCGCGTCGAGAGTACTCCACGTCGCGAGCCCTTCGCATCGAGTACTTCGCATCGCGAGCGCCTCGTGTCGAGCGTAGCCACGGCGCGAGCCCCCTTCGCATCGAGAGGACGCCACGGCGCGAGCCCCTTCGCGTCGAGCGGACGGCGCGCCCAGAACGACGAACGGCGCGTGATCGCGAGGACCACGCGCCGCCGTGCACGCCGAGGAGCGGGCTACTTCTTGACGACCTCGACCTTGAGGGTCGCCGTCACGTCCGTCATCAGCTTGACCGGGATCTCGAAGGTGCCGAGGGCCTTGAGCGGCTCCGCGAGGTGCATCTTCTTGCGGTCGATCGTGAGGCCGGCCTTCTTCACTTCGCTCTCGATCTCCTTGGTGGTGACCGAACCGAAGAGCTTGTCGTCCTCGCCCACGGTGCGCGCGAGCGTGATCTTGAGGGCGCCGATCTTCTCGGCCAGGGCCTGCGCCTCCTTCTTGTTCTTCTCCGCGCGGGCCACGGCGACCGCCTTCTCGTGGTTGAGGCGGTTCACCTGCGCGGTCGTCGCGGGGACGGCCAGCTTGCGCGGGAGGAGGAAGTTGCGCGCGAAGCCCGGGCGGACCTTCACGAGCTCACCGGACGCGCCCAGGTTCGGGACGTCGCTCTGGAGGATCACTTGAAGCGTGGTTGCCATGACAGCCTCCTTCAGCTCGTGACGGTGAAGGGCAGGAGCGCGATGTTGCGCGCGCGCTTGACCGCGAGCGTGACCTTGCGCTGGTGAAGGGCGCAGTTGCCGCTGATGCGGCGCGGAACGACCTTGCCGCGCTCCGACACGAAGTACTTGAGCGCCTGCGGGTCCTTGTAGTCGATGACCGCGGCCTTATCCGCGCAGAACTTGCAAACGCGCTTCTTGCCGCCGCGACGGCGGCCCGGAGCGTCGGCGTTGAGGTCCGGCGTGCGGCCGAAATCCTTGTCGTCATCCATCATTGCCATGAGTCGAATCTCCTAGATGAAGTCTTGTTGCCCGCGTGACCGCGGGGAGAGAGACGGGACGGGGCCGCTCAGGCCTCCTCGTCGCCGCCTTCCTTGGCGGGGGCCGCGGCGTTGTCGCCCGCGGGCGCGGCGGCGGGCGCGGTCGAGGCCGTTTCCGCGCCGTCGCCGGCGTCGCCGTAGTCGTCCTCGGAGCGGTCGCCGCGCATGCTGCGCGGGCCGTCGCCGAAGTCGACGAGGCCGAGCGCCTTCTCGCGCGACTCCTTCTCCTCTTCCTCGGCCGGGAGCTCGAGGCGCTGGAACTTGACCTCCTCCGGATCGACCGTGACGGACTGGACGTCGACCTCTTCGTTCGTGAGCACGGTCTGGAACTTCAGGACCGTGTCCTGGAGCTTCAGGTTGCGCTCGAGCTCCTGGACGAGCCCGCCGCGCCCCACGTACTTCACGTAGATGTAGACGCCCTTCTTCTGCTTGCCGACCGGGTACGCGAGCTTGCGGCGGCCCCAGGACTCGACCTTGACGAGCTTGCCGTTGTCGCGCCCGACGACCTCGGCCACACGCCCCTGCACCTTGTCGGCCGTGTCGGCGTCGACGTCGGAGCGCAGGATGTAGATGGTCTCGTACTCTTTCGACTTCAGGATCTGTGCTTCAGGCATTTCGTGACTCCCTGTGGATCGCTCCGCCTCCCGGGAGAGAGGCGAAGGAGCCCGCGAGAAGACCCGCGAGCAAGGATGAGCCGGGGAACCCGGCCCCCGAGCCGTCCCCTTCGTCGCGCGAGGTTCGGGCTGGGGGCGCGCTTTCTAGCAGTCGAGCGGGGCGCCGTCCAGCCGAGACTCGAGCGCCGCGCCCCGTCCCGCGGGGCTCGGCGCCGCCTACTTCTTCGTGTTTATCGCGTTCATCGCCGGGGCGATCCCCTCGGCGACGACCCGCTCGATCGCGCCGACGGCGCGGTCGACGACGTCCGGCAGCTCGGCGCGCTCCATCGCGTCGAAGTCGGAGAGCACGTAGTCGGCGACGTCGCCCTTGAAGCCCGCCGGCGGGCGGCCGACCCCGACGCGGACGCGGACGAAGTCGGGCGAGCCGAGCCGCTGGATGATGCTGCGCAGTCCGTTGTGCCCGGCGTGACCGCCGCCCAGCTTGAGGCGCACGTCCTGCCAGGGGAGGTCGAGCTCGTCGTGGACGACGATCACGTGGCCGGGATCGACCTTGAGGAACGACGCGGCGGGCTGGACGCTGTCGCCCGAGAGGTTCATGAACGTCTGCGGCTCGAGCAGCGCGACGGCGTGGCGCGCGCCGCCGACGGCGATCTCGCCCTTCGTCCACACGGCGCTGAACTTCTCCTTGAGGTCCGGGAGCCCGTGCGAGCTCGCGAGGCGCTCGACGACCATGAAGCCGACGTTGTGCCGGTTCTTCGCGTACTTCTTGCCCGGGTTGCCGAGCCCGACGACGAGGTACACGGACGACGACTCCTCGCGCGTTCGACGCCGGCAGAGAGCGCGCGCGGCCCCGGGCCGCCTCGAGGGCGGCGGAGCACGACCGCGCGCGGTCCGCGCGGCGAGCGACGCGTTACTTCTTCTTCGCGTCCTTGCCGGCGTCCTTCTTGTCCGCGGCGGCCGGCGCCTTGCCGGCGGGGGCCGCGCCCGCGGCGGGGGCCGCGCCCGGGGCGGCGGTGGCCTCTTCGCTGCGGTCCTTCTCCGGCGCGACGACCGCGAGGAGCGTCTGCTCGGCGGGGAGACGGACCTCGACGCCCTCGGGGAGCTTCAGGTCCTTCGTCGCGAGGGCGTGGCCGAGCTCGAGGTGCGTCACGTCGGTGTCGATCCGGAGCGGGATGCGGTCCGGGAGGCAACGCACCGGGACGGTGCGGAAGACCTGGCGCAGGAGCCCGCCGACGGTGACGCCCGCGGCCTTGCCCTGCGCGATGAGCGGCACGTCCACGTCGACGGGCTGATCGAGCTGCACCTCGACGAAGTCGACGTGCTCGAGCGAGCGCGAGACCGGGTGGTAGGTGTAGTGCTTGATCATGACGAGGAGCTCTTTGCCGCCCTCGACCTTCACCTGGAGGACGGTGTTCTGACCGCGCTCGCTCTTGAGGACGGTGACGACGTCCTTCGGGGCGACCGCGAGCGTCGTCGCGGGGAGGCCCTTGCCGTACGCGACCGCGGGGATCTTCCCCGAGTTGCGGAGCCGGCGCGCGGCGCCCTTTCCGGTCTCGGTCCTGGGGTTGGCGGCGACGGTGTGCATGGCGGCGGACATGGCGGGCTCCTCGTAAGGCTTGCCGATCCCCGAAAAAAGACGCTCGGGAAGCTCGGGGGGCGGATGCTTAGCAGAGAGCCGCGGCCGACGGTAGCGGATCTTGCTTCGCGGCACGGTCCGGGTAAGTAAGAGCATTCCCTTCGCTTCGAGAGGTCCCCTCATGACGACATCCCCGCTCGGCGGCCGCCGGCGTTCCATCCTCGTCGCTCGTCTCGTCTCGCCTCGTCTCGCCGCGGTCGCCGTCGCCGGCGCGTCCGCGCTCGCCGCGGCGGGTTGCAGCGACGATCCGGCCCCCCCGGCCGCGTCGACCGTGACGCTCGCCGAGCGCTACCGCCGCCTCGGAGACAACCTCGGCCGGACGCTCGCCGCGGTGAAGTCGAGCGCGACCACGCCGGGGCCGATCACGCCCGCGGACCTCGGCGAGGTCGCGCGCGTCCCGAAGAGCCTCACCGGCGACGTCGACATCGCCGTGGAGCAGAACGGCAAGAGCGGCGAGCGGGCAGCCAGCGTCGACGGCGTCCGCGCCGACGTGAACGTGACCGTCTTCGTGCCCGACGCCCCGACCGGCGGCGGGACGGCCGCGAGCCTCCCGTCCTTCGCGGCGTGGCGCGGAGACGCCGAGTCGGGCGACGCCGGCCTCTGCCACCTCGCGTGGACGAAGGGCGCGTCCTGGTTCGTCACGTCGAAGTGCGGCGACACGTCGGGCGCGTGGGTCTGCCAGGTGACGAGCTCGGAGGCCGCGTGCAACGCGTGCAACACGGCGGGCGAGTGCGCGCCGTGCGACCTCGAGCAGAGCGCGTTCTCCTGCGCCTGGCCCTGAGCGGCCGCGCTCGCCTCGTCGACACGTCGCGTCGTCGACACGTCGCGGGAGATCGACGCGAGCTCCTCGCGGTGGCGCCTGGGAGCGGCCCCGGGGCTGGCGCGCGCAAAGCGAGCTGCGGTCGAGAGCGCGAGGCGCGCGGCTCTGCCGGCTCGCGCGGCCGCGCCGTCGCCGGAGACGCGCGCTCAGGCGAACAGCGAGCTGACGGAGTCGGAGCTGTGGATCCGCTTGATGGCCTCGCCGAGGAGCCGCGCCATGCTGATCTGCTTGATCTTCGTGCAGGTCTTCGCGGCCTCGCTCAGCGGGATCGTGTCGCTCACGACGACCTCGTCGAGCGGCGAGTCGACGATGCGCTGGATGGCGGGCCCCGAGAGGACGCCGTGCGTCGCGCAAGCGACGACGCGCTTCGCGCCGTGGTCGATGAGCGCGCGCGCGGCGCCGGTGAGCGTCCCCGCCGTGTCGATCATGTCGTCGACGATGATGCAGTCCTTGCCTTTGACGTCGCCGATGAGGTGCATCACCTCGGAGACGTTCGCGCGCTCGCGACGCTTGTCGATGATGGCGAGGCTCGCGTTGAGGCGCTTCGAGTAGGCGCGCGCGCGCTCGACGCCGCCGGCGTCCGGGGAGACGAACACGGCCGCCGAGTCGAAGTTCTTCTTGAGGTAGTCCTCCATCATGATCGGCAGCGCGTAGAGGTGATCGAACGGGATGTTGAAGAACCCCTGGATCTGCCCCGCGTGGAGGTCGACGGAGACGACGCGCGTGACGCCGGCGGCCTGGATGAGGTCCGCGACGAGCTTCGAGGTGATCGGCGTACGCGGCGCGACCTTTCGGTCCTGGCGCGCGTAGCCGTAGTACGGGATGACGGCCGTGATCGTCGTCGCCGACGCGCGCCGGAGCGTGTCGGCCATGATGAGGAGCTCCATCACGTGGTCGTTCACGGGGCTCGACGTCGGCTGGATGATGAACGCGTCCACGCCGCGGACGTTCTCGTTGATCTCGCAGAAGGTCTCGCCGTCGCTGAAGCGCTGGACCTTCACCTTGCTGAGAGGCGTCTCGAGGTAGCTCGCGATCTGGGCGGCGAGCTCGGGGTTCGCGTTACCGGAAAAGAGGCAAACCTTCTTGAACACGAGCGCGCCTCCTGAACAAAAGCCCTGTTTTCGTGGGCCTTTCGGACGCGTGCTCTACCCCCCGCTTCGGGTCGTGTCAACGGAGCGCCGGCGCGTTTCGACGCGACGCTCCGTTTTGCCCGCAGTTGTGCGCACGCGCTCGGTGCGCGCGCGCGCCGGCGAGCTCGATCAGCGAAGCATCTTCGCGCACTCGGCGCGCGGACCGGTCTTCCCTTCCTTGACGCACGACGCGTAGGCGCGGCGCGCCGCGGCCATGTTGCCCTTCTCCTGATACGCCGCGCCGAGGATCAGCCACGCCTCCGCGTCGGTCGCGTCGAGCTGCACGGAGCGCTCGGCGGCCTCGATCGCGTCGGCGAGCTTTCGCTTCTCGAGCGAGACCCGCGCCTTCGCCTTCTCCTCTTTCGCGTCGCCCGTGATCGGCTGCGACGTCGGCGCGGCCTCTCCCGAAGCGCTCTCCGTCGGCGACGCGCTCGCCGCCGCGGGATCGCTCGGCGCGCTCGCCGCCGCGGGATCGGCCTCCGGCGTCTTCTCGCTCGTGGGCTCGGCCGGCGGCGGCTCGGCGGCGGTGACGGTCGCCGTCGACGTCGGGGTCGTTTCGCCGACCGGCGCGGCCTCGCGGATCGCGGCCTTGGGGAGCGCCGGCGGCGCCTCGGCCGTCGTCCTCACGGCGGAGCCGAGCGACTCCGCCTCGTTCGTCGACAGCGAGGTGCGGGCGACCGCGGCGAGGCAGACGACCGCCGCCCCCGCGACCGCCCACTTCACGTAACGCGCGAAGCGCGCGCGACGCTCGACGACGTGCGGCTCGGACTTGCGCTTCGCCTTGTCGACGACCGTGAGCGCGTCGCCCTCGAGGGCCTCCACGGCGAGGTGCCGCGAGACGTCGCCCTCGGAGAAGAACTGCTCGTCGACGCCGAGGTCGCCGATCGGCGGGACGCTGATCTCGTCGGGCTCGGTCTCGGTCGACTCCGCGCGCGCCGCTTCCTTCGAGCCCGCCCCCTTCTTCTTCTTGTTCTTCTTCCCCGCCTTCCCGCTCGGCGGGGCGACGCTCGCCTTGGGCGAATGGGCCGACGCCTCGGCCGCCGGCTTCGCGCTCGCCCGCGGCGCCTCCGCGATCTTCTCCGCGGTCGCCGCCGGCTCGGCCTCGGCCGTCGCGGCGCCGTCGACCGAGCCCATCGCCGGCGTCGACGAGAAGCTGCGCTTCGTGTCCGCCGGCTCCGGCTCGCTCGTCGCGGAGGAGCCGAACGCGCGCGTCGACGACAGGTCCGTCGCCGCTGGAGCCCCCGCCTTCGCGGGCGCCGGCTCGACGTCCGGGGTCCCGAACACGCGCGTCACGTCGAGCGAGGCCGGACGGTCGCCTCCCGCGATCGCCTCCTCCGCCGCCGGCGTCTCCTCCGCCGCGAGCGCGTCCTCCGCCGCCGGCGTCTCCTCCGCCGCGGGCGCGTTCTCGACCGCGAGCGCGTCCTCCGCCGCGGGCGCTTCTTCCGCCGCCGACGCTTCTTCCGCCGCCGAGGCTTTCTCGGCCGCGGGCGCTTCTTCCGCCGCCGGGGTCTCCTCCACCGCCGGCACCGATTCGAGCCGCTCGAGCGCGACGAGCGGGTCGACGCCGCCCGGGGCGATCCCGTCGACGGCCCCCTTCGCCTGCACCGCGGGCGGGCTCGTCGAGTCGCCGCTCGTCCCCGCCGGCGGCGGATCGGACGTCGGGATCCCGACGACGACGCGCGGCGCCTTGGTCGCGGCGATCTCGGTGGAGAGCGCCTCCGCCGAGGAGGGCGGCGGCTTCGCGCCCATGAGCGGTCGCGAGACCCGACCCCGCCTGCTTGAACGTCCCTTTCTCATTTATCCTCGTCGAATCGGGGTGGGAGTCGGGAGGGTCCCCGACGTGGCGGCGCGATCATCTGCAAGCATCGTGCACGACCGTCGCTTCCGCGGCGCCCCGTGCTCTTCGAGTGAAGTTGACGTATTGGAACGTGCACACACGGCCACCGTCAACGCACGCACGACCGCCCGACCGTAAATAGGTCCCACGTTGCGCCACCTTGAGCCGCGAATCGCCAAAAGAGGCCTACCTGTGAATACACGCCGCGGAGGACCGACCGGCTCGAGACGAGCCGGTGCTCCAGAACAACGAGCCTCGGACAAGCGAGGAGGGCGGCGGGACACGCGTGACATGCCGTCGAGATCAGGCCAGCGGGAGGAAGGGGCGCGAGGAGCTCCGATGGACGGGATGGCCGCGGTCCGCGTCTCCCGTCGCGGGGTCGAGTCGATCCGTCGAGGACACCCGTGGATCTACCGGTCCGCGGTGGTCCAACATTTCATCTCTCGAAGCGAAGCGGGCCACGAGCGCGCGAGCCGGCCCGGCGGGGGCTCGATCGTAAGCATCCTCGACGAGGTCGGCCAGCCTTTGGGCTGCGGCGTTTGGGATCCGGTCTCGCCGATCGCCGTGCGCGTCTGGTCGCTGGACCCGCGCGCGCGCCTCGACGCCGCGATGTTTCGCGCGCGCCTCGAGCGCGCCATCGAGATCCGCCTTCGCCTCTTCGCCGACGGAGCGACCACCGCGTACCGCCTCGTCCACGGCGAGGGCGACCGTGTCCCCGCGTTCGTAGTGGATCGCTACGGAGACGTTGCAGTTCTCCGCATCGACGGCGACGCCGCCCGGGCGGTCTCGGCGGACCTCCTCCGCGACGTCGAGGCGCCGCTCCGCGCGATCGGGATCACGACGCTCCTCGAGCGCGAGGGGCGCCGCGGCGAGGCGCCCGAGCTCCGCCCGGTCTTCGGCCCCGCCCGCGAGAAGGTCGAGGTCAAGGAGCACGGCGTCCCGTTCGTCGTCGATCTCGCGCGGGGGCAGAAGACCGGCGCGTTCCTCGATCAGCGCGAGAACCGGCGACGCGTCGGCGAGCTCGTCGCGCGACGCGCGGCCGCCGGCGGCGCGCCCGTCCGCGTCCTGAACCTCTTCTCGTACGCCGGGGGCTTCTCGCTCCGCGCGGCGCTCGCGGGTGGCGCGGTCACGAGCGTCGACGTCGCGACGGCGGCGCACGCGACGGCGCAGGAGAGCTTCCGCCTCGCGGGCGTCGACCCGCGCGCGCACGCGTTCGTCACCGCCGACTGCTTCGCGTGGCTCGAGGCCGCCGCGCGGCGCGGCGAGCGCTGGGACGTCGTCGTCAGCGATCCGCCGAGCTTCGCGCCGAGCGAGAAGGCGAAGCCGAAGGGCATCGCGGCCTACCGCGCGCTCCACCGCGCGTGCGTCGACGTGCTCGCCGACGGCGGCAGCTTCGTCGCCGCCTCCTGCTCGAGCCACGTCACCGCCGAGGACTTCGCCGCCACGCTCGACGACACCGCGCTCGGCCGCGCCGATCTGCGCCTGCTCGAGCAGCACGGGGCGCCCGCGGACCACCCGACGCTGCCTGCGTTCCCGGAGGGACGCTACTTGAAGCTCTGCCTGCTCGAGTGAACGAGCGAAGGCCGCGCGCCGCGGCCGCGGCGCGGCGTGCTATCTGTCCGAGCCGCACGCGCCGTGAGCACGCCCATGAAGGTCGATCGCTTCCTCGTCGACAACCGCGCCGGATGGCGCATCGCCATCACGCGGTACGGCCCCACGCGCGCCGGGCGGCCCCCGTCCTCATCGTGCCCGGCTACGGATGAACTCGTTCATCTTCAGCTTTCATCCGACCGGCCCGTCGATGGTCGAGTGCCTCGCCGCGCGCGGGCTCGAGGCGTGGACCGTCGATCTCCGGGGACAGGGCCGCTCGATCCGCGCCCGCGGCAACCACCGCTACGACCTCGGCAGCCTCGCCGTCGAGGACGTCGGCGCGGCGGTCGCGCACGTGCTCACGCACACGTCGACCGGCGCCTCGAAGCTCGACCTCGTGGGCTGCAGCCTCGGCACGGCCCTGGCGTTCGCGCACGTCGCGATCGCGCCGCGCGCGCCGGTCCACGCCCTCGTCTCGATGGCCGGGCTCGTCACCTGGCGCGAGGCGCATCCTCTCGTCCGCCTCGTCTTCGGCTCGCGGCGCCTCGCCGGGCTGCTGCGGATGAAGAACACGCGCCGCGTCGCGCGCCTGGCGCTGCCGGTCGTCTCGAAGCTCGCGCCGTCGCTCCTCTCGATCTACCTCAACGAGCGCTCGACGGACCTCTCGCAGGTCGCGCGGATGGTGCAGACGGTCGAGGACCCTCACCCGATCATCAACCGCGAGATCGCGGAGTGGATCCGCCGCGGCGACCTGGTCATCCGCGGCGTGAACGTCTCGGCCCGCCTCCCCGAGCTCCGGCACCCGTACCTGTGCGTCGTCGCCAACGACGACGGCATCGTGCTGCCCGCCACGGCGCGCCACACGTTCGACGCGATCGGCTCGACCCACAAGGAGATCCTCTTCGTCGGCGACACCGAGATGCCGATCGGCCACGCCGATCTCTTCCTCTGCAAGGGCGCGCAGCCGCGCGTCTTCGCGCCGATCGCCGATTTCCTCCTCGAGGCGTGAGCCAGGCGTGCGCGGCGCGACGCAGCGCGAGCGTCAGCGCGACTCGAGCTCGTAGAAGAGGACCCCCGCGTCCTTCTTGCACCAGATCCCGCAGCCGACCTCGACGTAGTGCTTCGAGAGGCGCGCGCGGTACCACGCGCCGGTGCGCTCGAACACCTTCACGTCGGTGCGCCCCTCGTCGCAGACGTCGCGGATGTCGCGCTTGGTGATCGCCTCGAGGTACAGGAAGCCCCCCGTCATCGCCGCGAGGTTGTCGATCGCCTTCGCCGCGCCGGCGTCGTCGAGGTAAGGCAGCACGCCCTGGCAGACGACGAGGTCGAAGCGCTCCTTCGCGCGCCACTTGGTGATGTCGCGCTGCTCGTGGCCGTACTCGCGGCAGGCGTGCGCGCTGTACTCGGTCGAGCGGTACGCGACGCTCGGCCGCCGCTTCGCGAACCACTGCCGCCAGAGCCCCACGCCGGCGCCGACGTCGAGCACGGTCACGAGCGGGTGCTGCCACCACTCGATGAAGGACACCACGGCGGAGCACAGCTTCCCGACCTCCTCGGCGGAGTGGACGCGCGTCCGCGCGCTCCCGTAGTAGCGGTCGTAGTACTCGGCGTCGAACGGCTCGGGCTTCTTCGCGGCGCGCGTGGGCATGTTGACGTCTTCTTCGGTCTCGCGTGGGACGAGGGCGGTCATTCGTATCGCAACGCGTCGATCGGATCGAGCTGCGACGCCTTACGGGCCGGGTAGATCCCGAAGACGACGCCGACGAGCGCGCTGAAGACGACCGAGATGCCGATCACGTCGACCTGGATCTGCATCGGCCAGCGGAACTTCCCCGCCAGCCAGGACGCGGTCCCCACGCCGAGCGCGACGCCGATGAGGCCGCCGGTCAGCGAGAGCACGAGGGCCTCGACCAAAAACTGCAGGAGGATGCTCCGCGGCTTGGCCCCGATGGCCATCCGCAGCCCGATCTCGCGCGTGCGCTCGGTCACGCTGACGAGCATGATGTTCATGATCCCGATCCCGCCGACCAGGAGCGAGACCGCCGCGACGCTCGCCAGGAGCGTGGTCATCGTCTCGGTCCCCTGCTGCTGCGCGCTCGCGACCTCGGAGAGGTTGCGGATCGAGAAGTCGTCCTCGCCGCCCGGCGGGATGTGGTGGCGATCGCGCAGGAGCGCCTGCACGTCCGTCATCGCGCGCTGCGTGGTGTCCGAGCCCGTCGCCTGCACGAAGATCGTCCCGGTGAGGAACTTGCCGAGGCCGCCCTGGATGCGCTGCGCGAACGTCGTCATCGGGATGAACGCGGCGTCGTCGTAGTCCTGCCCCGAGGGCGACTGCCCCTTCTTCTCGAGCACGCCGACGACGCCGAACGGCGACTGGCCGATGCGCACGGTCTGGCCGACGGGGTTCGCCGACGGCCCGAAGAGGCGCTCGACCACGGTCTGCCCGAGGACCACGACCTTCGAGCCCGCGTCGACGTCGGCCTGGGTGAACGGCGCGCCGACGGCGACGGGCCAGCTCCGGATCTCGAAGTAGTCGGGCGACGTGCCGGTGATCGACGTGGTCCAGTTGAGCTCGTCGCTCACGATCGACTGGTTCGCGCGGAGCTGCGGGGCCGCCGCCTTCACCGCCGGCACCTCGGCGCGGATCGCCGCGAGGTCGTCCCACGTGAGCGTCGGCATGCTCCCGAAGCCGCCGAACGACCCGCCCGCAGTCGTCGACCCCGGCATCACGATGAGGAGGTTCGTGCCCATCGCGGAGAACGCCTGCTCGACCTGCGCCTTCGCGCCGGCGCCGATCGCCATCATCGCGATGACCGCGGCGACGCCGATGATGATGCCGAGCGTCGTGAGGAACGAGCGCATCTTGTTCCGGAGGACCGCGCGGAACGCGACCACGACGGTGACGAGGGGGTTCACCGGCCCCTCCCCCGCGGCCCCGCGCTCGGGCGCCCGCTCACGGATGCACCTCCGCGCCCGCCGCCGGCGCCGATCGCGCGGGGCGCGGCACCTGCTCGCGATCCGTGACGATGAGCCCGTCCTTGACGACGACGACGCGCGACGCGCACTCGGCGATGTCGGGCTCGTGGGTGACGAGGACGATCGTGATGCCGGCCCGGCCGAGCTCCTGGAACAGCGCCATCACGTCGATGCTCGTCTGCGAGTCGAGGTTGCCCGTCGGCTCGTCGGCGAGGATGACCTTCGGGTCGCCCACGAGCGCGCGCGCGATCGCGACGCGCTGCTGCTGGCCGCCGGAGAGCTGCGCCGGGGTGTGATCGAGGCGGGCGCCGAGGCCGACGCGCTCGAGCGCGAGCCGGGCGCGCCGACGCCGCTCCGCGCCGCCGACGCCGCGGTAGACGAGCGGCAGCTCGACGTTCTCGAGCGCGCTCGTCCGCGCGAGGAGGTTGAAGCTCTGGAAGACGAAGCCGAGGATCTCGCTCCGCACCTCGGCGAGCTCGTTCTTGTTCATCCTCGCGACCTCGCGCCCCGCCAGGCGGTACGAGCCCGACGTCGGCCGATCGAGGCAGCCGAGGAGGTTCATCAGCGTCGACTTGCCCGAGCCGGACGAGCCCATGATCGCCACGAACTCGCCGGGACGGACGTCGAGCGAGACCCCGCGCAACGCGCGCACCTCGACGTCGCCGGTCTTGTAGACCTTCTCGACGTCCGCGACGCGGATGAGGGGCTCGGCGACCACGCGCTCTAGCTCCGCTCGCCCCCCGCGCGCGTGAGGGCGAGGAAGGAGGCTCGTCGTCTTCGCTGTCCGGCTCGCGTCATGGCATCCCTCCGTGCGTCGCCCGAAGAGCTTCGGGCCGAACGACGTTAGAACATGCGTCCCATGCGCGGGGGCGGCCCGCCCGTGCTCGCGGGTCGGCCGGCGACGTTCGCCTCGAGGATGACGAGATCGCCCTCGGCGAGACCGCCGGAGACGATCTCGGTGAGCGTCCCGTCCGAGAGGCCGGTCTTCACGTCGACCGACTCGGGCCGACCGCCGCGCAGGACGAAGACGGTGCGCGACGTCGGCTCGCCCGGCGCGCGCGAGGGCCGCTCGTCGGGCGCCCCCATCAACCGCTCGCCCGGCGGCCCCGCCAACCGCTCGCCCGGAGGCCCCGCCAACCGCTCGCCCGGAGGCCCCATCGACGGCTCGCCCGGCGGCCCCGACGGCCGCGCGGGCTGGGCCGAGCCGGCGAACGGCGCGCCGTCCGCCGCGGTGACCGACAGCGAGGCGGCGGGGCTCGCGGCGCGGCTCGACGCGATGGCCGAGGTGACCTCCGCCGGCGGCTTGAAGCGCATCGCCGCGTTCGGGATCGCGAGCACGCCGCTCCTCTCGGCGAACACGATCGTCGTCGTCGCCGTCATCCCGGGGCGCAGGCGGAGGTCGTCGTTGTCGACGTCGATCACCGCGTCGTAGGTGACGACGTTCTGCACGGTCTGCGCGGCGTTCCGGATCTGCGCGATCGTCCCCTTGAAGCGCTGCCCGGGGAACGCGTCGACCGTGAACCACGTCTCCATGCCGGGCTGCAGGCGGCCGACGTCTCCCTCCGCGACGCTCGTGTGGACCTGCATCTTCCGGAGGTCCTCGGCGATCGTGAAGAGGACCGGCGCCTGGAGCGACGAGGCCACGGTCTGGCCGACGTCGACGTCGCGCGAGAGCACGACGCCGTCGATCGGCGAGATGATGTCGGTGTACGAGAGGTTCACCTGCGCCTGGTGCAACGCGGCGCTCGCCTGCTGGAGCGTCGCCTTCGCGACCTCGGTCTGCGCGACCGCGACCGCGACGTTCGTCTGGGCGGTCTGCAGCTCGGCCGCGGACGCGAGCCCCTGGTCCGCGAGCGAGGTGGCGCGCTTGAGCACGAGATCGGCGTCGCGCTGCTGAGCCTCCGCGCGGACGACGCCGGCCTTCGCGGCGGCGAAGTTCGCCCGCTCCCGCTCGACCGCCGCGATGAAGAGCTGCGGATCGATCTTGGCGATCACCTGCCCCTTCTTCACCACCGAGTTGTAGTCCGCGGAGAGCTTCGCGACGCGGCCGCTCACCTGCGCGCCGATCTGCACCGTGACCGTCGCCTCGAGCGTCCCGCTCGCCGTCACGCGCGCCACGATCTTGCGCCTCTCGACCGGCGCCGTCCGGTAGGTGATGTCCGGGCCCGTGTTGCGCGAGCGCCACCACCAGACGCCGGAGGCCACACCGGCCAGCACCACGACGAGGACGATCCAGGACGCGGCCTTCTTGAGCATCGACGCTCCGGGATCTTAGGGCGCCGGCCGGCGACCGCGAGCCGAAAGCCGACGAGCCGTAGATCCTTTTCGCGCCGCCCGCGTCGTAGCAGCCTGCCCGGGCTCGGCTCCCGCGCCGCGCGATGTCCGTCGCGCGGCCTCGGGCCGCCCCGGCACGGCAGAGCCGTCTCCCGATCCTCCAGCCAGGCGTCCAACGCGCTCGGGGATCGGCGAAATCCATCACGTTCTCCAACTGTTCCAGGACGCCCGGTCGATCGGGCGAGAGGGTTGCTCATGCGCAAGACGAGGGGCGTCGGGTTCGGGCTCATGCTGGCGCTCGCGGGGACCGCGTGCGGGACGGCGGGCGGCGCGGGGGCGAGCGCCAAGGCGCCGGCGCCCACGACGGCAGAGCCGGTCGCGCCCAGCGGCGCGGCGGAGGCCTCCGCCGCCGAGGCCGCCGACGGGCGGCGCGCCGCCCGCGACGGGATTTGGATCGGCGCCGCGGCGGAGGGCGAGATGTTGACGTCGAGCACGCGCGAGACCTTCCTCGGCGTGTGGGTCGACGTCCCGGAGATCCGACCCGAGGTCCGGCCTCCGATGGAGCTCGCGCTCGTCATCGACACGTCCGGCTCGATGGCCGGCGCCAAGATCGAGAACGCGCGCCGCGCCGCCGCGACGCTCGTGAACGATCTCAAGGACGGCGACATCGTCGCGCTCGACACCTTCTCCGACACCGCGCGCACCGTCGTCCCGCCGACGCGGCTCACGGCCGAGTCACGCGCGCGGCTCCTCCACGCCGTCGGCGCGCTCGGCGTGAGCGGCTCGACGAACATGTTCGACGGCCTCACGCTCGCCGAGAGCCAGGTGGCCGCGGCGCCCGCCACGCACAGCCTGCGCCGCATCGTCGTCATCTCCGACGGCATCGCGAACGTCGGGCCCTCGTCCCCCGAGACGCTCGGCGCGATCGCCGAGCGCGGCCTCCGCTTCCGCGCGCAGATCACGTCGCTCGGCGTCGGAAACGACTACGACGAGCGAACGCTCAACGCGCTCGCGGTGCGCTCGAGCGGGCGGCTCTATCACCTCGGCGAGCCGCGCGAGATGGCGAACATCCTCCGGAGCGAGCTCGCGCTCCTGAACGCCACGATCGCGAGCGACTCGTTCGTCGAGATCGTCCCCGCCCCGGGCGTCGCGCTCGTCGGCGCCGACGGCGTGCGCGCGGACTGGCACGACGGCGGCTCGCTCCGCATCCCGCTCGGCGCGCTCCACGCCGGCCAGCACCGCGAGGCGCTCGTGCGCGTCCGCATCACCGATCCCGCGTCGTTCGAGGGTCAGACGCGCTCGCTCGCGAGCGTACGCCTCCGCTTCCGCGACGCGCAGGACAGCGATCTCGAGCGGGTGCAGGAGGTCGTCGCGCGCACGCAGCTCACCGGCGACGAGGCCGCCGTCGCGAGCCACGTGAGCTCGCGCACCAAGGCGATCGTCGCGATCCAGGAGTCCGCGAGGATCCAGATGGCGGCCGCGCAGCGCCTCAACGACGGGCAGTTCATGGACGCCGACAAGGAGCTCGCGCGCGCCGAGGCGTCGCTCGCGGCCCAGGCGCGCGTCGTCTCCGCCCCCGCCGAGAAGAAGCGCATCGCCGAGGCGCAGACCCGCGTCGCCGCCGCGCGCGCGACGGCGCGGGCGATGCCGAGCAAGCCCAAGGCGGCGCAGCGCAACGACGCGCTCGAGATGAACGCGAGCGGCATGAAGGACATGGGGTTCTGAGCGCCCGCGAGGCGGCGTTGCGCAACCTCTCGCGCCCCCGCGAGGGTGAGCTGGATCGGCGCCGATCCGTCACGCCCGGGGACGCGCGGGCGCCGGGACGACGCCAAGTCTTCGAGATCCCACATGTAGGACTGTGTCGTTCATGTGGCGCTATTGTTGCGTGAGCGTGTCGCGATGCGCTCGCGCCTGCTCTTCGCCACGCTCCTGACGACCGCCTGCGCGGCGTCGACCGGACGCTCCGACGCCGACGACGACCCCGTCTCGGTCGGAGAAGACGAGCTCCGCACGAGCTACGTCGAGAGCGTCTCGGCCACACCCCTCCCCATCGCCGAGGTGTCTGGATTGGGTCGCCGCCGTGTCGGCAAGACGACGACGTACCTCGCGGTCGGCGACGCGTCGCCGACGCTGGTGTCCTTCGGGATCGAGCCCGGAGGTCGCGTCGTCGGCGTCCGGACACACGACCTCTCGCGCCTCTTCGGGGAGCGCGCGTCGCAGTGGGAGGCGGTCGCGGGCGACGGCGCGGGCCGCGTCTTCGTGCTCGCCGAGTCGACGAGCACGATCTCGGTGCTCGCTCCGGATCTCGCGCGCGTCACCCACCGCCTCCGGCTCGCGATCCCGAAGGAGCACCCGCTCGCCTCGGCCTGGAAGGCGGACGCCAACTCGCGCGGCGAAGGGCTCGTCCTTCTCTCGAACGGTCACGTGCTCGTCGCGAAGGAGAAGCGACCGTCCGCCGTCGTCGAGCTCGGCCCGAAGGGATCGGCGGCCGAGGGCTTCCGACCCGAGCTGGCGCTCGGCGACGGCGCGTTCCCGCTGCCGAAGGAGGGCGACAGCGAGCTCGTGCCGCTCAAGCACTGGCTCTTGAAGGACAAGGACACGCGGCTCATCGGCGACGTCTCGGACCTCGCGGTCGACGCCGAGGGCCGGCTCTTCCTCCTGAGCGACCAGGGGCGCGCCGTCGCGCGCGTCGAGCGCGTGCTCGACGTCGACGAGTCGAAGATCGATCTGAAGGCCGTCTACGCGCTGCCCCCGCGCGTCGCCAAACCCGAGGGCCTCGCGTTCGCCCACGGGCAGGCGTTCGTCGCGACCGACGGCAAGGACGTCGACGCCGACGCGCTGTTCGGCCTCGAGCCGCTCGACTGAGGGCGCGCGGACGCGACGCGCGCGCGCCACGCGAGCGCGGGCCACGCGACGAGCAGTGGCGCGCCGCGAACGGACGGGCGGAGCGCGCGCGCGGCTCGTCGGTTTGAGCGCCAACGAACTCGCATTGTCGCGGGCGCCTGGTTAAACTCTCGTCCATATGCGAGGCTGTCGGCTCGCGAGCTTGCTTCTTCCTGCACTCTTGGCGCTTCCCAGCTGCGAACGCGGCGGCCGGGTCGTGTACTACGACGTGCCGTCCGGCTACGAGACGCGGCCCGTGCCGCGCGGCTGCCAGGGCTTCGACGTCCGCCCCGGAGAGGCGCGCGCGGTCCGCGTCTACCCCGACCTCTCCTTCGAGGGGCCGGTCGCGATCGTCCGGCACCCGAGCGACGCGTTCTATTACGTCGTCGAGCAGCGCGGCACCGTGAAGAGGTTCGTCGATCGCGCGGACGCCCGCGAGGCCGAGCTCGTCGCCGACCTCCGCGGCGTGGTGAAGGGGATCGGCTACGAGGACGGCCTGCTCGGCCTCGCGTTCGACCCCGCGTTCGCGACGACCGGCGGCCTCGTCCTCAAGTACACGGCGCCGACGGAGGATCCGACGCGCATACGCCTCGTGATCGCCCACGCCCGCAGCTTCGACGGCGGCGCGACCCTCTCGAAGGACTCGATCGCCGAGATCCTCTCGATCGAGCGCCCCGCCGACGCGAGCCACCACGGCGGGCCGCCGGGCTACGGCCGCGACGGGATGCTCTACGTCCCCGTCGGAGACGGCGGCTTGGACGGCGGCGCGCTCGCGCAGGACCCGACGTCGCTCGCCGGGAAGATCCTGCGCATCGACGTCTCGAAGACGCCCTACGGGATCCCTCCCGACAACCCCTTCGCCGCCACGAAGGACGCGCGCCCCGAGATCTTCGCGCTCGGCCTCCGCAACCCTCACGGGTGGAGCTTCGACCCGGACGAGCCGGCGCTCTGGGTCGGCGACGTCGGGCTCCACTCGTACGAAGAGGTGAACCGCGTCCGCGGCGGCGAGAACTTCGGCTGGCCGATCCGCGAGGGCGCGCACTGCAAGGACGACGCGCCCTGCGACGCGACGGGCCTCGTCGATCCGGTGCACGAGTACGTCAACTTCGGCGGCGGCGCGATCGTCGGCGGTCCCGTCTACGGCGGCGCACGGTTCCCGTGGCTCCGCGGACAGCTCGTGTTCGCCGACTTCGTGAGCGGCCGGATCGAGCACATCCCGCGGGCGGCGACGGCGACGACGAGCACGTCCGCCAGGCTGCTCGTCGAGTCCGGGAAGAACGTCACGTCGTTCTCGGTGACGCCGGAGGGCGAGCTGCTCTTCGCCGATCACGTCGGCGGCCTCTGGAGCGTCGAGACGAACGTCGACGGCCGCACGGTCCCGGCGACCCTCGGCGAGACCGGCTGCGTCGACATGACCCGCCCGACGGAGGCGCCGCCCGGGCTCGTGCCCTACTCCGTCGCGATGCCCCTCTGGTCCGACGGGACCGAGAAGACCCGGTTCATGGCGGTGCCGGACGGCGCGACGATCCGCGTCGGCGCGGAAGGCGACTTCGAGATGCCCGTCGGCTCGGTGCTGGTCAAGACGTTCCTCGCCGGGGCGCAGCCCGTCGAGACGCGGCTGCTCGTACGCCACGCCGACGGCGAGTGGGGCGGCTACACCTACGAGTGGACGGACGACGGACGCGACGCGACGCTCCTCGAGAACGGCAAGGTCAAGGACGTCGCGGGCAAGCCCCACACGTTCCCGAGCCGCGCGCAGTGCGTCTCCTGCCACACCCCGGCGGCGGGCTTCACGCTCGGGCTGCACGTCGCGCAGCTCAACCACTCGATCGTCTACGCGGACCGACGCCGCGCGAACCAGCTCGCGACGCTCGACCACGTCGGGCTGTTCGAGGAGCCGATCGGCGAAGCGGCGACGCTCCCGCGCTTCCCCGCGCGCGAGGACACCGCGGCCGCGCCGGAGGAGTGGGCGCGCGCGTACCTCCACGCGAACTGCTCGCACTGCCACAGACCGGGCGGCCCTGGCCGCGGGAACGCGGACCTCCGCTTCTCGAGCCCGCTGGCCGAGACCGGCTGCGACAGCGCCGCGTTCTTCGACGTGATCGGGCGCGAAGACGCCCGGGTGATCGTCCCGGGCGATCCCGACGGCTCGGTCCTCGTCGCCAGGATGCGCGGCGAGCAGACCGGGCGCATGCCGCCGCTCGCCACCTCGGTCGTGGACGAGCGCGCCGTGCAGCAGATCCGGGCCTGGATCAAGGGGATCGACTCGTGCGCGCCGCTCTGACCGCGATCGGCGTGGTGCCGCGCGGACAGCGAGGGTAAAGTCAGGGGCGTGAGTGAGTCGCGGCCACCTCCGGGGCCTTCATCCGTTCGAGATCCGGCGCTCGGGGGAGGAAACGGCGGAGGCCCCTCACATCCGGCGCCGCCGCCGTCGGCGACGCCGCCGCTCGGCCGTCCCGCGACCCACCCGAGCGGCATCGTCCCGTCGCCCATCCTCCCGGCGGCGCCTGCGTCGCAGCCCGGGCACCGGATGCCGCCGGTGCACGCGCCCGCGCCCTCGCCTTCTCCGCCCGGGCCCTACGGCCCGGCGCCGACGCTCCAAGGAGCCCCGCCGCCGCCCGGGACGAACCCGTACCAGAGCCAGGTCATCCCGCACTCGTACCCGCATCCTCCGCCCTACCCGACCGCGACGACGCCGCAGCACGGCGTGCCGGTCCCGCAAGCGCACGCGCCCGTCGTGAACCCTCGCAAGCGCGACCGCGGCACGCTCCCGGCGATCCCCGTCACGACGACGCCGCAGATGCCCGCCGTCGCCCCGGCCGTCCCCGCGCCCGCGCCGAGCCGGCCGGCGACGACCGGGACCATCCCGGTGACGTCGGCGCGCGCGTTCCCGACCTCCAACGTCGCCCTCCCGCGCATCATGGTGCAGTACCCGCAGGTCGGGTCGAAGCTCCCCGGCACGCGCGGGACCTACGAGGTGCGCGACGTCATCGGCGCGGGCGAGTTCGGCGCGGTCTACGAGTGCATCGGGCCGTTCGATCAGATCTACGCCGTGAAGATGGTGAGGCCTTCGAACCGGCCGTACTCCGAGGTCCACGCCGAGTGGGCCCGCGAGGTCCAGCGGCTGTTCTCGTTGCGGCACCCGAACGTCGTCTACATCTACGACTCGTTCACGCACGATCACCTGTTTTACCTCGCGCTCGAGCGCTGCGATCACGCGCTCAAGATGATGCTCGGCTCCCCGATGCAGGAGGGGCTGGTGATCGAGATCTCGCGGCAGCTCCTCGCCGCGGTGCAGTTCCTCCACGACAACGACGTCGTGCACGACGATCTCCACGGCGGCAACGTGCTCATCACGCACACCGATCGACCGACGGTGAAGATCAGCGACTTCGGCATCAGCAACGAGCTGCGCGGGATGACCGCGGTCCGGCCGAACATCGTCCACCACGCGATCATGGCTCCGGAGATCCTCGTGACCGGCTACACGAGCCGGCAGAGCGACCTCTACCAGGTCGGGCTCCTCATGTACTGGATGCTCACCGGTGAGTCGGCGATGCAGCTCGACGTCCCGTACCAGGAGCTCGTGCGCCAGGTCTCGGAGGGAGAGCCGCGCCAGCGCGCCGAGCAGGTCGGCACGCCGCTCGGCCAGCTCATCGCGAAGATGCTCCGTCGCCGCGAGGCGTTCCGGTACACGAGCGCGCGCGAGGTCTGGGCCGATCTCCGCGAGCTGCCCGCGTGGAAGCAGCGGAACCTGTTCCCCGCGAGGTGAGACGAAGCGCGACCGACGAAGCGCGACCGACGGAGCGCGACCGACGAAGCGCGACCGACGAAGCGCGACCGACGCGACGATCGGACGAGAACGAGGGGCGCGCGCGACGGAGCGGCTCGCGACGACGTCGAGTCGAGCGGCCGCGGTGGAGCTCGACCGCGCCGCCCGAGCTCGGGTGAGCGCGGCGAGGCGCAGCGCGCGACGCGGAGCGGGCCGCGCGTTGCGGGGTGTCGCCATCATCGAAGGCGTTCTCGCACCAAAGCGCGCCGCGCGCGGCGCCGGGCGCTCGATCGCGCGGCGCCGTGAGGTAAGCTCGACGGACCGATGGCGAACGAGGCCGCGCAGTCGAGCAGCGCGATCGCGACCTACCGGGTGCTGCGCGAGCTCGGGAAGCGATCGCAGCGCGCGTACGCCGCCGTGCGCGGCGACGGCTCGCTCGTCGTCCTGCACCGGTTCACGCGGAGCGCGGCGGACCTCGACGGCGAGCTCGTGTCGGCCGAGGAGATGGCGCTCCTCCTCCGCGACGCGCGCTGCATCGAGAAGAACTGGCACCCGAACGTCGCGCGCGTGCGCCACGTCGATCTCGCGGGCGACGTCCTCCACGTGGCGAGCGACCTCGTCGACGGGGTGACGCTCGACGAGCTCTTGGCGCTCGCGCGCGCGCGGCGGGCGCACCCGGAGGAGCCGGCGCTCTCGCACGCGGTCCTCGCGCGCGTGTTCCTCGACGTCCTCGCGGGGCTGCACGCGCTCCACTCGCTCCGCGACGGGATCAACGCGCCGATCGACGCGCGGCACGGCGAGCTTTGCCCGGCGAACGTGGTCGTCGGGAGGGACGGAGTGGCGCGCGTCGTCAACGTGCTGCGCCCGCGCCGAGCGCGCGTCCCGACGGCGAGCGAAGGGCTCTGCTACGCGTCGCCCGAGGCGCTCGCCGGCGAGGCGGGGCAGGACGCGCGCGCCGACGTGCACGCGGTCGGCGTGATGCTCTGGGAGGCGCTCTCCGAGCGGCGGCTGTACGACGAGCGCGATCCGGCGCGCGTCGCGCAGCGGCAGCGCGAGGAGGAGGTCGCCCCGCCGAACGCGCGCCTCGCGGAGGTCGCGACGCGGGCCCTCTCGTTCGATCCCGCGCTGAGGTTCCGCACGGCGCAGGACATGGCCGCCAGCGTCCGCGCGCTCGCCGGCACCGTCGCCGCGGGCAGCTCCGTCGCGCAGATCGTGGGCGACCTCGCGGGCGATCGGATCCGGGCGCGCCGCGCCGAGCTCGACCCGCGCTCGTCCGGTCCCCAGCGGAGGTCCTCGCCGACGCTCGTGACGATGCCGGCGCAGGAGGTGCGCGTCCTCGCGCCGACGTCGCCCGACGTCGAGAGCGACGGCGACGCGCGGCGAACCACGCCCGACGACGACGACGATCTCCCGGGACCTCGCGAGAGCACGCCCGACGACGACTACCTGGCGCAGCTGTCGACGGCGCTCCAGGCGCCGGCGGAGGAGACCGGCGCGGAGGAGGGGGCGCCGTCCTTCCCGGAGGCGCCGGCGAGGGCCGCTCCGGACCGAGACGCGGCGCGTCCGGCGCCTCCTCACGATCTCGGGTCGCGCGCGCCCGCCGCGCCGGACGCCGCCGCGCCGCGCCGCGAGCCCTCCACGCGGACGCCGTTCGTCGTGGATCTCCAGTCGGGCGCGCTCGCGCCGTCGAGCCCGGATCTCGTCGACTTCCGAGCGGGGCAGCTCTCGAGGCCGGCGCTCGCGGCGGCCGCGGCGCTGCTCGTCGTCCTCGCCGGCGGCGCCGCGCTCCTGCGCTCCTCGCCGACCCCGGAGCCGGCGACCGCCGTCGAGGCGCTCCCCGCGCCCGACGCGCGCGACACCGCTCCGACGCCGGCCGACGAGCCGACGCCGAGCGAGACGGCGAACGCGAACGCCGCGGCGCCCCCGCGACGCGACGCGGCCACGCCCCCGCCGAACGCGAACGCCTCGGCGAGCGCGCCGGCCGCCCCGCGTGTCCCTCCGCGAAAGAGGTCGGTCTACGATCCGACGCGCTACCGCTGAGCGCGGCGACGGCGGCGAACGAGCGCGAGCGCCCCGAAGCCGAGGGACGCGCAGAGCGAGAAGCTGCTCGTCGCTCCGAGCGCGACGCTGCAGCCGCTGTCTCCCGAGTCGACGGGCGTGAGCCTGCGGCCGCCGCCGCTGCTCGACGTGTCGCCGCCGCCGTCGGTCGGCGTCGTCGAGACGCCGCCGGAGCTGTTGCCGTCGTCTTCGTCGTCGTCGACGCCGCCGTCGGGCGGGGGCATCGTCGGCCCCGCGTCGGGGAAATCGCCGACGCGGATGTCCGCGCACGAGAAGTACGTGTCGCCGGCGCTGACCGAGTTCGGCGCCGCGTCGGGCTCGCAGGCCCGGTTGAACATGAGCTGCCGAACGACGAGCGTGCAGTCCTTGCAGCTGACGCCGGCCGGGAGCTTCACCGTCGCGGTCTGCACGTTCTGTCGCCCCGCGGGATCGTTGACCTGCAGGAGCGTCACCCAGTCCTTGTCGTCGGCCGGGCTGAAGGCGATCTGGTAGCAGCCGGTGTGACCGATGGTCTCCTCGAACTTCACCTCGATCTCGGCGCCCACCTCGTACTGCGTCGGCGTGTTGGTGCGGGGCGAGCCCCCGCATGGCCCGAACTTCTTCGCGCGCGCGTCGAGGTTGGCCTCGCCGACGTCGCGCGATGGCGGCTGCATGATGTACGCGTGCGCGGCGGCCGTCGCCGGCACGAGCGTCACGACCGCGAGCACGAATGCACGAACCCCCGAGAGTCCCGCTCTTCCCATGAGGCGGACTCTACCATGCACGAAAAGCAGAGGCCTCTAGTTCCAGGTTCAGCCTAGGATTCCACTTTCTCGGATCTTCTTTGGTAGGTTACGAAATCGCGTGCTCCCCGTCCCGAGCAAACCCCCGAAGACGCTTGGCCGGTTCGAGGTCGGCGCCAAGATCGGCGGCGGCGGGATGGCCACGGTCTATCTCGGTCGAGAGGTACGCGAGGACGGATCCGAGGCGCTGGTCGCGCTGAAGGTGATCCGCGACGAGTTCGCGAACGACGAACAGTTCACGGCGATGTTCGTGGACGAGGCCAAGATCCTCGCGCGCCTCTCGCACCCCAACGTCATCCAGACGCTCGAGTACGGCGTCACGGGCCAGCACCGCTTCATCGCGATGGAGCTCTTGACCGGACGGACCGTCGCCGACGCGTGGGAGGTGGTCGCCGGCACGGGCGAGCGCTTCGAGCTGGGGACGGCTGCGTGGGTGTGCGCGCGGGTAGCCGAGGGGCTGCACTCCGCGCACGAGCTCGTCGACGAGACGGGCGCGCCGCTCAGCGTCATCCACCGCGACGTGAACCCGACGAACATCTTCCTCACCCACTCGGGCGAGGTGAAGCTGATCGACTTCGGGCTCGCGCGCGCCCGCGTCCGCGCCTCGAAGAGCGCCGACGGCATCGTGAAGGGGAAGATCCCCTACCTCGCGCCCGAGCAGGCGCACGGCAAGCCGATCGATCGGAGGATCGACATCTACGCCCTCGGCACGACGCTCTGGGAGATGTCGACGATGAAGCGCTTGTTCAAGCGCGACAACGACGTCGCCACGCTGCGGGCGATCCGCGACGCGCACGTGCCGGATCCGCGCGACGAGGACCCCGACTTCCCCGAGGCGCTCTGGAAGATCATCGACCGCGCGCTCCGCCGCGATCGGGACGAGCGCTACGCGACGGCCGAGGAGATGCGCACCGATCTCGACGCGTTCGCGCGCGCGACCGGCCCCCACGCGCCGAAGCTCGCGGCGTTCGTCGAGCGCGTGTTCCCCGGCGGCGAGGCGCGCCAGACGAAATGGCTGCGTGACGCCGCGTCGGTCCGCGTCTCCGCCGGGACGATGGCGCCCCCCGCCCCCGTCCCGATCGCGTCGTCGAGCCTCCTCGAGGCCGACGGCGGGCCGGCCTCCCGTCCCCTCCCGACGCTCCCGCCCCCGAACCCGCCGCCGAGGCGCGAGCCGGACGCGGCCAAGGTCGACGCCAAGGCGCCCAAGGCGGCGAACGACAAGGCCGAGGGCCGGACCGTCGCCTCCAAGCCGAGCGCCAAGAAGGCGCCGGCGCCCGAGACGGAGAAGAAGGGCAAGACCAAGAAGACGAAGAGGCGCAAGCGCGGCGAGCTCGCCGCGTCGCCCGAGGACGCGAGCGAGGACAAGCGGCGGCTTTACCTGATCGTCGGCGCCGTCGTCGCGGTGCTCGTCGTCCTCGCCATCGCCGCGTCGCGCTGAGCCGCTCGCCGCGTCGCGCGGAGCTCGCCGTCCGAACCGCGGGCGGGCGGCGCTCAGAAGCCGGGCGTCGTCGCGACGCCGCTCGGCTTCGGCGGCTTCGCCGGCCGCTTGTCGGGCGGGCGCTTCGCCGTCGCGCTCGTCCGCCCGGCGCTCGGCGGCGCGTCG
>JAHBWF010000260.1 GCA_019637105.1 Labilithrix sp.
GCGTGGGACGGCCGGCGTACGGCGAGGCGTGCTTTCCGCGTCGTTTGCGCTAAAGACGGGCTCCCATGACCCGCCCCACGACGTCCCGGCGCCCCGAGCTCCTCGCGCCCGCCGGAGATCGCGCCGCGCTCGAGGCTGCGGTGCGCGCGGGGGCGGACGCCGTGTATTTCGGCCTGCAGGGCTTCAACGCCCGGGCGCGCGCGACGAACTTCGACGCCGACGAGCTCGGCCGTACGATGCGCTGGCTCCACGAGCGCGACGCGCGCGGCTACGTGACCTTGAACACGCTCGTGTTCGACGACGAGCTCCCGTCGGTGGAGCGCGCGATCCGCGCCTGCGCCGAGGCGGGCGTCGACGCCGTGATCGTCCAGGACCTCGGCGTCGCCAAGCTCGCGCACGCGCTCGCGCCCGATCTGCCGGTGCACGCCTCGACGCAGATGACCTGCACCGACGCGGCGTCGGTCGAGCTCGCGCGTGAGCTCGGCGCGACGCGCGTGATCCTCGCGCGTGAGCTGTCGCTCGACGACATCGCCAAGGTCCGCGCGGGCACCGACGTCGAGCTCGAGGTCTTCGTCCACGGCGCGCTCTGCATCTCGTACTCGGGCCAGTGCCTCACGAGCGAGGCCATCGGCGGACGCAGCGCGAACCGCGGCGCGTGCGCGCAGGCTTGCCGGCTCCCGTACGAGCTCGTCGTCGACGGCGAGCGCGTCGACACCGCGGACGACGCGTACCTCCTCTCGCCGGAGGACCTCGAGTCGTCCGCGCTCGTGCCCGCGCTCGTGAAGCTGGGCGTCGCCTCGCTCAAGATCGAGGGCCGCTTGAAGGGCCCGGAGTACGTCGCCGCGACGACGCGCCTCTACCGCAAGGCGATCGACGCCGCGGTCGGCGCCGGCGAAGGACCGACGGAGGACGAGCGTCGCGACGCGCTCCAGACGTTCACCCGCGGCTCGGGCCCCGGCTTCTTCCCGGGCGTCGATCACCAGCGCCTCGTCGAGGGACGCTCGTGCGATCACCGCGGGCTGCTCGTCGGCTCGCTCCGCCGGATCGAGCGCGTCCGCGGGCGCTCCTGGCTGGTCGTGGCGCTCGAGGCCGACGTCGAGCGCGGCGACGGCCTGCTCGTCGAGGGCGGCTTCGCGAGCGAGGGCGAGACGGGCGGGCGCGTCTGGGCCATCGAGGTCGGCGGGAAGGACGCGGAGCGCGCGCCCGCCGGCGCCGCCGCGCGCTTGTGGCTCGGACCGGACGCGACGGTGAGCGACGTCCCGCCCGGCGTCGCGCGGCGCGTCCACCGGACGGGCGCGCCCGGCGTCGACAAGCGCGTCCTCGCGCGCGCGGCCGTCGAGCGGAAGGTCCGCGTCGCCCTGCGCGTCGCCGGCCGCTTCGGCGAGCCCTTCGTGCTCGAGGGGACGACCAGCCACGGCGCGTACGCGCGCGTGACGGGCGACGCGCCGGTCGAGGAGGCGCGCTCGGCGCCGCTCGACGAGCGCACGCTCCGCGACAAGCTCGGCCGGCTCGGCGACTCGCCGTTCGAGCTGGGCGACCTCGAGAGCGCGCTCCCGCCGGGCGCGATCCTGCCTCTGTCGTCGCTCAACCGCGCGCGGCGCGCGCTCGTGGCCGCGCTCGTGGAGGCCGCGCCGCCCGCGGCGAGGCACGCCACGACGGGCGCGGGCTTCGCGGACCTCGTCACGGCGTCGTCGGTCCCGGACCGCGCGCCGCCGGGCGCGGGCCTCTTCGTCCTCTGCCGCACGCTCGAGCAGGCGACGAGCGCGCTCGAGGCGGGGGCGGCCGGCGTCTACCTGGATTTCCTCGAGCTGACCGGGACGGGCGAGGCGCTCCGGACGCTCCGCGCGCGCCACCTCGGAGCGTTCGTCGGCGTCGCGCCGCCCCGCGTTCGCAAGCCCGGCGAGGAGAAGATCGATCGCTACGTCGCGTCGCTCGCGCCGGACGCCGTGCTCGTGCGCGGCCTCGGCGCGCTGCGCGAGCTCGCGCCGGGCGGCGCCTCGCAGGCGATCGGCGACTTTTCGCTCAACGTCACGAACCGCGTGACGGCGGCCGAGGTCCTCTCGCGCGGGCTCCACGCGTTCACGCCGTCGTTCGATCTCGACGCCGCGCAGCTCCTCGCGCTCGCGCGGACGCCGTTCGGACCGTGGATGGAGACGGTGCTGCATCACCCGATGGCGCTGTTCCACATGGAGCACTGCGTGATCGCGGCGCTCCTCTCGGACGGCCGCGACTACAAGAGCTGCGGGCGCCCGTGCGAGAAGCACCGCGTCGCCTTGCGCGATCGGGCCGGGATGGACCATCCGGTCGAGGCGGACGTCGGCTGCCGCAACACGGTCTTTCACGCGCGCGCGCAGAGCGCCGTGCAGCTCCTGCCCGAGCTGGCGCGCGCCGGCGTCCGTCGCTTTCGGATCGAGCTGGTGCGCGAGACGGGCGCCGACGTCGGCCGCCTCGTCGGCGCGTACCGTCGCGCCATCGACGATCCGGCGCGGTCCGCGGGCGTCTGGAAGGAGCTCCGCACCGACGGCGGGTACGGCGTCGTGAAGGGCTCGCTGCGCGTGATCGCCTGACGGCCTCCGGCGTTCGCGCGGGCGCTCAGTACCCGCAGCGCCCGCCGATGGCGTAGTAGCCGTTGACGTTCCCCGAGTCCGGTGCGCCCGCGACGACGTCGGGCCAGGTCCAGGGCCGGTTGTCTCTGCCGGGCCGCGGGTCCCGCGCCATGTACGGGTCCTCGTCGATCGGCGCCTGGATCGTGTCGGCCTCTCTGGAGTGCCGCTCGAACGAGCCGTTCCAGACGAACTGGCGCTCGCTGTCGCCGACCCACTCGAGCAAGTTGCCGACGAGGTCCGCGTGCCCGGTCGCGTTGTTGCCGGCCGGGCGCCGCCCCGGCGGCGCGACGTAGAACGCGACGTCCTTGTAGCCGTTCACGTCGAACGCCGCGTTCGGCGGCGGGTTCGGCGTCGCGTAGCTGTAGTAGCCGACGGCGTAGGCGTTCTGGGCGCCGGTCGTGTACGTCCCGCGCGCGCCCCACGGGTAGGCCGTCGTGCCGCCGTTCGTGTACGCCGCGCGGAGCTCGGCCTCCGTGAGGAGATGTCCGCCGTCGAACACGCAGAGCGCCGCCAGGAGCCACCAGGGCACGCAGTTCAGCGCCTTGGTGTCGAGGACGTTCCTCGGGAAGTCCTTGGTGTCGCCGTACTCCGGCGGCGTCCAGAACGTGTGCCCCGTGTGGTAGCCGGTCTCGCACGAGCGCTTGCCGTAGTACGGGCCGAGCTGGGTGTTGGCGTTGTTGCCGTCGCCCGGGGCGCCGTCGACGCTGTTCGGCAGGCTCGCGGTCCAGGCCTGGTTCCACGTGTTCGCCGGGAGCGTCGCCGCCCAGTCGCGCACCTTGCCGTCGTGACGCGTGAGGAACGCGCGCATCCGTCCCGCCGTGACGAGGTACTTGTCGATCTCGTAGGCGCCGACCTTCGCGCGGGAGCAGCAGTCGGCCTGCTTCGCCAGCCCCTCGTTCGGCCCGCACGTCTGACCGCCTTCGAGCTGCGTGCAGGATGCACCCATCGCGCACTTCTTGTCGTAGCCGCAGCCGTCGCTCGCGCAGTCGCCGTGATCGACGCAGGTGAGCCCGGCGGCGCACTTCTTCGGGGCGCCGGGGCCGCCGCAGTCGACGTCGGTCTCGGCGCCGTTCTTGACCTTGTCGTCGTACGTCGGCGCGGAGCACGTCTTCGTGGCGCCGGCGCAGACGCGGCTCTCGCAGTCGTCGCCCGTCAGGCACCCCTTGCCGTCGGCGCACGGGTCGGGGTGCGCCCCCCCGCAGTCGACGTCGGTCTCGCCGCCGTTCTTCACCCCGTCGCTCGGGCCGGGCGGCCTGCACGCGCCGCCCACGCAGACGCCGCTCGCGCAGTCCGCGCCCGCCGCGCACGGCTCGCCGTCGGCGCATCGAGGGAGCGCGCCCGCGCCGCCGCAGCCCGCGCCGGTCGCGCCGCCGCACGTGAAGTCGACGCAGACGCCACCGGCGCAGTCGCCGTCCGCGAGGCAGCTCTTGCCGGCGTCGCACGGCGGCCCGCCGCTGCCGCCGCAGTCGACGTCGGTCTCGTCGCCGTTTCGGACGCCGTCGGTGTTCGTCGCTGTCTGACAGGTCCCACCCGTGCATACGCCCGTGCGGCAGTCGTCGCCGGTCGCGCAGCTCTCTCCCGGCGGCTTGCCGTCCGGGTTGGGGTCGCCGATCACCGGCGGTGTCGCCGCGGGATCGTCCGCGCCGGTGGTGCACGCGCCGACGAGGACGAGCGCGGCGAGCGCGAAGGACGTGAGCTTGAGAGGTGTCGCGGAGAGCACGTAGCGGGCGCCTTCCTCGTCGGACGTGGGGAACGCTTCAGGTTACTGCGGACCGCCGTTCGCGCCACGCGCGCGGCCCGGGTGGGGCACGCGTGATCCGGGGGGTGCACGGTGAACGGTGTGTGTCGAGCCCGTGACGGGAGACGGGAGAAGGCGAGGTGTGCCGGGGCCTTGTCGTGCGTTCGGGGCTGCGTTCGCAGGAGCGCGGCCGCCGAAAGATCGTAAGCTGTGCCGTCCGGTGGGGGCTCGAAGTCTTGCTTGCGCGGAGGTGAAGAGGAGATGAGCGGCTCATTGGTTTCTCGCTCGAGGCGTTGGGCGAAGCGCTCCGGACGTCGCGCCGCCTGCGTGTTGGGATCGCTCGCCGTGCTGTCGGTCGCCCTCCATTGCGGCACCGCCTCCGAGAGCACGTTCCCCGACGCGACCGGCGGTCCTTGCGGGTCGATCTACCGCGGGCTCTGCGGGGGCCCGTGCGTCGCCGACAGCGAGTGCGCCGACGGCCTGTATTGCGGGATCGACAACAAGTGCAACGCCGACTGCGCTCCCGGGCACGCGTGCCTGAGCGGGTTCCTCTGCTCGACCCGCGGGCGTTGCGGCGGAGAGCTGCCCGGCTCGGGCTTCCCCGACGGGGGCTCGAACGACGGGTCGACGGTGACCGACGCGGTCTGCGCCGACACCGACGTGGCGTTGACGAAGATCCTGCCGAAGGTGCTCTTCTTGCTCGATCAGTCCTCGAGCATGCACTCGTATCGGTTCCCGAACGGCCTCAGCAACAACTGCAACCCCGACTGCCGTTGGACGGTCCTGAAGGACGTCCTCATCGGACCGGCGGCCAACCCGGGCGGGCTCCTGCAGCAGCTCGAGGGCGAGGCCGAGATCGGCGTCGAGATGTACTCCGCCACGGACAACGATCCGAACGACGGCGACAACTCGTTCCTCGTCGGTCCGACCGACAACGTCTGCCCGCGGTTCAACGGCAAGGCGTTCAACGGGCTCTCGTTCCTCGTGAACGCGTACGCGTCGACCGAGGCGGTGCTCCGCCCGGCGTCCGTCGACGACGACACGCCGACCGGGCCGGCGATCCGCACGGTCATCGGCCTCGGCGCGGACGGCGGGGTGGGCGATCCGAAGGGCTTCGCCGCGCTCGCGTCGACGGCGCCGAAGGTCCTCGTGCTCGTCACCGACGGAGAGCCGGCGGTCTGCGGCGAGAACTACCCCTCGGATCCCGGCCGCGCCGCCGTGGTCGAGGCCGTGCAGCAGACCTACACGCACGGCATCAAGACGTTCGTGATCGCGATCGGCGACACGACCGCGCAGGCCGAGCAGCACTTCAACGCCGTCGCGAACGCCGGGCAGGGCCTGAACCCTCAGACCGGCGACGCCGGCGCCATCCTCCCGAGCACGCCGCAGCAGCTCCTCGACGCGCTGAAGAAGGTCGTCCTCGACGCGCGGACGTGCACGTTCGACCTCAACGGTAAGGTCGAGCCCGGGATGGAGAAGCTCGGCACGGTCACGCTCAACGGCCAGGAGGTCCCGCTCGACGCGCCGGGCGCCCCCGAGGAGGGCTGGCGCCTCGTCAACCCGTCGCGGATCGAGCTCGTCGGCTCGGCCTGCGCGACGCTCAAGTCGTCGCCCGACGCGAAGCTGACCGCGCGCTTCCCCTGCGGCGCGGTCTCCCCGAACGTCCCGAAGTAGCGTCGAGCGCCCGCGCGTCCGTGGCGGCTTCGCCTCGGGCGCGCCGCTGCGCGGCTTCCGCCGGGCCCCGGTCTCGGCGGAGCGCGCTCGGCGTCGACACATGTCGACATCGAGGCGAGAGACGAACGTCACGATCGGCCCCCACTTCTCTCGGTGGAGGACGTCGGATGAAGCACCTGACCCTGAGGCCCTGCGCGCGCGTGCGCGGGGCGTTTCTCGGCATCGAGCTCGCGCTCCTGCTCTCGGGCTGCGCGTCTACGGCCGTCGGACAGCAAGAGGCGGCGTCGGTCCCCGAGACCGCCCCGAGCGTGTCGGCGGCCGAGGTCGTGGCCGAAGGCGCGCCCGCGCCCGACTTCGTGGCGCTCGGTCATGACGGGAGCAACGTCGCGCTCTCGTCGCTCCGCGGGCGCACGGTGATCCTCTATTTCTACACGCGCGACGAGACGCCTTTGGCGATCCGCGAGGCGCTCGACTTCCGCGACGCGTGGCAGGACCTCCGCCGGCAAGGCGTCGTCGTGGTCGGCGTGTCGACCGACACCCTCGAGGCGCACAAGGGCTTCGCCGAGCGCCTCGGGCTCCCGTTCCCGCTGATCTCGGACGTCGGCGGGAACATCGCGCGCGCCTACGGCGTCCCGGTCGTCTTCGGCCTCGCCGACCGCCGGACCTACGTGATCGGTCCCGACGGGACGGTGGAGAAGATCTATCGGGACGTGGACGTCGAGACGCACGTGGTCACGGTCGTGTCGCAGGTGGAGTGAGCGCCCGAGCAAGCGCGAGCGTCGCGTCGCGCCAGGATCGACCGTGCTCGAGGTTGCCGTCCGGCCCGAAGCGGGGGATCCTCCAGAGCATGCCTCCGGCGCGCGCCTCCCTCGTCCCGGCCCTCGTGGCGCTCGGCTCGCTCGCGGCGTCGTGCGGCCATACGGGGGACGTCGCGCCGCTCGACGCCAAGACGTGCACCACGATCGGCTGCGGCCTCGAGGGCGTGGAGATCGCGTTCACCTATCGCGAGGCCGGGACCTACATCTTCGAGGTGACGGTCGACGGCGAGAAGACCACGTGCCGGGCGAGCCTGCCGCTCGAGCCGCGCTTCTCGAACGCGTGCGATCGCATCGACGTGGTGCTCGGATTGATCGGCAGCGCGCTCCCGGCCGAGCAGCAGTCGATCCAGAACCTCAACGTCAAGACGACGACCGCGGAGGTCGTCCACGTCCGGGCGACGCGCGACGGCGTCCTCCTCGGCGACAAGACGATCCGGCTCTCGTACAAGGTCACGCCGGGCCCGAACGGCCCGGACTGCGAGCCCAAGGAGTGCAAGTCGGCGACCGCGACGTTCCCGTGACGCGTCTCCGGCGGGCCCGCGGCGTCAGAGGTACGTCGCGGCCTTTCGCAGAGCCGCGGCGGCGTCGCTGCCCTTCGCGACCTTCTCGTGCGCGACGACGAGGCGGACGAGGTCGGGCTGCTCGGCGAAGCGCTCGAGGTCCTCGCGCAGCGCCTGCTTGTCCTTGACGAAGAGGAGCTTCACGAGGCGCGAGACGCGCGGCCCCGGCGCCGAGCCGAGGAGCGTCGTGAAGAGGTACCCGAGCGGGTCGCGCTTCCGATCCATGTTGAAGACGGCGTCGTTGAGCACGACCGTGATCCCGTCGGGCGAGCGGACGATCATCGCGCCCTCGGCGTCGGCCACGCCGTGGAGCATCTCCAGGCGGACGTCGTCGTCGGCCGGGAAGTCCTCGTAGATGCCGTCGACGGCGACGACCTTGGCGACGGCGTCGCGCGCCCCGCGCGGGGCGAACACCTGGATCCGCGGGTAGCGCGCCTTGAACGCGGGCGCGTCGAGCCGGTGCGCGGCGTTGGGGACGATGAGGTACCGCGGCTCGCCGAGCTCCTCGAGCTCGCGCATGCCGGCGGAGTCGAGCGCGATGGCGTTGTGGATCACGAGGTCGTCGTCCTTGCGCCGCGCGACGACCATCGAGCGCTTCAGCGACATCCCCGGCAGCGAGCCCCACGTCCACCAGAGGTTGTCCGCGAGCTTCTCGAGCGCGCCGTGCGGGCGGACGATCCACTCGGCGTTCGCGCCGTTCGACGCCTTCGCGCCGTTCGCGCCGTTCGCTGCCTTCGCGCCGTTCCCGACGTTCTTGGAGGACATCGCCACCGTATGGCCTACCTCCGGCACCGAGACAAGGCGGGGGATCGTCGCATCGCCTTCGGCCTCGCGCCGTGAGGGACCGCGCCGCGCGCGTCGATCGCACGCGCGCGTGCGTGCGGCTTGGTTTCCGGGTCCCTACGGGGTACGAGCGACGGGTGAGTCGCTTCGACAGAGCAAGCGCCCGCGCCGCCGGCGTCGCGGGACGGTCCGGGCTCGACGGGACCTCGGCGCGGCGGGCCCGCGGCCTCGCCGGCG